>CAZAPO010000038.1:0-2847 GCA_964487005.1 uncultured Flavobacteriaceae bacterium
ATTTTAAAAATCTAGTGTATCAAATAAAAGAGAATGAACCTACAGAATTGTTTGTTAAAAAATATATAGCGCAAGCAGCCACATTTTATGACAAGATTGAGCAATTCCGTATAAAAGAATTGAAACATGCAGTTTAAGAAGCAACCAAAACTTACGCTTGTAGGTGCAGGCCCTGGAGATATAGATTTAATAACAGTTAAGGGAGTAAAAGCCCTGGCTGAAGCCAATGTAGTTTTATATGATGCATTAATTAATCCACAATTACTCGAATATGCACCAAAACGGGCAATAAAGAAGTTTGTAGGGAAAAGGAAAGGTTATAAAAGATATTCGCAAGAAGAAATCAATCAGTTAATTGTAGATTATGCATTTAATGAAGGTCATGTAGTACGGTTAAAAGGAGGAGATCCTTTTATTTTTGGACGTGGAAGTGAAGAGATAGATTATGTGAATTCATTTGGTATACAATGTGATGTAGTTCCAGGAATATCATCCTCGATTTCCGTACCTGCTGTACAGGGAATTTCTTTAACCAAGAGAGGCGTTTCAGAAAGTTTTTGGGTAATAACCGGAACGACATCGGCCAGAAAACTTTCAAAAGATGTTGAGCTTGCTGCCCAGTCTACAGCAACAATTGCCATTTTAATGGGCATGAGCAAGTTGCCAGAAATTGTAAAATTATTTCAACAATATAAAAGAGGAGAAGAAGCGGTGGCAATCATTCAAAACGGTACACTGCCCAATGAAAAAGTTGGAATTGGTACAGTTGATACAATTTTAGAGGAGGTGAATAATAAAGAACTTTCTAATCCAGCTATCATCGTAATTGGTGAAGTAGTTAAACATAGTCATAAACTCAAATCATTTTATAACGAGGTGATTGTTAATGCAAAAGCTCATGGAAAGAAATAATTTATATCCAATATTTTTAAAAGTTCACCAATTAAATACCCTTATCGTTGGTGGTGGAAATGTAGCACTAGAAAAGCTTACTTTTTTATTAAAATCGAGCCCACATGCAAGAGTAACCATGGTAGCACTAAAGTTTAAATCAGAAGTTGTTTCCTTAGCCGAAGAGTTTGATATTTCCTTAATTAATGCGGCATACGACAGTGCGTTTTTAACAGATAAACATTTGGTAATTGCAGCTACAGATAAATTATTGGTAAACAAGAAAATTTACAAAGATGCCAAGGCCAAACATCTACTTATTAACGTTGCAGACACGCCCGAGTTATGTGACTTTTATTTAGGAGGCATTGTAACCAAAGGAAATGTAAAAATCGCAATTTCAACAAATGGTAAATCACCAACAATGGCGAAACGTTTGCGTCAGTTTTTTGAGCAGGTAATACCAGATGAAATTGATAAACTAGCAAATAATTTAAATCGATACAGAAAAGGAATTCAAGGCGATTTCGATCAAAAAGTTAGGGAATTAAACGCCTTGACCGAGGAATTAATAAATGCAAAAGAAAAATTATTGAAATGATAAAAACAGACATACTAATAATAGGAGCCGGACCTACAGGACTGTTTACGGTTTTTGAAGCAGGGTTATTAAAACTTAAGTGTCATTTAATTGATGCCTTGGCGCAGCCAGGAGGTCAATGCAGTGAGATATATCCTAAGAAACCAATTTATGATATACCAGGGTTCCCAGAAATTTTAGCAGGTGACTTAACCAAGAATCTCATTGAGCAATCAAAACAATTTGAACCAGGGTTTACCTTAGGAGAGCGAGCAGACACCATCGAGAAACAAAATGATGGTACGTTTATCGTAACCACTAATAAAGGTACGAAGCACCAGGCTCCTGTTGTTGCCATCGCTGGTGGCTTAGGAAGCTTTGAACCCAGAAAACCCTTGTTGCAAGATCTTGAGAAATTTGAAGACAATGGTGTAGCTTACATTATTAAATACCCAGAGGTGTATCGTGATAAGCGTGTAGTAATTGCTGGTGGTGGTGATTCGGCATTAGACTGGAGTATTTTTTTAGCAGATATAGCAAAAGAAGTCACCTTGATTCATAGGCGAAACGAATTTAGAGGCGCATTAGATTCTGTAGAAAAGGTTCGAGAGTTGAAACTACTCAATAAAATTAATTTGATTACCCCGGCAGAGGTAACGGCATTACACGGTGTCAAAAATTTAGAAGGGATTACAGTTACTCGAGAAGGAGAAGACGAGCTACTTGCAACAGATTACTTTATCCCTTTGTTTGGCTTGTCTCCTAAATTAGGTCCCATAGCAAATTGGGGGCTGGATATTGAAAAAAATGCCATAAAAGTAGACACGTTTGACTATCAAACAAATGTTCCAGGCATTTTTGCAATAGGTGATGTGAATACCTATCCTGGAAAATTAAAACTTATACTTTGTGGTTTTCATGAAGCAACCTTAATGTGCCAATCGGCATTTCAAATTATTAATCCAGGTAAGAAAAATGTATTGAAATATACTACGGTGAGCGGGATAAACGGTTTTGATGGAACTCGTAAAGAAGCACCAAAAGCTGTGGTGCAAGCTATAAATGTTTAATAATGACCGATGTTAAAATAAATGTAAAAGACAGAGAAGGTGTAATGCATGAGTTACTAGCTCCAACAGACATGGCGATGAACCTTATGGAGGTTTTTAAAGCCTATGACCTACCTGTAGAAGGAACATGCGGCGGTATGGCCATGTGTGCGTCATGTCAATGCTATATAGCGTCAGACCATCAATTAAATGAAATGCAAGATGAGGAAGAGGCCATGTTAAGCGAAGCATTTTACGTTAGAGAGAATAGTAGACTAGGATGCCAGATACAGGTTACCGAAAACCTTCATGGATTGGAGGTAGAAT
>CAZAPO010000039.1:0-2743 GCA_964487005.1 uncultured Flavobacteriaceae bacterium
CCCTTGTTTTTTATGAACTCCAACGATTGGGCATTCAAGAGCGACTGCTATATTATTCACTTCGCAAGATCCTATTTGAGTTTGAACCAAATCATAGAAAACATAATTCCCAGGGCGCAGTTCATCGAGGCCATCAAAATTTTCGGCAACGCTACAGCTAGGTGTGTCACCGTAAGAAGCAATAATAGTTGGGTATTGGTCAATAAATTGATTTTTTAAACTCACCAATTTTGTTTTCGCTTCTCGATGTGCACTCAAGATCTCAGCCTTGCCTCTGCATTTATAGGTGTGTCCAGCGTGACCTAAAAATCCAATAAAATTTAGTTTATCGCTTCCACTAGCCACCTCGAGTAAGCTTTCAATTCCTTCAATATCGTAGTGTAAAAACCCTGCTCTATTATTTCCAATATTTACTTTAATATAGAAATTCACAGGGTGTTTTAAATGTTTTTCTAGATAGGTTACACTATCTTCAGATTCAATTAAAATATTTAATGTAATACAACTTGCTAAATTATTTATAGTAGCAATTTCTAAGACATTCACAGGAAAAGCTACGGTAATGTCGTTCCATTCACGCGAAAAATAATTGGCCATTTCCAGTGATGAAACCGTAATTTTTGAGACTCCAGCTTCCTTAAACCAATTACCAATTTCTAAAGATTGATGTGTTTTAAAGTGGGGACGCAATACAACACCATGTGATTTGGATTTGTGATACATGCGTGCAATATTTTCTTTACACTTTGATTCGTCAATAATTAAGGTAGGAGTAGTAATCATTTTATGAGTTTGTTTAAGTGAATATAGCCATAATTTTTATTTTTGTTAAGATGCAAAATGCGCTACAAAAGTATATTCCTGATAATGCACATTCATTGATTACAGATTTATTGAATCACGATAATTTGGTGGTCAAAATTAAATCGGAGCGTAAAACAAGACATGGGGATTATAAACGCCTTCCAAATGGAAGGCATCAAATTTCTATAAACGCAAATTTAAATGAGTATCGATTTTTAATTACGTTAATACATGAAATTGCACATTTTGAAGCATACCAAGAATATGGTCGGTTTATTAAACCACATGGGATAGAGTGGAAACGTACCTTTCAGCATTTAATGTTACCTTTTTTAAATCCAACTATTTTTCCAGAAGCACTATTGCCTTTGCTAGCAAAACATTTTAAAAACCCAAAGGCGAGTAGTGATACCGATGTAAATTTGGCAAGAGCCTTAAAGCAATTTGATGAACCTAATGATAAGATTTATGTTTACGAAGTTCCTTTTGGAAAAAAATTTAAATTGCATAACAAACGAATCTTTAAAATGGGAAAGAAGCGAGTAAAACGATTTGAATGTATCGAGGTTAATACAGGAAAGTTGTATCTTTTCAATCCAAATGCCGAAGTTGAATTATTAGAAGATTAAATGAATAAGAATTATTATGCCATTTTAATGGCTGGTGGTGTAGGATCACGCTTTTGGCCAGTAAGTACAAAAGAAAATCCTAAGCAGTTTCATGATATGCTAGGTACTGGCGAGACCTTGATTCAAAAGACCTTTAGTAGATTGACTAACATCATACCAAAGGAAAATATTTTTATCCTTACTAATGAACGCTATAATAATTTGGTGTTGCAACAATTGCCCGAGGTTACCCAGCGGCAAGTAGTTTTAGAGCCCGCTATGCGAAATACAGCTCCTTGCATTCTGTTTGCTGCATTGAAAATTCAAAAAGAAAACCCAGATGCAGTAATGATTGTCGCTCCTAGCGATCATTGGATTGAAGATGAAGCCTCATTTACAGAAAATGTGCAACTCGCATTTAATTTTTGCGAAAGCAATGATGCATTAATGACTTTGGGGATTAAACCAACCTTTCCCAATACTGGTTATGGATATATAGAGTATGACAAATCGCCAGCCAATGAAATAAAGGCAGTGCACCAGTTTAGAGAGAAACCAGATTACGAAACTGCGAGGTCATTTATAAGACAAGGGAACTTTCTTTGGAATGCAGGTATTTTTATGTGGAGTGCGTCATCTGTTATAAAAGCATATCAAGAGAAACAACCAGAATTATTTAAATTGTTTGTAGAAGGTATGGAAGTATATAATACCGACTTTGAGGACGATTTTGTTAGGGATAATTACGCAAAGGCTGCAAATATCTCGGTAGATTATGCCATAATGGAAAAGAGTACCAATGTGTATGTACTACCAGCAACCTTTGATTGGAACGATCTTGGAACCTGGGGGAGTTTATACGAAAAACTAGATAAAGACTCACACAAAAATGCCATCTTAAATGCAAAAAGCTTGGCTGAAAATGCCGAAGGAAACATCATAAGGACCAATAAAGATAAGTTGGTAGTAATTGATGGTTTAAATGATTACATAATTGTAGACAAAGAAGATGTGCTGTTAATTTACCCTAAGCATAAAGAACAGGATATTAAACAGATACAATCGAGAATTAAGGCCAAGTATGGAGATTAATTTTTATATTGAATAATTAAGATCAATAAGGATGGAAGAAAGTAAGTTCAATTTCACCGAAGAGGAAAAAAATAATGACCAAACCGTGGCTGAGTCAAAAGAGGCCGTACGTCAAGGTGCCAAAGGATTATTAAAAAGTACAAAGGTGTTTTTAACCGAGCTTCTGGATTTTCGTCAAGATACAGACAGAGATGCAACAATAGAGGCAATTAAAGGAGATATTCCCTTTAAAGGTGCTA
>CAZAPO010000040.1:0-4008 GCA_964487005.1 uncultured Flavobacteriaceae bacterium
GGAGGAACAGGAAACCCATATTTTACTACAGATTCGGCGGCAGTATTGCGCGCCATTGAAGTAGAAGCAGATGTTATCTTAAAAGGAACGCGTGTAGATGGTATTTATACGGCAGACCCAGAAAAAGATTCGGCTGCAACCAAATTTGATCACATTAGTTTCGATGATGTTTTAAGAAAAGGACTAAAAGTAATGGATACCACGGCATTTACTTTAAGTCAAGAAAATAAATTACCTATTATTGTTTTCGATATGAACAAAAAAGGAAACCTATTAAAAGTGGTTTCAGGTGAAAACATTGGAACCAAGGTAAACCTATAACCTCAATCTATTTTTGGCTTAATTTTTGGAAACAACCATTTAAAAATTAAAAAGATGAACGAAGACATTAAATTTATTTTAGACACCGCTAAAGAGGCCATGACCAATGCTATCAAACACTTAGAAAAGGAGTTTGTGAATATTAGAGCTGGTAAAGCAAGTCCAGCGATGTTAGGTAGTGTTATGGTTGAATATTATGGGTCGCAAACACCATTAAGTCAAGTTGCCAATGTAAATACTCCAGACGGAAGAACGATAACGGTTCAACCATGGGAAAAAAGTATGATTCAGGAAATTGAACGTGCCATAATGGTTGCCAATTTAGGATTTAACCCAATGAATAATGGTGAAAGCGTGATCATAAATGTCCCGCCATTAACTGAAGAGCGTCGTCGTAATCTTGCCAAACAAGCAAAGCATGAGGCCGAAGAAGCAAAGATTGGAGTTAGAAATGCACGTAAAGAAGCAAATAATGACGTTAAGGACTTAGATGATGCTTCAGAGGATTTAAAAAGTAATGCCGAAATCGATATTCAAGATATGACCGATAATTTTGTCAAGAAAATCGACGAGCTTTTACAAATAAAAGAAAAAGAAATTATGACAGTTTAATAAGAAGCGACACTAAAGTCGCTTTTTTGTTGTTATATTCTTGCTTTACCTCTTTTTAATGAAACTTAATTGGCTACTTATCTTTATTTGTTCTTATAGTTTGAGCTTTGCTCAGCAAGACACCTCCTCTCCTAATAAAGCAACGCAAGATTCAATAAGGAAAGCCGAATTCTTAAGGCATTTAGGAAATGGTTATTTCCCTACAAAATACATTAATATTGACCTCAGGTATTTGGTTAAATACAATCAATATGAAGGGTTTAGAACCGGTCTTGGAGGCGTTACTAATAACCGTTTTTCTGAGAAGTTAAGATTTAATGGATATCTAGTCTACGGTTTTTTAGATGAAAAATACAAGTACAGTATTGGTGGTGGATTTAGAGTTTCTGAGAAAGGAAATACATGGGTACATTTAAGTTATACCGACGACCTTCAGGAAACGGGTAGTTCAAATTTCTTAACAGACGATCGGTTTTTTCAATTTTTTGAACCTCGTTTAATAAACATTGATTTGTTTCACAAGCATATTACCAAATCACTATCAATTGGTCATCAATTGCACCCAAAAATAATTACCGAAACACAATTTGGAACGACCAATATTTCGCCAACATATAATTACACATTAAACTTAGGTCCGGCTGATATTTTTCAAAACTTTGATTTAACCTATTTTAAAACTTCATGGCAATGGAGCCCCTTTAGTAATTTTGACTATAATGATACTTCAGGACTTGAAGAAACTAAAGAAGGGTTTCCAAAATTTACGCTTCAGTATACCAAAAGCATTAAAGATCTTTTTGGTGGCGATTTAAGTTTTTCTAAAGTAGATTTTAGAGTTATTCAGCAATTTAGGTATCCAAAAGGAGCTTCGACCGAGTTGGTATTAACTTCTGGTATGACCAGTGAAGATACACCCTTAACCCATATGTATCACGCGTACCCCAATAACGTGAATAAAGAAACCATTTGGAATCGGTTTTCGGTGGCTGGCACCAATAGTTTTGAAACAATGTATTTTAATGAATTCTTCTCAGATAAATTCGCCACATTTCAACTAAAGCATCGTCTTGCCCCCTTTAAAATTACCCCTTGGTTTCGGCCAGAGCTAGTTTTGATAACACGATATGCCTTAGGCACAATGGATGATCCGCAACGACATGAAGACATTAGTTTCAATACCTTAGAACAAGGTTTTGTAGAATCTGGATTCGAAATTAATAAGCTAATCTTTGGTTTTGGTTTGAGTTGCGCTTATCGCTATGGCTATTATCATCTTCCACAAATAGAAGATAATATTGCTGTGAAATTCACCTTTAATGTGAGCCTCGATAATTAAAGGTTAAATCATTGTTATAAGCTTATTTATCTCATCATTTTAGCTACCTTTGCAGCCATTATTTTTTCATGAATAGATTATTTTCAGTTGGGTTTTGGGAGGCAATCGCTAGATTGATACTGCGTAACAGAATAGGCATTATTCTAGTAATTGCAGCGGCTACCTTTTTGTTTAGTCAGCAGTGGGATAAAATGCGTTTTACCTATACCGAAGCAAATCTATTACCAGATGAACACAGCGTAAATCTAGACTATAATAAGTTTCTTGAAACCTTTGGCGAAGAGGGTAACCTAATTGTGCTTGGGGTCAAAGACTCATCGCTATTTACAGTCGAAAAATTAAACGCTTGGAACAAGCTAGCATCTAGCTTTAAAGCGTATTCACAAATTGAAACTGTGGTTTCTATTAGCGACCTTCAAAAATTAGTTAAGAATTCGCAAAAGCAGCAATTTGATTTAGAACCGTTTATAAAAGATTCGGTATCGTCAATAACCGAGGTCGATAAATTACAGGATCAATTATTTAATCAATATCCTTTTTACGATAATTTTTTATTTAACAAAGAAACCAAAACAGTAAGATCTGCATTATATCTTAAAAAGTCTATTGTAAATACTGCTGCACGAAAAGATTTTATAACTGATGAACTAATTCCTATCATCACCAATTTTGAACTGGAGCATAATCTAGACGTTCGCGTTTCGGGAATGCCTTACATTCGCACCCTTAATTCGCAGAATATTATTGATGAAATTGGACTGTTTATTAGTGCAGCGCTGCTAGTGACCTCCCTTATATTCTTCTTTTTCTTTAGGTCCTTCAGGGCAACTTTTATTTCAATGTTTGTCGTACTTATTGGCGTTATGTGGACCTTTGGGATTATTGGATTGCTGGAATATGAAATTACCGTGCTAACAGCATTAATACCGCCACTAATTATTGTTATTGGAATACCCAATTGTATTTTCCTCATTAACAAATACCAGCATGAGGTAAATAAACATGGTAATAAGGCAAAGTCGTTGCAACGTGTAATTACCAAAATTGGTAATGCAACATTAATGACCAATGTGACTACAGCATCTGGATTTGCAACCTTTATCATTACCGAAAGCAAACTGCTTAAAGAATTTGGTACGGTTGCCTCATTAAGTATTCTTGGAATATTCTTGTTATGCTTGCTAACCATACCCATTATCTACAGTTATATGCCAATGCCAAAAGACAAGCACTTGGAGCATCTAAATAAGCGTTGGATCAATACTATTGTAGATTGGATGGAGTACATGGTGCGACATAAAAAAATCACCATTTATGTAACAGCCCTTTTATTACTTATTGCTAGTATTATTGGTATTTATCAAATAAAAATCTCGGGGAGTCTTATTGAAGATATGCCCAAAAAGGCCGCGTTTTTCGAAGATATTCGCTTTTTTGAAGAAGAGTTTAATGGTATTATGCCCTTAGAAATTATGGTTAACACCAATCGCAAAAAAGGAGTCATGAAACTCTCCACTCTAAAGCGTATAAATGCTGTAGAAGAGTTGATTGAAGAGACACCAGAGCTTTCAAGACCAATTTCTGTGGTTAGCTTAATCAAATACTCCAAACAGGCCTATTACAACGGTAACCCAAAATACTATCAATTACCTACTTCACAAGAAAATAGTTTTATTTTATCGTATGCAAAAAACTCTGAAAGTGATGTAGATCTGCTCAAAAATTTTGTAGATAGT
>CAZAPO010000041.1:0-2546 GCA_964487005.1 uncultured Flavobacteriaceae bacterium
ACCTTTTACAGAAAAAATTCCTAGCTCAAATAGAACGGCCATAAAATCGCAAGATATTGAGGTGCCTCTCAATAATAAAAGTCCAGAGCTAAAGAATCCATTTGTTATTCCTGGAATTAGAAATGTAAAAATAGAATCGCAATTAAATCCAAATTATAACTTTAACAACTTCTTAGAAGGAGATTCTAACCGATTAGCTAGAAATGCAGGATTGGCTGTTGCTAATAAGCCAGGTGGAACGTCTTTCAACCCTTTACTAGTATTTGGTGGTGTAGGACTAGGTAAAACGCATTTGGCACACGCAATAGGAGTTGACATTAAAGATAAATATCCAGAGAAGACTGTATTATATATCTCTGCCGAAAAATTCACGCAGCAGTATATAGATGCAGTTAAGAAGAATAATAGAAATGACTTCATTCATTTCTATCAATTAATTGATGTACTAATTATTGACGATGTACAATTTTTATCTGGAAAATCAGGTACTCAAGATGTATTCTTCCATATATTCAATCATTTACATCAAAATGGTAAGCAGGTAATTTTAACAAGTGATAAAGCACCTGTTGACATGCAAGATATTGAACAACGATTGTTGTCTAGATTTAAATGGGGACTATCTGCAGAACTTCAAAACCCTGATTTTGAAACACGAGTTTCAATTCTTAAAAACAAACTTTACAGAGATGGTGTAGAAATGCCAGAGGAAATTGTAGAGTATGTTGCTAAGAACATTAAATCAAATGTTAGAGAATTGGAAGGGGCAATTATTTCATTAATTGCGCAAGCATCATTTAATAAAAAAGAAATCACGCTTAGTCTCGCGAAAGACATTGTAGAAAAGTTTGTAAAAAACACGAAGCGCGAAGTATCTATAGATTATATCCAAAAAGTTGTTTCAGATTATTTCCAAATGGATGTAGAAACGCTTCAATCAAAAACTAGAAAGCGTCATATAGTACAGGCGAGACAATTAGCAATGTTCTTTGCTAAAAAATTCACTAAAGCCTCCTTAGCTAGTATTGGATCACAAATTGGTAAACGAGATCACGCAACAGTGCTACATGCTTGTAAGACAGTAGATAACCTCTCCTCGACAGATAAGCAGTTTAGAAAGTATGTCGAAGATCTTTCAAAAAAACTTTCACTTTAAATTTTAATACAATATGACCCGAATACTAATGGTTTGCTTGGGCAATATTTGCCGATCGCCATTAGCAGAAGGCATATTAAAATCAAAACTACCCTCAGATGGCTTTGAGGTAGATTCAGCAGGTACTAGTAATTATCACGTTGGAGGTCTTCCTGACGAACGATCGATTGAAGTAGCACGAAAGTATGGTATAGATATTACCAACCAGAGAAGCAGGCAATTTGTGGTTAGTGATTTTGATAATTTCGATCTAATTTATGCAATGGACACTTCTAATTATAACAACATCATAGATTTAGCTCGAACCATTGAAGATGAAAAAAAGGTTAAACTCATACTTAAAGAACTACCTGATATTAATTTAGTTAGTGTTCCAGATCCATATTATGGCGGACATTCTGGTTTCGAGCATGTATTTCAACTATTAAATGATGCATGTGGTAGAATAGCTGAAAAAATTAATGGCAATTAGGATAAAATACTATTAAATTAGGGGTAGTCTCCAAATCATTTTAGTAAAAAAAAAGCTATGGATTTATATATGAGACAAATTTTACCTTTCGTAATTTTCTTCCTATCATTTTCGTTCCAAGCTCAAAACATTGTTTTAGAGGAATTTGGACCCACATTTTTCTATCCAACAAATATTGGTAATGCCGGAGATAGCAGAATGTTTGTTTCTGAGCAAGAAGGCTACATTTACATTGTAAGATCGGATGGCACCTCACCTTCTACTCCATTTTTGGACATAGAATCAAAGGTTGCAGACGATTATCAATCAAATTGGGAAGCGGGTCTTCTAGGTTTTGTATTTCATCCCAACTACGCAAGCAATGGCTATATTTATGTGTATTACACAAAAGATAATGAAGATGCTGTATTAGCACGCTTTACCGTAACTGCCAACCCAGATATTGCCGATGCGGGCTCAGAGTTAATTATTATGGACATGCCACATCCGTATGATGCACACTTCGGTGGACATCTCGCCTTTGGCCCAGATGGGTTTTTATATATCTCAAAAGGAGATGGAGGAACAGCATCAGGAGATCCAGACAACAGATCACAAGATTTAGGGCAGTGGCATGGCAAAATGCTAAGGATAGATGTTGATAATCCAGATCCAGGCAAAAATTACGGAATTCCTGCTGGTAACCCTTATGCAAATGACGGCGATGCTGGGACCTTACCAGAAATTTGGTCTTTTGGACTAAGAAATCCAGCAAAATTTTCATTTGATTCTACAACCGGAGATCTATGGATTGGAGATGTTGGACAGTGGGATTACGAAGAAGTACATTTTGCTGCGGCTGGTACCAGTGGACATAATTTTGGATGGAACTGTTTCGAAGGCAACACAGCAACAACATATGGTCATAGACCGGCAACT
>CAZAPO010000042.1:0-6229 GCA_964487005.1 uncultured Flavobacteriaceae bacterium
CCTCTATTGTTATTTTAGAGAACGAACCCTCTTCATTATAAATGTAATATTCATTTAATTTGACAGATATTAAAATAGAATGATCATCTCCTACTCCTAAAACTGTTAATATTTCATACCCGTTTGTAATATTTTTTGAAACTTTAATGATTTCCAGCCCATGCTCCTTAGAATATTTTAAAAGCATATTTTTAAGGTAACCCATATTAATCCAAATATTGCCGTCACCATCCTCGACTAGAGATACTAGGTCGGTATAAAATTTGTCTACGCCTAAAAATTCTTTGTCACTATAAAACTCTTTTTGAATATATTTATTAAGATTAACCCATTCAAAGTTTTCACTTTCAATATGGTAGATAAAAAATGCGGTATTCGTTGTGAATCCAATGATATATTTATCAAAAGATTCTAATTTGAATATGGTTACATCTTTAGGGACATGTCCTGAGATTAAGTTATCATAACGTACTAATTTCTGATAGTTCCCTTTGTTTACTATTAGACCTTCATTTGCTGCATAGTAAACATATCCATCATTGTCAACAGTTACCGCCCCAAAAAGGTTTAAATTAACAGCCGGAATTCCATAGGTTTCTTTTTCAATAGTACCAATCTCCCTAAACAAATCTTGAGCATACGAGACGTTGAAAAGTAACAACAGAATCAAGTATTTAAGGTGTTTTGTATGCATGTTTACAACAGGCAGATTTTTTATGATTTAACTTAAAACTAAAATATAAAACTTTTTGGCCAAGCTTTTTGTGCCAATTTGTACCGATAACGAGATGCTATTAGGGTGTAGGAAAAAATAAATGTAGATTGGTTATTGGTTTCACATTTAACCGAGATTAAGGTTAATGTGCATCTCAATATACATTGAGAAACACATTTTATAAAAAGGTCACTTTTTTTTATTAAAAGTGTCTAGACAATTTAATGAAAGTAATTAGTCATATAATGTTTGTGAACCTTTCAATCCCTTGCTATATGTACATAAAATATTTTGAAGATTACCAAAGAATAGGTTATGAATTATTCCAAAAAAAGTGAGCTTCATGATTGAAACTCACTTGAATTATAACCCTTTAATGATTTATTCGTACTCAAGGTGGGAATCGAACCCACACTCCCGAGGGAACTGGATTTTGAATCCAGCGCGTCTACCAGTTCCGCCACTTGAGCAAAATGGAAAGCAAAAGTAAAAAATAATTCGGTTTCCATACCTAAAATAGTGGCTTTTATCCTTTATCAATTCAAATAAATCCCTAAATTTGCACCTCATTAAAAATAAGTAGGTCTTTTTGACTCATTAACAACAAGTTAGTTATGACAAAAATCAAAACCAAAGCCAAAATATTTGCTTGTACTCAAAGTACTGAGCTTGCTCAAAAAATTGCTAAGGCGTATGGTGAAGATTTAGGTAATGTTATTACCTCTACTTATAGTGATGGAGAGTTTCAACCATCCTTTGAAGAATCGGTACGTGGTGCGCGTTTGTTTATTATTGGATCAACAAACCCAGGGCCTAAAAACCTCATGGAAATGCTATTAATGCTAGATGCAGCAAAGAGAGCATCTGCAAGGCATATTACGGCGGTTATGCCATACTTTGGATGGGCGAGACAAGATAGAAAAGATAAACCAAGAGTTCCTATAGCAGCCAAGCTTATAGCTAAAATGTTAGAAACTGCTGGAGCAACAAGAATAATAACCATGGATTTGCATGCAGATCAAATTCAAGGGTTCTTTGAAAAACCAGTGGATCATTTATATGCATCTACTATTTTCTTGCCATACCTTAAGAGTTTAGGGCTTGATAATCTAACCATAGCTTCACCAGATATGGGAGGATCTAAGCGAGCATACGCCTACTCAAAAGCTATGGAAAGTGAAGTGGTAATTTGTTACAAACAAAGAGCAAAAGCCAATGTGATTTCGCACATGGAGCTTATTGGAAATGTAGAAGGAAAAAATGTGGTCTTGGTTGACGATATGGTAGACACAGCAGGAACACTTACAAAAGCTGCCGATTTGATGATGGAGCGTGGGGCACTAAGTGTGAGAGCAATTTGTACACATCCAATACTATCTGGAAGTGCTTACGACAGATTAGAGCAATCAAAGCTTGAAGAGTTAATTGTTACAGACTCAATTCCGTTAGCACAAGAAAGTAGTAAAATTAAAGTATTAAGTTGTGCCGATCTTTTTGCAGATGTAATGTACAGAGTACACTACAACAAATCGATCAGCTCAAAATTTGTGATGTAAATTATTATTAATTATATATTTTAAAAATGAAATCAATTACAATCAATGGATCTCAAAGAGAAAGCGTGGGCAAGAAAGCATCAAAAGCCTTACGTAATGCTGGACAGGTTCCTTGCGTATTATACGGAGGAGACAAGCCAGTACATTTCTCAGCAAATGAATTAGCATTCTCTAAACTGGTTTATACGCCTAATGCGCATACAGTTGTGATTGCTTTAGACAATGGTGAGAGCTACAATGCAGTGTTACAAGACATTCAGTTTCACCCAGTAACAGATAAAATGCTACACATCGACTTTTATCAGTTATTCGAGGATAAAGAAATTGCTATGGATATTCCTGTACAAGTTGTTGGAAACGCACCAGGTGTATTAAACGGTGGTGTATTAAGAAGAAACAAGCGTAAGCTTAGAGTAAAAGCATTACCAACAAATTTACCAGACTTTATAGTAGCAGATATTTCTAAACTAAAGATTGGAAGCAAGCTTTACGTAACTGAACTAGAAAATGAAGCTTATAACATATTACACCCAGATAACACGGTAGTGTGTCAAGTAAGAAGATCTAGAGCAGCAATGAGCATTGAAGATGGTCTTGAAGACGAAGAAGAAGAGACAACAGAAGAAGGAGCAGCAGAAGCTCCTGCAGCAGAAGCGGCTCAAGAATAAACATAGGTTTAACAATCAATATAAAAAGCATTCTGTTATTTCAGGATGCTTTTTTAATTTTACACAATAGTTAAACCAATAATGTGGCAATTTTTTAAACAATTATTTAAGGGCAAGGACGTCCCGTCACCTGAAGAACTCATGAAAAAATTTCTAATTGTAGGACTTGGTAATATTGGTGATAAATATCACAATACCCGGCACAATGTTGGATTTAAGATATTAGATCATTTGGTGGCTAGCCACGAAGCAGTGGCATTTGAAACCGTGAAGCTGGGAGACAAGGCTATTGTGAAAGTGAAAGGAAGATCACTTATTTTACTAAAACCAAGTACCTACATGAATTTAAGTGGAAAAGCTGTAAAATATTGGTTAGAGAAAGAGAAGGTGCCTTTTGAAAATTTACTCGTCATCACCGATGATATAAATTTGCCTTTTGGAACATTAAGACTTAAAACCAAGGGTAGTGATGGCGGTCATAATGGGATGAAAGATATTCAAGATAAACTTAATACCAATAAGTATAATAGGTTAAGGTTTGGCGTTGGTAGCGATTTTAGTAAAGGCCGTCAAGTAGACTATGTATTAGGTGAGTGGAGTGCTGAAGAAAATGCAAAAATCACCGAAAGACTAGATCAAAGTGTTGCCATTGTTAAATCTTTTGCGTTATCAGGCATGAATAACACGATGAACAGTTTTAATGGCAAATAAAAATTTTGCTAACTTTACCGGTATAATTTAACCTAGAAAGTTTTGGATTTAAAAAAAGCTATGAAAAGCCTCAGTTTTTTATGTTTCCTGCTAATATGTTTGAGTGCCTCTTCTCAAGAATTGAAGGGCGTTACACGTTGTGCAACAGACGAATACAATAAAGCATTACTTGAGAAATACCCAGAAATGATGGGTAGTGATGCTTTTGAGAAGAAGCTTGCCAACAATATTCAAATACAGCGTACGCAGCGAGCAAATAGAAGAGTGGTATATACTATACCAGTCGTGGTACATGTTGTGCATAATGGTGAACCACTAGGGACGGGACCTAATATCTCTGATGCACAGGTGTTTTCACAAATACAGGTATTGAATGAAGATTTTAGAAGACTATTGGGTAGTCGAGGACATAACACGCATCCAGATGGTGCTGATGTAGAAGTAGAGTTTTGCTTAGCAAAGCAAACGCCTGATGGCTGTACTACCAACGGTATTAACAGAATAGACATGTCTGCTACCGCCACCAGTTGGTCGGGACCAGGAGGTAATACAGATACGGTATTAAAACCTGCCACCTATTGGGATGCATCACGTTATTTTAATATTTGGTCGGTGCAGTTTTCAGATACCACCTTATTAGGGTTTGCACAATTTCCTAATGGGCCAGCGGCATCTGATGGCGTAGTTATTGGATATCAATTTTTTGGATCGTCTGATGATCCAAATGTCACATTGCCAAATGCAACCTTTAATCTTGGTAGAACTGGAACTCACGAGGTTGGGCACTATTTAGGATTGTATCACACATTTCAGGGTGGTTGCAATGAAGTTGGAGGTGGTGACCTATGTGCAGATACTCCACCAGTAGCAAGTGGTGCTTCTAATAACAGTGTTTGTAATCCTGGCAATGATTCTTGTCCTGCTCCTCCTGGATTTCCAGATATGGTAGAGAACTATATGGATTATAGTAGTGATGTATGCATGAATGTGTTTACTAACGATCAAAAAGCTAGAATGGTTGCAGCAATAACAACTGCACCTAACAGACCTACAACAGCAACATCAACAGTTTGTAATGACTTACCATCGGTAAGTTTGGATGCTAGTGTAAATGTTGAACAAGTTTCAATAGCCGATTGTTTGGCATCGGCCACCCCGTCGATTCGAGTTTCAAATTGGGGAACCACTACATTAACATCAGCAACTATAAATTACGATGTTGATGGAGGAACATCATCTAATTATAATTGGAGCGGATCATTAGCCTTTGGTGAATACGAAATTGTTGCACTACCAGATGTTACCGGTGCTCCAGGAAATAGAACATTAAATGTGAGTGTTTCTAACCCAAATGGCAGTGGTGATTCTAGAAGCTGTAATGATGACGCAAGTATGATGTTTACCGTTTCCGAGTCTTTTGCAAGTACAACACAAGTGCATTTAACCCTGGTTACAGATGATTATGGTGGAGAAACTACTTGGGAATTAAGAGATAGTGGTGGAACCCTCATTAATAGTGGAGGGCCCTATTTAGATAACACAACAATTAATGTCTCGACAAATGTTTCTCCAGGAGAGTGTTACTCGTTCACAATCTTTGATTCAGCAAACGATGGAATTTGTTGTGGTTATGGAACGGGCTCTTATGAATTGAAGGCAGATGATAACACAGTAATCGCATCAGGAGCAGAGTTTGGAGGTTCAGAAACACAAAAGATCTCGACACTCACCCTAGGAAATGACAATTATTTTGAAGACGGTAGGATACGTATATATCCAAATCCAACTTCAGATATATTGACGGTTAAACTAGCTAATGGTAACGAACTACCAGATACTTTCGAGATTTATAACCTTTTAGGACAATCAATGATACAGCGAAATGTAAAGCATGTTACCGACCTTGAGATTAATGTGTCAGCGATGAGTAATGGTATGTATTTCATCAAAATATTTAAAGAAGGAAATACCATATCGATTCCATTTATTAAAAAATAAGTACGAATTAAATAAAAATTAAAAAGAGCGCAGGATGCGCTCTTTTTTTATAAATTCATTATGCATAGTTTTGTAAAAAAACGTCCTCTTTGAAGATTAAAACTACAATAGACAAGTACTCAAAAAAAGATTCGGTTGTTACCATTGGTACTTTTGATGGGGTACATGTAGGTCACCAGAAAATTATTAAGAGACTCGTAAAGAATGCGGCAAAAAAGAATTTGCAAGCTGTTGTACTCACCTTTTTTCCGCATCCAAGAATGGTATTACAGAAAGATACTAAAATCAAGCTGATCAATACCATAAATGAGAAATCACAATTATTAGAAAATTTAGGAGTAGATCATTTAGTAATTCAGGAATTTACAAAAGAGTTTTCAAGACTTACGGCATTGGAATTTGTGCAAGATATCTTGGTAGACAAGTTACATGTGAAACATCTTATTGTAGGATACGATCATAGGTTTGGTAGAAATAGATCGGCTAATATTGAAAACCTTAAAGAATATGCCGAAGATTATGGATTTGAAATTACCGAAATCTCTGCCAAAGAAATAGATGAAGTAGCAGTGAGCTCAACT
>CAZAPO010000043.1:0-6254 GCA_964487005.1 uncultured Flavobacteriaceae bacterium
TGTTATTGATGTTACATTGCTATGACCCTATTATTTAAAAAAGGTTTAACCATCAAATGTTATTTAACGTGCCATTAACATCTTAAAATAACTTAACTTTATGATTATTAAAAAAATTTGAATAATGAAACAATTACTAACAGTATTAGGTGTGTTTTTGTTAATTGTTGGTTGTAATGAAAGTAAGACCACCACAGAAGAAAGCACCGAAAATCAATCAGAAATGAAACAAAAATTAAGTAAGTACGTTTCGGTTAAATTAACTTCAGAATTAGCCGGACTTTCTGAAAATCAGCGTCAAATGCTTCCTATATTAATTGAGGCTGCCGATAAGATGAATGCATTATTTTGGTATGAGGCTTATGGTGATCAAACTGAGTTATTGAATAGCATTAATGATGCCGAAACGAAAAAATTTGTTGAAATAAATTATGGCCCGTGGGACCGCCTGGATGGTAATAAACCTTTTGTTGAAGGTGTAGGTGAAAAACCCGCTGGAGCGAACTTTTATCCTGCAGATATGACCAAAGAAGAGTTTGAAAATGCAGAAATTGATAATAAATCTAGCATTTATAATTTTGTGCGTCGTGATGAAAATGGTCAGCTCTATTCTATTCCATATCACAAGCAATTTGAAGCTGAGGTAAAGGAGGTTTCAGCATTACTAATGGAAGCATCTAAATTGGCAGACGATGATGGCTTTAGGCATTATTTGGAACTGCGTGCACAGGCCTTATTAGATGATGAATATCAACCTAGTGATTTAGCTTGGATGGATATGAAGAGTAATATGATTGATGTAGTTATTGGGCCCATTGAAACATATGAAGATCAATTATTTGGAAATAAGGCTGCACATGAAGGCTATGTACTGCTAAAAGATATGGATTGGAGTGCCAAACTTGCACGGTTTGCCAATTTCTTACCAGAATTACAACGAGATCTTCCAGTTGATGCGGCTTATAAAACTGAAACTCCAGGTACAGATTCAGACTTAAATGCCTATGATGTTATTTATTATGCTGGCGATTGTAATTCGGGAAGTAAGACGATCGCTATCAACCTACCAAATGATGAGGAGGTACAGCTACAAAAGGGTACAAGAAGGTTGCAATTAAAAAACGCGATGCGCGCCAAATTTGATAAGATTTTAGTTCCAATTTCGGAGGTTTTAATTGACGAAAGTCAGAGACAGCACATCACATTTGATGCTTTTTTTGCCAATACGATGTTTCATGAAGTAGCGCACGGATTGGGGATTAAGAATACCATTGATGGAAGCGGAACGGTTAGAACGGCGTTAAAAGAACACGCAAGCGCATTAGAAGAAGGTAAAGCTGATGTGTTAGGATTATACATGGTGCAGCAACTACAAGCTAAAGGTGAGGTTGAAGGTGAAATGAAAGATTATATGACCACTTTTATGGCAAGTATTTTTAGGTCAGTGCGTTTTGGAGCCTCTAGTGCTCATGGTAAAGCAAATATGATTCGCTTTAATTACTTTAAAGAAAAAGAAGCATTTACAAGGAATGAGGATGGAACCTACACGGTTAATTATGACAATATGATTGCCGCAATGGAGGACTTGTCACGACTTATATTAACACTTCAAGGTAATGGCGATTATGACGGTGTTGCTACTTTAGTTTCAGAAAAGGGACTTATTACTGCCGAATTACAAGCAGATTTAGATAGACTGTCTTCTGCAAGTATACCAGTTGATGTAGTTTTTGAGCAGGGAGTTGAAGTTTTAGGACTTAAGTAAGTTACTATATACATAAAAAAAGGCGTCATAATTGACGCCTTTTTTTTATCTCTAAAATATCTATTTAGGATCTAAAATATTATCGATGCGTTCTAATACATCTTGTAAATGTATTCTACTCATTGAATCATTTGTTCTTCCAATTGCCGATCTCACAGATCTCCTTAATGTATTAAGCTCTGCTCTTACAACAGCTCTAATATCTGACTGGTTCACATTCACGTTAGTACGTCTAACAAAACGTCTAAATTGAGCAGGAATTGGTGGTTGCTCATTAGTCATTAGGTAATTTAAACGATCAATATATGCACGTTGTAAATTACGTCTAAATACATCAATTGTTCTACCAGATCTTAATTCACTCCATATTCCATTTCTTAAATCACGCATCATATTTGCATAAGTGTATGCATCTCTACCATTAATGGCTTCATTCTCAGTCATTCTTTGAATTCTTCCAAAATCAAGAAGTCTGTTTAACGTTCTGGCTTGCATTCCTCTAATACGCTCAATCTGTCCAGCACTTTCAATTTTGTTGAAAATGTCGTTGTTGATTAGCCACTCAGGTGTTTCAAATAATTGGTCGTGTAAGAAGTTAATGCAATTTTTCTGATGCTCCTTGTCAACATGTGTATAAACAGCACCCTCTTGATCAGCTGTTTTATAGTATTGATAAACACCACCAACATTTGTTGCAACGTGACCCATATAACGGTTAAATTGGCTAACTACGTGACCATACATCTCTTCTAGATCTGCATAATCTTCACCAGCTTCAGTTGTCCATTCCATCAGGTTAGGAACAATTCTCTTTAGGTTCTTGATACCATAATCACTCGCTAAAATAGCATTATCACCAAGGTCCTCAGTTTGTGCGCTAGGATCAATTGAACCACTTGGGCCGAAACGGTACATTGGGTCACCAGCATGCTCGAGGATCCAACTATTTAAGATCGGTTTTTCTTCTTCAGCAGTTTTATCTAAGATAGGTCTGTAACCCCATTCTACAGCATACTTATCGTATACTCCAATATTTGGCATCAATGCCACACCGTCGTCTCCAGGCTGTGCTACATAATTAAAACGCGCATAGTCCATAATTGAAGGTGCTGTACCATACTTTTGAGTAAATTCTGCATCTCTTAATTTTTCTACTGGGTAGGCAACACTACTTCCCATATTATGTGGCAATCCAATAGTATGTCCAACCTCGTGAGCAGATACAAAACGAATTAATCGTCCCATTACTTCATCTTTAAATTCTGGACTTTGAGCTTCTGGGTTTATCGCAGCAGTTTGAACAAAGAACCAACCACGTAATAAGGACATTACATTATGGAACCATCCTATATCACTTTCTAATATCTCACCAGTTCTTGGATCACTAACGTGCGGCCCATAAGCATTAGGGATTGGTGAAGCAAAATAACGTACTACAGAGTAACGCACATCCTCTGGAGACCACTCAGGGTCCTCCTCAACGGTTGGAGGGTCTTTAGCAATAATAGCGTTTTTAAATCCTGCCTGCTCAAAAGCAACCTGCCAGTCTTCAATACCTTGCTTGATATATTTACGCCATTTTTGTGGTGTTGCTCTGTCTATATAATAAACAATTGGTTTTTTAGGCTCTACAAGTTCACCACGTTTAAATTTCTCAATGTCTTCTTCTTTTACCTCTAATCTCCAACGATCTAAAAATCTAACAGTCTTACTTCGTTGCGCGTCTAAACCATAATCGACCTGCGCTCTATCAAACCATCCTACACGTTCGTCAGAATATCTTCTTTTCATTGGATTTTGAGGAAGCAGGATCATTGAATTATTAATTTCAATTGATATGGTACCAGTGCTTGAATTAGATGGTGGTGATCCAGCTGCATATGTCTTCACATGACGTGCTTCTATGTTTAATGGATAGCTCTTTACACTTTCAATAAACGACTTATTGGCTTCTAAACGTGTTACTTTATATGCTCGTCTTCTACTAGCAGGTAAGCCTAAGGCTTTAACATCCTTCTCAAATAGATCTGTAACATCAATAACGACTCCCGAACTATCTTTGTTAATAGCTTTAATTGGGAACGTTGCCAATATAGGTTCAAAATTAGAATTCACTACAGCCTCATGAATAGGCAGTGAATCTGCTGCAACTATATTGTAAGACACAACTCTTAATATGACCTTTTTATCTTTCTTTTGCCATCTTAAAACTTTTTCGTTGGCTTGTTCTCCACCAAATCCATATCCTGCAGCAGTTTTCGCTATACGCGTTACCATAAGCATTTCTTTATCAAATAAAGAATCTGGTATTTCGTAGAAGAATTTACCATCGATGTTATGTACATCAAAGAGCCCCTTATCTGTTTTCGCATCTTTGGTAATTACCTTACTATAAGGTTGAATATCTCCTTTTTTAGGTTTGGGTTTA
The DNA here is from genome assembly GCA_964487005.1 of uncultured Flavobacteriaceae bacterium. Taxonomy (GTDB): domain Bacteria; phylum Bacteroidota; class Bacteroidia; order Flavobacteriales; family Flavobacteriaceae; genus CAZAPO01. The sequence goes on from CAZAPO010000043.1 coordinate 4,194, forward strand.
TTGGCTTTTGCAGCCGCAGCTTTTTTAGCAGCTTCTGCTTCTGCTGCTTTCTTAGCCGTATTACACGATGTTGCTACCAACGTTAATGCCAATAGCAATACTTTAATTGAATTTTTCAATGTAACTAGATTTTTGGTTTAAGGAGTGAAAATAAGAAATACCAAAGAGAAGTCTCATTTATAGTTAAAAAAATTAGTAATAATTTAACTAAAAATGAGACCTTAATCTATAGTGAGTTTTTTACGGTTTTTTAATCGAGCGAATCTAGATATTCTTGAATAAGTTCATAACCTTCTGCATGCACCATCGTAGTCCCAATAAATGGCATGCTACTACCTGGTGAATAAAAACTCATTCTAGTGCCAATACTAAATCTTCTCGAGAAGATATTTGTATCTTCAAAAGCTGTTTCAAAAGAGAGATCTAATGTTGATTGGTTGTCACAAAAGCCACCAGGTTCGTGACAATGCGCACAATTAACATCTAGATATGCACGTGCTCTTTCTTCAAGTGTGTAATTTACATCGTCTTCCCAATTTGGAATGGCTCCAATAGATGTTGGCTGGGGAGCATTGATTAAATTTCCTGCATCTATGAATCTTTGTAATTGATTAACACCATTTACCTCAAAATTCATTGTTCTTAATTTTGGTCCAATAGGTGTAACATTTCCACTATTACTGTGGCATTTTGTACAATCAAATCCACCAGGGACTACGTAGTCAACACCAACCAATTCTCCATTTTTATTTCTAAAATCAACCTTTACATCATGCTGGTCACTATCAAGATAGGCTTCGGTCATTTCTTCGTTCCATACATAGTTATCAATCTCCCATTCTGTTGCACGTTTCATTAACACACGTGTTTCAATTATTTGTCTATCAGAGTTTGGATCGGTCTCGTCGAGTTCGTAATAAAACGTTTTGGTGATCACGGTACCTGTTGGAAATATTGGAAAACCATCATCTTGATACCTAAGCGCTTCACCTTCAGGAAGTGCAATGGTTCTTAATTTATGAGCGTAATCTGTAAAAAGCTGTGTATGTAATTTGTATTCAAATACTTTTGGACTCAAATTAAGATCTGCTAGATCGCCAATAAAAATGTTTAACTCAGAGAGTGTTGGTAAAAACTCTGGAACCACAGATTTATAATCTGTTGTAAAAGATTGCACATTACTTGTTAAACTTATGTTGTTTACGGTGCAGATTGCTGTTATGTAAAAATCGTATGAGCTAGCTTGACTTAAATTTTGTAAGGTAACAGAATTTCCCATTGCTGGAATAGATATTCCGCTACCAGGTTGAAATCCTGATGGCCCAAATTCTATAACAACCTGACTTTCTAAAGTATTGTCAGACCAACTTGAAGTATTGTTGTTTGTCCAGCTAATAATTGCTGATGAATCTGTGATACTTTGAACATTTATATTTATGGGTGTATCGCATACAGCTACAATCAATGTATCGTCATCACTGGTACACGATATCATAAAAGAAGATATCAGTAAGGCGATTAAAAGGCGTCTCATAAATTTGGGTTAATGTTAATAGCTAGCCGAAGCTAGTAAAATGCTGTTTATTTCTTGCAATATTATCGATGTCTAGTAATAATATTCTATAAACGTAAGGTGGCTTATGTTGATTATTAAGGTTCGTCTCTTTTAAATACGGTAAAATATTGATTTTTAGATGCCACGCTTAATTTTTATATCTTGTTGTTTTATTTAACACCTATGCCGTACTGGTTGAATATAGTTATCATTGTTGCAGCAGTTTATTTTGCGATAAGTATTGCATTGTATTATTTACAGGATTATTTGCTATTTAAACCTGAAAAGTTACCCGAAGATTTTCAATTTTATTATGAAAATCAAACAACACAAGAATACAATATGGAAACTCGCGATGGCGCTGTCATTAATGGATTGCGGTTTAGAGTTCATCAACCTAAAGGAGTGGTGTTATACTTAAAAGGAAACTCAAAAAGTATTAAAGGTTGGGGCAAATTCGCTGTTGATTTCACTCGCCATGGTTATGACGTTTTTATGCTTGATTA
>CAZAPO010000044.1:0-5872 GCA_964487005.1 uncultured Flavobacteriaceae bacterium
TGTTGAGCATATTGCTATTCAAATTTCAAAAGCTATAGAACATTCTAATTATAACAGAGTTTTGATAACAGGAGGAGGCGCATTCAATAATTTTTTAATGAAACGTATTGAGTCCAATACTAATAATACTATTGTGATACCAGATAGGCATACCATAGAATATAAAGAAGCACTAATATTTGGTCTGCTTGGTGTGCTAAAAATGAGAGGTGAAGTCAACTGCTTAAGTAGTGTTACAGGTGCTAAGTATGATCATTCATCCGGTGTTATTTTTCTGCCATAAAATTTTAATAATTTAATCTTCAAGATTTATAGTTTTTTATATTTGTTACTCATAACCATTAAAAACTTTCATTATGACTCAGCTTTAGCTACGCTTAAGAAAAACACCATCGGAAAAGTTAGATTAAGTACAATAGTTATAGAAGAATCAAAATTAAAATGAAAGAATTATTAAGTAAATACGAGAATAAAGCACCAGAAATTGTTTTTAACTGGAAAGACCCAGAAACTGAGGCCGAAGGATGGACTGTGATCAACTCATTGAGAGGTGGCGCTGCTGGAGGAGGAACCAGAATGAGAAAAGGCCTTGATTTAAATGAAGTTGTTTCACTAGCCAAAACAATGGAAGTAAAGTTTACTGTTTCGGGGCCTGCGATAGGAGGAGCCAAATCTGGGATTAATTTCGATCCAAGAGATCCAAGAAAAAAAGGCGTATTAGAAAGATGGTATCGTGCTGTTGCACCATTACTTAAGAGTTATTATGGTACTGGAGGTGATTTAAATGTAGACGAAACACATGAGGTGATACCAATAACTGAAGAAGCTGGAGTATGGCATCCACAAGAGGGTGTATTTAATGGGCATTTTAGACCAACCGAAGCTGATAAAATTAACAGAATTGGTCAATTACGTCATGGCGTAATTAAGGTGATAGAAGATGAGCGTTTTACTCCAGATGTTTTGCGCAAATTCACGGTGGCCGATATGATTACAGGATTTGGTGTTGCCGAAGCAGTGAAACATTATTATGAGATTTATGGAGGTACGGTGGTAGGTAAAAGAGCTGTCGTTCAAGGATTTGGTAATGTAGGGGCTGCAGCGGCGTTTTATTTGGCTCAAATGGGAGCAAAAATTGTTGGTATTATCGATATCGTTGGAGGGTTAATCAATGAAAATGGATTTACTTTTGAAGAAATAAAAGAACTTTTTCTCGATAAAACAGGCAATACTATTGAAAGTGAGGAGCTAATTCCTTTCGACGAGATGAATAAAAGAATTTGGTTGTTAGAAACTGAGATTTTTGCACCTTGTGCAGCTTCAAGATTAATCACGAAAGAACAAATCGACTCACTTATTGACACAGGATTAGAAGTAATATCCTGTGGAGCCAATGTTCCATTTGCCGATAAAGAAATTTTCTTTGGTCCTATTATGGAATATACAGATAATAAAGTAAGTTTAATACCTGATTTCATTTCAAATTGTGGAATGGCCAGAGTTTTTGCGTATTTTATGGAACGAAGAGTGGAAATGACCGATGAAGCAATCTTTGAAGACACATCTAACATCATCAAAGATGCGATAAAGAATGTATATGATCAGCATCATCAGAAGACAGAAGTGAGCAAAAACGCATTTCAGATTGCGTTGAGCCAATTAATATAACTAACTAAAGTAACCCTATGGAAGCAACAATCATTATCGTATTTGTGGTAGGCTATTTAGCTATCACTTTAGAACACAGTATTAAAATAGATAAGTTAATACCAGCATTGGTAATGATGGCAATAAGTTGGGCTTTAATTTCATTAGGTATTGATGATTTTTCACAATGGTTTGATTCTGGTTCACATGGACTCGTTGATGGATTTGATGCCATGGGGCACGATGGAAAAATGCATTTGATGGAAGAAACACTCTTGCATCATTTAGGTAAAACGGCAGAAATCTTGGTGTTCCTCTTAGGAGCAATGACCATTGTTGAGATTATAGATTATTTTGATGGTTTCTCAACCATTAAAGGGTTTATTAAGTTTAAGAGTAAGGTTAAGGTACTTTGGTTCTTTTGTTCATTAGCTTTCATTTTATCTGCAATCATTGATAACCTAACCGCAACAATTGTGTTAATATCTATTCTACAAAAAATTGTGAAGAATAGAAGCATTAGACTTTGGTATGCTGGTCTTATTATTATTGCAGCTAACGCAGGAGGAGCATGGTCACCAATTGGTGATGTAACCACCACAATGTTATGGATTGGTGATAAAGTAACAACAGGTAATCTTATTATATATCTTTTGATTCCTTCATTAATTTGTATGGTAGTACCAACATTAATCGCTTCGTTCTTACCAGTGTTTAAGGGAGATCTTGAAATGGAACCAGAAGTTGATAAACCTAAGAGTAAGTTTAGCTCAACGATGCTTTATTTAGGTTTGGCAGCAATTGTTTCTGTTCCGGTTTTTAAAGTGGTAACCCATTTACCTCCATATGTTGGGATGATGCTAGCATTGGGTGTAGTTGCAGTTTTTGCTGAAATTTATAGTAACTCTAAGTTTAGTTTAACAGAGATTGACCAAACAGAAAGTGCGGCACATGCACATCATAGTCCAGTACACCATTCATTATCTAAAATTGAGTTGCCTAGTATATTATTCTTTTTGGGAATATTAATGGCAGTGGCGGCATTAGAATCACTAGGGCTATTATTTGGATTTGCAACCAATTTAAAAGAATCTATGCCAATGCTTGGAACAGAAATGGACGGTACGGCAGTATCAGACATTGTTGTTTTATTGTTGGGTATAGGGTCTGCAGTGATAGATAACGTTCCATTAGTGGCAGCGAGTTTAGGAATGTTTTCTGAACCTATTGATGATCAGTTATGGCATTTTATCGCGTTTTCTGCTGGAACAGGAGGAAGTATGTTAATCATTGGATCTGCAGCAGGAGTAGTAGCAATGGGTATGGAAAAAATAGACTTTTTCTGGTATCTTAGAAAGATTTCATGGCTCGCTTTTGTTGGATTTTTGGCAGGTTCATTAATGTTCTTTGTAACACGAGCAATATTCTAAATACTTTATTCAGAAATCTATCGTTATTATTCAAAATCTAACCTAATAACAATAACACATGTTGAATATGTTAATTATGAATCCTTTTCAGGAAGGTACTGAGTTAATTACTGAGGAAGAATCAACTGAAAAGACCCTATCAATTATTGAACTAATTTCAAGTGGTGGAACCGCTGGTCAAGTTATTATCCTACTGTTGTTTGTATTACTATTGGTAGCAAGTTATATCTATTTTGAACGCTTATTTGCAATTAAAGCGGCTTCAAAAATAGATAACAATTTTATGAACCAGATTAAAGATCATGTTTCAAATGGTAAAATTGACGCTGCTCAGGTACTATGCGCCCAAGTAAATTCACCTGTATCACGACTTATTGATAAAGGAATCACCAGAATTGGAAAACCCTTAGAAGATATTAATACAGCCATTGAAAATGCAGGACGATTGGAAGTATATGGACTTGAAAAAAATGTAAGCGTTTTGGCTACCATTTCTGGAGCTGCACCAATGATTGGATTTCTTGGAACGGTTATTGGAATGATATTATCAATATTTGAAATTGCTAATTCTGGAGGTCAAATAGATATAAAATTATTAGCAGATGGACTATATACAGCAATGACAACAACTGTGGCAGGATTAATAGTTGGTATTATTGGTTATATAGCTTACAATCATTTGGTGGTTAGAACCAACAAGGTTATACATCAAATGGAAGCACACTCAGTAGAATTTCTAGATCACTTAAACGAGCCGGTTTAGTATGGATTTTAGAGGAAGAAATAAGGTTACGCCAGAATTCAATATGTCGTCAATGACAGATATTGTATTCCTATTATTGATCTTCTTTATGTTAGCTTCAACCTTGGTTACTACCAACGCCATAGATATTTTATTACCAAAGGCCAGTGGTAAGACAGAAAATAAAAGGTCAGTATCGGTGAGTATAAGTAAAGACTTGACATATTATATAGATCAAAAGGTGGTAGGAGAAAGTGTATTAGAAAACAGATTGATTTCAGAATTGTCTGATCAAGAGTCGCCAACTATTGTGCTTAGAGCCGAAAAATCGGTTCCCGTAGATAATGTGGTTAAGGTTATGGATATAGCCAATAGAAATAAATTTAAGGTCATCTTAGCGGTAAGACCAAAATAGCTTTAGTATGAAGTCCTATTTTAAAACCAAACATGAAAAAGACTCAGCAAGAATTACAACCTTAATTGGTGTGCTTCTAATTTTGTTGATCTTTATTGTAGGCCCAAAATATATAGATCCACCATTAGAGTATGGGGTGGCTGTAAATTTTGGAACAACCGATTTTGGTAGTGGTCGTGTACAACCTAAAAAGCCAATAAGACAGGCACCCAAAGAAGTGGTTACTCCTCCAAAAAAAGTTGAAGAGTCAAAACCAGCTCCCACAACCCCTCAAGAAACAAAAACAGAAGATGTTATCACTGAGGATAACGAAGAGAGTATCGCTATAAAAAGACAAAAAGAAGAAGCTCGAAAAAAAGCAATAGAAGAGGCCAAGGCAAAGGCTGAAGCAGAACGCATTGAACGCGAAAGAAGGGAAGAGGAAGCACGCAAAGAAAGAGAGCGAAAAGAGCAAGAAGCCAAGCGTAACTCGGTTAACGATCTCATTGGTGGAATTAAAAATAGCAGCGGTTCAGACTCTGGTAGTGAAGGCGATGATAATAGAGCGGGTGATAAGGGCCAATTAAACGGTGATCCCTATGCACCAAGTTACTTTGGAGATCCAGGAACAGGTGGTGGAGGATCTGGGTATGGATTACGAGGTCGTGGGAAACCAACCAAGAGAAAAATTCTTCCAGAATGTGATGAAGAAGGTCGAGTAGTGGTAGAAATTCATGTAAATAGACAGGGAAGTGTATTAAATGCCATCCCAGGAAAAAGAGGAACCACAGGAGCCTATTGCTTATATGATGCCGCAAAGAAAACTGCCATGACTTACAAATGGCCAGCAGATTCAAAAGCACCTGCAAAACAAATTGGATTTGTAGTTATCAACTTTAGTGTAAGCCAATAAACTATGAATTATATTGATACTGTCAATTGGATGTTTAACCAATTACCTATGTATCAAAATAAAGGTACGGCAGCCTATAAAGAAGACCTAGGAAATACCATTTTACTTGCCAATCATTTAAAGAATCCAGAAAACAAGTTTAAATCAGTACACGTTGCAGGTACCAATGGTAAAGGTTCTACCTGCCACATGATCGCGTCTGTTTTACAAGAAGCCGGGTATAAAGTTGGATTATATACGTCTCCGCATTTAAAGGACTTCAGGGAACGGGTCAAAATAAATGGTAAAGAAATAAGCAAACAATTTGTAATTGGTTTTATTAAAAGGAATAAGACTTTTTTCGAGGCTAATTCTTTATCCTTTTTTGAAATGACAGTTGGAATGGCATTTGATTTTTTTGCAAAAAAGAAAGTGGATATCGCAGTGGTTGAAGTTGGTCTGGGAGGTCGATTAGACTCTACCAATATAATCATGCCGGAAGTGTCCGTAATAACAAATATTGGACTAGACCACACCCAATTCTTGGGAAATACTTTAGAATTAATAGCTAAGGAAAAAGGGGGAATTATAAAATCTAATACTCCTGTTGTAATAGGGGAAACTCAGGAAAAAACAAAATCAATTTTTAAAGGTATTGCAGAATATAAAAATGCTGAAATAACTTTTGCAGATCAAGAAGCCAGTAAGTCATATAAAAGCGACTTAAAAGGGAGTTATCAAAAAAAGAATATTTCTACAGCAATAGA
>CAZAPO010000045.1:0-7287 GCA_964487005.1 uncultured Flavobacteriaceae bacterium
AGGCATTGCCTTTATACGAGTTATAGTCTTTTATAAAATCGTTAATACAATAAGATTCTTTAAAAAGGATATGATCCATGACTTTTTGCCCTGTTAATTCCTCAAATCGCTTCATAATTTTCTCGAAGTACATCGCTCTTATTTCTGGCGTGTCTTCAATTCCTGGAGCCAATGGTATCAAGAATGTTCCAGCTTCTTGGCCATCAGGAGCAAATGAACTATCAGTGATACTAGGAAAACTAGCATAGAAAAGTGGTTTATCAGGCCATTTTTTATCGTCGTATATTGCTTTGGCGTGTCCCTCAAAATCGGTATCAAAAAACAGTGTGTGATGCTCTACGTTATCTAATTTTTTATCGAAGGCAACATAAAAAAGTAGAGCAGAGGGAGCAAATGTTTTTTTACTCCAATAGTTTTCAGAATACTGTCTAAATTCTTTATCAAGCAATGTTTCCGTATGATGATAATCTGCTCCACTTAAAACTACGTCGCAAGGGTGTGTGTGGCCGTTTGAGATAAGTCCGGTGGTCTTTCCTTTTTCTATTATTATTTGCTCAATATTTTCATTTGTTTTAAAGGTCACACCTAATTCTTTTGCTAGTTGCTCCATAGCATTTACAACCTGAAACATTCCCCTTTTTGGATGAAATGTTCCTAAACCAAAATCTGCATAATTCATGAAGTTGTAAAAGGACGGTGTGTTAGATGGTTTAGCACCAAGAAAGAGTACGGGGAATTCTAGGATTTGTGCTAAGCGATTATTATTAAATTTTTTTCGTACATCTTTCTTGACAGTGCTAAAAAACTGATCCAGTCTTGAAATTGTTTTAGGATTAATTAATTCCGCAATTGACATTCCAGGTTTATAGACCAGATCAGTTATAGCTATTTCATAGTTCTCTTTTGCATTGTTCATAAATGCTTTAAGATGTTTTGAACTACCTTTTTCTTCTTTTTCAAATGTGTTATATATTTTTTCTAAGCTATCTTCTATAGTAATGCTATCATTCTTGCCAAAATAAACTGTGTAAGCAGGATTTAATTTGTCTAAGGTGTAATAGTTTGAGGGGTGCTGATTAAAATCTGCAAAAAAGCGTTCAAACACATCAGGCATCCAATACCATGTTGGGCCCATGTCAAAGGTAAAACCGTCCTTTTTTAGCTGTCTGGCACGACCACCAAGCGTATCATTTTTTTCAAATACAGTGACCTTATAACCTTCTTTGGCTAGGTAGCAAGATGCTGCTAAAGAGGAGAACCCAGATCCGATTATGTGAATAGTTGCTTTCATTTTGTTTAACAAATGTATAAAAAAATTAAACAAAATGAAATGTTTAGCTAAATTTTACAATTCTTTAACAAAAGATGCTATAGATTCAAACTGCTTAATTTTGTTTTTCGACGGGTTATTAGATATATCTTTAGTACGATACCCTAATACATGTAATTTATGATTGGTGTCTCTTAATACATTTTCATAGAAAATCTCTAAATATTGATCAAGGTTTTCTACTTCGGGTTTTACGGTAAAGTAACTTCCAAAAACTATATTATCATAATGTTTGGTAATACTAACCAAACTATTTATTGGAACACTTTGGCCTAAAAATATGGACTGATATCCTGCACATACAATTTCATAATTAACAAACAACAAACCAATGTCATGAATCTCATTCATTGGTAAGAACAGTACATATGTCTTATCTTTTTTTGCAGGTTCTAAGGTTTGAACCTTTTCTATATTTATTAAAACCTTTTGCTTAATAAGTGTTGAAATAAAATGTTCATGAGCAGGATTTATAGTATCCGTTTGCCACAAAATTCCAATTTCATCTAATAAAGGTAAGAAAACTTGATAAAATATTTCTTTGAAGGTGTTCTCTTGTAATAAATTATTATAGGTGGTATAGAATAAAGTCTGATCAAAATTAAGCATGGCCATCTTAAAGGCATTAATGGCATGGTGACGCTGTCCACCTTTAGAAGCTATCTCTCTAACTAGTACCGATATTTCATCAGGATTAAGGTCGGCAATCTTCGAAATCTTATATCCATTACCATTTAAAAAAGAAACATTAAGTAGTTTCTGAAGGCTTGCTAAGCTATAGTTTCTAATGTTTGTATCAGAGCGATTTGGTTGCAATAAATTATAGCGCTTTTCCCAAATTCGTATGGTGTGAGCCTTGATTCCCGAGATGTTCTCAAGGTCCTTTATGCTAAAATTTGATTTTATATTGTTCATCGTTTGACGTTTAATATTAAACAAAAGTAAGCATAATTAATGACTTCGCAGCAAAGAAAATATTAAAATTTACTTAAAGTGCGCACGAGAAGACTCGAACTTCCACGACCTAAATGGTCACTAGGCCCTCAACCTAGCGCGTCTACCAATTCCGCCACGTGCGCAAAAATGAAGTTTTCAAAAATAAAAAAAGTTAAGCAGATTGCTTAACTTTTTTGTGACCGGTCTGGGGCTCGAACCCAGGACCCTCTCCTTAAAAGGGAGATGCTCTACCAACTGAGCTAACCGGTCGCTTAGATTGCTCTAATGCGGGTGCAAATATAAAATGTTTAATTTATAAAACAATACTTTTTATACAGAATTTTTTGTTTTTTTGTGACTAGATTCACTTGATATCCAGTATCAAAAATTTAGTGTAAAAATGATCATAGTTTTAATGGGGTATATGGCCTCTGGAAAATCAATAGTTGGAAGACAACTAGCCAAGAAATTAGCCCATAATTTTATGGACCTCGATCATTTTATTGAAGATACTGAGGGCATGCCAATTAGTAAGCTCTTTGAAAAAAAAGGAGAAATACATTTTCGTAAAAAAGAGACCGAATGTTTACACAAAATATTCAACAATTATAACAAATTAGTTTTGTCATTAGGTGGTGGTACACCCTGTTATGGAAATAATTTGGAACTTATAAAATCTAATACCAAGGTTACCACTATATACTTAAAAGCTACTATCGCTACAATTATGAATCGTGTTAGAAACGAAACCAACACACGCCCATTAATTTCACATTTAACAAATGAAGATGATCTTGCCGAATTTATTGGGAAACATTTATTTGAACGCTCTCAATTTTACAGTCAGGCAGACCATATTATCAATACAGATCAATTGAATGTAGACCAAATTGTAGAACAGATTGTTCTAAAATTATACTAAAACAGCTTGAAAATTTTTTCCTTCTAGGCTCACATCAATATGTTCATGAAGCGAAGTAGATAAAGAGATACCTTTAAAATCTGCTTTTACAGGATATTTTTTATGATTTCTGTTAACCAACACTGCCGTTTTAAATTGCTTCAAAGGAACATCTAAAAAGTGCTTTACACCATAAATAAGTGTAGTGCCAGAATTTAATACGTCGTCAATTAAAACAACAGATTTATTAATATATTCTTCAACCTTTAGAGAGGTGCTTATTTGATTTCTTGGGTTCTTTTTGTCAATAGAAACTTTGCACAATACAGGTTCAATACTAGATATTTTCCCTAAAACTGATTTAAGTTTTCTAGCTAAAACGTATCCGTTCTTATCAATTCCAGCTAAAATTATTTGGTTCTCATCAACATTGTTCTCATAAATCTGATAGGCAATACGTCTTATCTTATTTTCTATTTCCTTATGAGTTAAAATAATATTGTTGTTAGCAGTCATATTGATTTATATAAAAAATAAAATTACTCATTTTCATCGTAAAAATCTTCAATATCTCGTCGGTCTTTTTTTGTTGGTCTGCCAGTACCTTTCTTTCTGTAGTAATCTTTACTGTACTTGAGCATTTCTTGGGTGTTAAATTCTTCCTTAGGCGTAATATCGGTTCTATAAATAGCTACTAGTTTAGCACCAACACGATTGGGAGGAATATCATTAACTACTAATTTGTAATTAATTTGATTTTTACGGAGCTCAATTATATCGGTTGGGTATACTTCTCTACTAGGTTTTACCACCTGATCGTTTACTTTTACCTGGCCTTTTTTGCAAGCGGTTGTTGCAATGTTTCTGGTTTTAAAATATCGGGTACACCAAAGGTACTTGTCTATGCGCATAAAAATGTAAAAACTACGTTAATGTAATGATGCAAAAATATTATAAAATTGTATCTTGCACACCGAAAAAATAAGCGCATGAAAATTAAATATTATCTACTACTGTTATTAGGGTTAGCAATTACCTTAAATTCGTGTAAGAGTGATGACGGATTGATAGATCCGGTACCAATAGCAGATAGGGGAGAACAGCAAATAATTGATAAGGCTGAATTAATTGAATATTTAAGTTCACACTATTATAATTCGAACTTTTTTCGAATAAATCCTGATGCTACAATCAATGACTTAGTGATAACGAAACTTGAAGATGGTCAAAGTGTACCTACTAACCACAGATTACTTATGGACGCTGTGGTTACCGAAACAACTACCTATGAAGAGGTAGAATACGATTATCATATCTTAACCTTGCAACAAGGTGGTGGAGAAGCACCGCATTTTTCGGATAGGGTGCGACTTATTTATCAAGGATTTACATTAGATTCAAATGCGAATAATTTAAGTGAGGCTTTTGATAGTTCACCAACTCCTGTTGAATTTGAGTTGGTTTCATTAATTAGAGGTTGGCCATTGGTGATACCAGAATTTAATGTAGCAGATTCATTTATGGAGAATGGCGATGGAACAATTACTTATAATAATCCAGGACGCGGAGTGATGTTTATTCCTTCTGGGCTTGCCTATTTTAATCAGGTTACTGCCGGAATTGTTGAATATTCGGAGTTGCTCTTTAAATTTGAGCTTTATCAAACAGAAGTGGCCGATCACGATTTTGACGGATTGCCTTCATTTGTAGAAGATACCAATGCAGATTTAGACGTAACCAATGACGATACAGATGAGAACGGAATTTCTAATTTCAATGACCCTGACGATGATGGTGACGGAGTATTAACGTTCAATGAATTACAACAAACAGAATACGAAATTAATGTTGGTGATCCAGATCCAACATTTGGAGAAAACGAGTTTGAAATTATTAGGGAAGAAGAAGGTGGAAAAATTATGATTACCACCGTAAAAATGGTCGATGCTAATAACAATTCAATTTTCGATCATTTGGATGCAGAGGCCACCACAAATTATAACGAAGACTAATAGCTTATCAATAACTATAAAAAAAGCCGCTTTTAAGCGGCTTTTTTTATAGTTATGGTCTGATTATTTACAGTTGTTCCGTAAAAGCATCCACATATTACTTTCGATTTTAAATCTTAATAAAAATCGATTAGATTGACATAATTAACTTTTGGAAGGATTATGACTTATGAAATCGAAACAATTCATTCAACAATTTAAAGCAATAATTTTATCTCTTGTCTTACTTACAACTTCTTGTACCCAATATGATATTATTCACGTTGAACAGCAGGTTTTTGATTATTCCATGTTTGAAGACTTTAAATCTTTAAAAATCAAGTTAGATTTAGTTAATATCCAAAATTCAGGCAAAGTACCTTCAAGCATGAAATTTGCACAATTAATTGAAATTGTTAATTCCGAATTGGATTCTGAGATAGAATTACCACAAGAAGCTATAGATTTAATAAATGAGGATGCGGATACTATATTGAATTTCGGATTGGCAAAAGGATGGATGACACAATTGGAAGTTAACTTAACTAAAACTTTAATATCAGACATCGGAGAAGTTGGTTTTCATAGAGCAGTTAGTGATTATGAGAAATCAATATTGGCATTGGAATTAAAAGAAGAAGATTTTTCAAAGCATAATAAAATTGTAAATGTTTTGATGGGTTCGGAGTTTGCTAATCCAGAATTATACATGAGCAATTATGGTTCTAGAAATCTATTTGAGTGTGCAGCTGCTATAGTTTCATTAGTTGCTGCTACCATGACATTAGCATCATGTGTTACAGTGGTTGCATGTGGTGCTGCCCTAGTGTTGGTTTACGCTGCAAGTAATGGAGTTGCTTCCGCTTGTGGAGAAGAATAAAAAAATATTTTAATTTTAAAAGGTAAATTCATACAACATGGTCAAATATTCAAAAACAGTACTTTTTTTTACCATGCTAATTTGTGCGGTCATGGGTGGTTTTTCACTTCACTATGCAGATTGGAGTGTTTGGGAATCGGGTGAGGGTATCGTAAAAGAATTTCAAACTCCGGTTCTTCTTTTAATCTTAAGTGTTGTTTTTATGGTTATGTATGTAAATCGATTGAAGTCTAAAAGAAATAATGATTCTTAAAAATCATATTAATTAAAAAAAGCCGCTTAAAAAGCGGCTTTTTTTGTGCTATTAATCTATCAAGTTTATAATGCTAATGATAAACTCAATATAAGTTGATCAGGCCGTGTATCCAACCTATTATCAATGTTAATTCCGTTGTTGTCTAAGAAGGATGCTTCATTGCTACTTAAACCTCTCTCGTATCTAATATCGATCGCAAACTTGTTAAAGTTAATGGCTGCCCCAAAGTTTAATCCAATAGAAAAATCATTCTCAATGCTATCAATAGAGATATTACTAAATCCGTCATCAGAATCTAAGATATATTGAAGAGAAGGTCCACCAAAGACGCTTACTGGTCCTAAAACCTTTATACCAACTAAAAGCGGAGCATCTAGTTTTTTCATTTCAAATTCACCATCCTCATACTCACTCTTTGTCGAGGTATACACCAATTCTGGTTTAAAGTAAAGATCGTTACCTAACTTGCCAAAAACACCAAAGTGGTACCCCATATTTCTATCAGGGTTTTCAGCGGCGTCTCCTATGGACTCAAAATAGTCACCATGGGCATTGTAGTTCAAACCAGCCTTTACACCCCATGAAGTTCCCATTTGGGCGTAAGTAAAAGTACATGTGGTTGCTAGTAATACAAATAAAAAAAGTTTCTTCATAATTATTCGTTTATAGATTTTGAATGTATATGTATCAAAAACGCTGCCAAACAAAATTTATTTCTTTAACATTATTTTAAAAACCAAAAAAAGGTCCTTTAAATTAATAAAGGACCTTCAATTTTATATTGTTAAAATGTTACTTTCTAGCTATTACAGCTTTGGCTTTTTCAACCACCGCATCACTATTTAAGCCATACTTTGCCATAAGTTGTGCAGGAGTTCCAGACTCACCAAATGTGTCATTGGTAGCAACAAATTCTTGTGGTGTTGGATGGTTAAGCGCAAGCACTCTAGCTACACTTTCTCCTAATCCACCTAAATAATTATGTTCTTCGGC
>CAZAPO010000046.1:0-10338 GCA_964487005.1 uncultured Flavobacteriaceae bacterium
TATCACCTTCAAAAATGATTTTCTATTAAAGGTGTCAAAATCATTTTCATCTTTAACAAAATCGGGAACTGTATCGCTGATCCCAAAAAAATTATTTAACTGATCACTTTTTTTAATGAGTTGAAACATTAAAATGGTCCAAATATTCACTAGAATATTATCTAGGACTAAAATGGTTAAGAACAAACCCTCTGGACATTCCACTAATTCTTTTAATACAAGCTGACTTGTGCTCCCTCCTATCCAAGAACCAACTATTGGTACAAGTCCTTTCCAATTTTCTTCAACTATTAAAAGGTCATTAAACTCTGGTGTAAACAAATTAAATGCCAATAGAATTAATGGTGCCAAAACCGCGATGGCTAATGATCCTAACACAAAAAGTATAATTGGGCGTATTCCTATTATTTTTAACTGTTTAAATGATAAAGCACTCATAACCATTAAAATGGCAAACGGTATTATATAATCTTTACTCCATGAATGCATTTCAACAGAGCTTAAATCAATATTAAAACTATGTGTTATTGCAGCAGGAATAACGTATGCAAATAAAATTGCGGGAAACCAATTTAAAACAAGTTGTATCCATTTATTCTTGCTCCTGTCAAGTAGCAAAACACAAACCACGGTTAGTAAAACAATTGCAATGGCTTTTAATAGCATGATTTAGTTTTTTGCAAGAATACCTAAGTGAATTATTCTACCACCACTCATATTAATTGGGTTTGTACTTTTACCAATAACAATTCCTCGTTCTGGTGCACTATACGTTGTAATAATCTCTCCAAAGGGGTTTCGTAAAATTCCTATTACCTCATCCTTTTCAACTATTTGCTTTAAGGCAACCGGAACTTCCAAAATACCACCTCTATCAACATATATCCAATATGAACGTTCACAAATAGTAGCATTAGTTGATATTGGTTGAATTCCATCTTGCATCTTCAACCAGCTCATTACATTTTTTACTCCATTCACGCCGCGCTCAATCATATCTTTTTGAAATACTTGAGGATTTCCATACTCAACTGTAATCGTTGGGATACCTTGTAAAGTAGCCTCGGCTCTTAAGGTTCTTGTTGCACTTGTTGACACTCCTGCACTTGGGCCTTTACTTTTTAAGACAATATCAGCATCTTGCAACATCGCCATAGACTTAATGTCTTCATTAGCAAAATCTCCTCGCACATATAAAGAGTTTACCCTACCAAAACTTGCTGTATGCATATCAATTAAAAAATCTAAATGAGGTAAAATTTTCTTATTGAATTGCCATACAAATTGCTGACTACGTGTCCCCTTTTCTTTTCCAGGGAATATTCTATTTAGATCTTCATGGTCATAAAACCTTCTTCTATCTTGTGTAATCGCTACTTGATTCAGTCCTGGCACTGCTAATATCACTCCTTTTAATGATGAAAGATCAATGGATTCAATAACTTCCTGAATGACTCTAATACCATTGAGTTCATTCCCATGTATGGCAGCTGTTAACCCAAGTACAGGTCCAGATTGATTCCCTTTGGCTATGATAATTGGAACATTTATTGGTTGTGATAGTCCATTATCAATAATCTTTAGCCATAGTTTGCTCACCTGACCTGATGGTAAGTTTTCTAAATTAATTGTTTCGACAGATTCTTGAGAAAATGTTGTTGCATAACAACATAAGAATAACACAAATAGAATTCTCATTGGTTGGTAATTGAAATTTAAATGGTTAAAATAATTAATTCTTAATTAAGTTGTAATGATTCTAGTAAGCGAATAAACCTTTTTTCGTTTTTAAATTTTGAAAATGAAGCGTCGTTGTACACGCGCGTATGATCTTTAAAACCTAGTTTCGCAGCCTGTTTTATATGTTTGATTGTAGCGCTAAGGTTGTCTAAATGCGCATAACTAGTTGCCAATCTATATTGCCACGCAGGGTTGTCTGGTAACATCAACGTTAACAATTTATCACAATAATTAGCCTGCTGCCAGTTATTCCTGCTCATGTATATATTTGAATTCTCTATGGCCATAGCAAACAATCGGTATTTAATGCGTTTAAACATTTTCTCTTCATAAACGGCTCCAGTAGCTGGGTTGTACTTATATAGTTTTGATAATTCTGTCTTCCACCATTCAAAATTATCTTCGGTTTTTCCAGAGAATGATTCGGCTCTGAATCTATTTAAAAACATTTCAGTAAGCTGATATTCCAACTTTTCGATTTCATTAACCTTAGATGCGGTTTTAATATAATTATCGGTTTGCTTTAGCTTGGCTATTTTATCCATTAAACTATCTCTCTCTTTACCTAACTCTAGACTTCCCACAAATCTATTCATCTCATTTACTGCTTCATATGGCTGGTTAGAAGCAATTAATTGATCTACAATATCTAATTCTGCGGTATAATAATCTCCCATAAAATTCGGCTTGTTATTTACCAATCTTTTTTTACTGGCCTGCAGTTCTAACCAGCCAATAGCTCTTTCAATTTGAGCCAAAGGAGGCCAATTATGTCCATCACTATAAGTAATTAATGTATTTGTGATATTTAAGTTATTTAGCAGTGAAATATTTGAACGCATTTCTTGATAGTTCATATCTTCATTACCCACCAAACCAACATAATTAAAGTTATTTTCTAAATTGGGTTGTTGGGCAAATCCGGCACCGCAAGCAATAACTCCTGCCATCTGATTAGTTAGAATAGCAATGCTAGCAGCCAATCTTGATCCTCCTGAGAATCCGGCCACATAAATTTGTGTGTTGTCTATATTGAATCGTGAAAAAACATCTTCAAATAATCTGTTGGCGATGCCAAAATTTAGTTCGTAAGGCCCATTTTTAGAATTATTTGAACCAACTACCACATAATTATATTTTTCGGCAGCAGTTTTAAATACACTAACACCTGTTTTTCCTCTGGCCGCCGGATCAAAAACAAAGATAATTTTAGATAATTGTTCTTGATCAAAACTTGTGGGTAAATACAATGCATAGGTCTCCTTATTTGAATTTCTTACAACAACAGAATCAGTAAGTTGCCCTTTTTGAAAAACTAAATCTTGTGCAAAAAGCAGTACACCCTGAAAAAAGAATCCTAATAAAAGTAAGTGTTTCATCTGTAGTAAATTACAAAAACGAATGGTATTGCAAAACCTGTTTTAATAAGTTTAACCTAATTATTGGCTCGCATTTGTTAAAAACAGTAATGCTAGGACCAGAATTATTTTAATTCACTAAATTTAGATTGATTTACTTAAAACCAACCAAATGAAATTCACGAAATTAGTTTTTACCGTGATATGCTTTGCTATCATGGTTAATCCAGCTATCGCTCAGGATTATTTTTTTAAAGACAAAACACCATTTAATCCAGATATTCCATCTCCAGAAGAATTTTTAGGATATCCCATAGGGCATCAACATACACGCCATGATTTAATTGTTGCTTATTTTGAAAAGCTTGCTGAGTTATCTGATAGAGCGACCATAGAAATTTATGGGCACAGTCACGAAAAAAGAAAATTGGTGATGCTTACCATATCGACTCCAGAGAATTTAAATAATTTGGAAACCATTAAATCTGAACATCTAAAGTTTGTCGATCCTAACCAAACTCCAACAAATTATAATGACCTACCAATTTTTGTGCAATTGGGATACAATGTTCATGGGAACGAACCTTCAAGTTCAGAAGCTGCATTACTTACAGCCTACACCTTGGTTGCTTCCAATAGTGCAGAAGTAAGAAACTACATAGAAAACGGAGTTGTCTTTATAGATCCAACCATCAATCCAGATGGCCGCGATAGGCATACCCAGTGGGCCAATCAATTTAAAGCTAATTCACTGGTTTCAGACGGATCAGACGCCGAGCATAACGAGGCTTGGCCGCGAGGTAGAACAAATCATTATTGGTTTGACCTTAACAGAGATTGGTTATTAGCTGTTCATCCAGAAAGTCAGGGAAAGCTTAATTGGTATCATAAGTGGTATCCAAATGTGGTGACCGATTTTCATGAAATGGGCACCAATAGCAATTACTTTTTCGAACCTATGAAACCTATTGGGTCTCAAGATCCAATCATGCCAAAAGAAAATTATGAGGATCTCAACAATCTATTTGCACCATATTATGCAGATGCCTTAGATAACATTGGCTCATTTTATTATACAAAAGAGTCATTTGATGGTACCTATCCAGGGTATGGTAGTAGCTATCCAGATCTTCAAGGAGCCTTGGCCCTATTATTTGAACAAGCAAGTTCTCGTGGTCATTTACAGGATACTGAATATGGAACCATTTCTTTTGCCTTTACAATTAGAAATCAATACAAATCCAGTATTGCCACTGTAAAAGCAGCCGTTGAAAATAAGGCGACACTCAGAAAATATCAACAAGATTTCTTTAAATCTGCGGTAAATGAAAAAGCCCCAACCGGGTTTACAGCCTATGAATTTGGTGACGCCTATGACATGAATAGAAATAAAGAATTTGTTGATTTTTTATTGAAGCACAAAATTAAAGTTTATAAGAGTGGTAATAAATATAGAGTCCCACTAAAACAGCCGCAACGAAGAATGGTTCAAACCATGTTTGAAACCTATAGCAAATATCGGGATAGTGTTTTTTATGATGCCTCGGCTTGGAGCGTAGGTAACTTTTATAATATGCAATACAAAGGTTTAAAAACTGCCTCTCTTGGTGAGGAAGTAACCTCAACCGAATCTTTAGTGAATGTTACTACGGTACCAAAATCAGCATACGCATATATTATGGATTGGGATGACTACTATGCACCATCGGCATTGTACTTTATGCAGTCTAAAGGACTTAAGGTGTCATCAGCCTTCAAACCATTCTCAATAAATACAAATACAGGAAACAAGCGTTTCAATTATGGAACCATCATGATTCCAGTTAGTAAACAAAAGAAATCGAGTGAAGATGTATTTAATATTATTTCGAAAGCTCAGAAAAAATATAATGTTCCAATATATGCTGTTGCTACAGGATTTAGTAATGAAGGAATTGACTTAGGTAGTAATAATTTTAGAACATTGAGTAAGCCTAAAGCGGCTATGTTAATTGGTGATGGTGTAAGCAGTTATGAGGCTGGTGAAGTTTGGCATTTATTAGACACACGTATACATATGCCAATAACTAAAATTCAAATGAGAAGCTTTAGAGGGGCCAACTTAGACAAATACAACACATTGGTTATGGTTTCTGGTAGTTACAGTCAATTAGATTCTATACAAAGAGGCCGAATAAAAGATTGGGCTTCAAAGGGTAATACCTTAATTACCATTGCAAGTGCATCAAAATGGGCCATTGATAGAAAATTGGTGAAAGAACAATTCACTAAAAAACCAAAGCCTAAAGACAAGGATAAAAAAGATACTGTGGAAAGATTACCTTATGTAGATGCTCCAGAACATATTGGTAGAGAACGTCTTGGTGGTGCTATATTTGAGGTTGATCTTGATGTTACGCATCCTCTTGGGTTTGGATATCGCAATAATTTACTCCCTGTTTATAAAAATAATAATGTATTTATTGCACCTAGTAAAAATCCGTATTCAACAGTTGCAAAGTATACAAAAGATCCGCATATCGATGGATTTATTTCAACGGACAATTATGATACCTATTTAAAACCATCGGCCTCACTAATAGTAAGCCCATTAGGGCGCGGGAGAGTTGTCATGTTTGCCGATAATCCAAATTTTAGAGGTGCGTGGTATGGAACCAACCGCCTATTTTTGAATGCCTTATTTATGGGTAGTAAAATTTCTGTACCTCGTGGTAGAAACTAAAAATATCAACCAAATGAAAAATATTATATACGTATTTGCCTTAATCTTTTCAATTCAAGGTTTTTCACAAGAAAATTATAATGGTGAAGGCCCATTCGACCAATTAATTATTAGAGGTGTTATGCTCATTAATGGTGATGGTTCGCCTCCAAGAGGGCCAATGGACATAGTGGTTGAAGGAAACAAGATTGTAAGCATGCAAATTGTGGGTTATCCCGGAGTTGAGATCAACGAAGCCAGGCGACCAAAACTAAAATCTGGTGGAAAAGAATTGGATGCAAGTGGTATGTACCTACTCCCTGGTTTTGTAGATATGCATGGACATATTGGAGGTAATGCGCAAGGTGCTGATCCTGAATATGTATTTAGGCTATGGATGGCACATGGGATAACTTCTGTGAAACAACCTAGCGGTAGAAATGCTATTGAATTAAAACGACAAAGTGCCGCTAATGAAATTGTTGCACCTAGAATTTTTGAGTATACTGGGTTTGGCTCTGGAAGTAAAGAACCTATTAGCACACCAGAAATGGCTAGAGCATGGGTGCGCCAGAATGCAAAAAATGGTGCCGATGGAATCAAATTTTTTGGCGCCGAACCAGAAATCATGGAAGCGGCCCTGGATGAGAATAAAAAATTAGGGCTGCGGTCTACAGCACATCATGCACAATTAAGTGTTGCCAGGTGGAATGTATTGCATTCGGCAAGAGCCGGAATGACCTCTATGGAACATTGGTACGGTTTACCCGAAGCACTATTTGATGACAGGACGGTTCAAAACTACCCACTGGATTATAACTATCAAAACGAACAGCATCGATTTGAGGAAGCAGGCAAATTATGGCAACAAGCGGCCAAGCCTTACTCTGAGCATTGGAACAATGTAATGAATGAGTTATTAGAGCTAGATTTCACATTAGACCCAACCTTCAATATTTATGAGGCTAGTAGAGATTTGCATAGAGCTCGAAGAGCAGAATGGCATGAAGTTTACACACTACCATCGCTGTGGAAATTTTACGAACCTAGTAAGATCTCTCATGGATCTTATTGGCATTTTTGGGGAACCGAACAAGAGATAGCATGGAAAGAGAATTATAGATTATGGATGACCTTTATTAACGAATATAAAAATCGAGGTGGTCGTGTAACGGCAGGTTCAGACTCTGGGTTTATCTATCAATTATATGGGTTTGCTTATATAAGAGAACTGGAACTATTACGTGAAGCTGGATTCCATCCTTTAGAAGTGATTAGAGCGGCAACGTTGAATGGTGCCGAAGCTCTTGGATGGGATCATAAAATTGGATCTGTTCAAATTGGAAAACTCGCCGATTTCGTAATTGTTGAAGAAAATCCACTAAAAAACCTAAAGGTGTTATATGGTACTGGTGCTATTAAATTAACCGAAGATAACGAGGTAGTACGAGTGGGTGGCGTTAAATACACGATTAAAGATGGAATTATTTACGACGCTAAACGATTACTGGCCGAAGTAAAGGCGATGGTTGACACTGAAAAGGCTAAAAACAACTGGAAGCTCGTACAGCCCGGAGTTAAAAACTAGTTAGGTGGATTTATTGCATTTTGTTCAATGATATCAGAAAGTACAATTTGTGTTTTTGTTTCGCCATAGGTTATTAAATTATCAATAAATTGTTCTAGATGTTGTTGGTTTCTTAAAACAACTTCTAGAACAATATTTTCATTTCCAGTGACCCTATAACAATTAATAACCTCATCAAACGACAATACCTTTTCTAAAAATGGTTTTAATCTCCCCATAAAAGCTCTTAAGGTAATAATTGCTTTTAGCTGGTAACCGGCTTCATTGTAAGATAATTTTGTGTAATACCCCTTTATAAGACCTGCATCTTCCATCTTCCTAATTCGCTCGGCAACGGCAGGAGAACTTACACCTACCCTACGAGCTATTTCAGTATTAGATTGACGCGAATTTTCTTGTAAACAATGTAGTATTTTCCAATTTAATGAATCTAGCTTCATTTTTAATGTATTTAATACAAATATATTATATTTTAAAGTAATTTAACTTTTTACTTTAATTATTAAATACAATATATATCCTTTTCGGAGTAATTTTGAGTAATTGCTAAGAAAATGATCTACACAACACCATCACATATGTATAACCTGCCTATTTACAATAAGGCACTGGAAATCTTCAAGTTATCTCGTAAAATTTCAGATTATCTGAGCTATGATCTTTCTAAATTAAAAGATGACGGGTCTGAAGATGAACATATTTACTTTTCTGGTGATATTGTGCAGCAATCTGAACTATTAGGTCCAGAAATAATGAAAGCTGAATCTGAACCCTTTTCTGAACGCAAACAAATTCATGCAGATACAGTAAGAAGACTTACTGATATGTTATACAAGAACTGTAAACGATTAGAGCGTTGTAGTAGTAACGGCAAAGATTTTCTACCTATTTTAAGAAAAGAACTTAAGGTGTTTAGCAAGCTTCAAAGGAGTTGGATGTTGACTTTATAGGTTATTGGCAGACCTTACAATCTTCTTTATCTTTTATTTCACCAACTAAATGCCCATTGGCATTCATTTTATAATCACAGCACTCCATATAACCTTTGGCAATTAGTTTCCTTGCGCGCTGAATTCTAGATTTTGTTGTTGGCAATTCTAATCCCAATTGTTGGGCAACATCTGCTTGTTTTAAACCCTTAATATCTGAAAGAAACAACGGATCTCTATATTTCTTTGGCAATCGTTTTATGATTCCGTGTAGACAATCTTTCTCAGTATGATCGCCAATTACTTCAAAATCTGGTTCAACAATAAGGGCATCACCTCCATTTACAAATTCCTTTTTCTTAAAATAATCGAACATGGTATTTCTAGCAATCGTAAATACCCATGACTTAATTTTAGTAACATCTTTTAGTGAATCAAGTTTTGTATGAACCTTGATAAAAGTTTCTTGTAAAAGGTCATCAACAATATGCTCATTGTTTACCTTAGAATGAAGAAATAGTTTTACATCTTGATTATATGTAGCCCAGATATCTTTTGTTTCCATAATATTGAAAAGCGCTATCTATTAAAGATAACGCTGTTTTTTTAAATTAAGTACTAGCAATTACATCCACTGCAGCTGCAAGACACACAAGTACAATTCTGACAGTTTCCACTTGAACAACCTTCACAGGTACAAGTACAATTATTATTTTTCATGTTTAGTTGTTTTATAGTTACACCTATAAGACTTCAACCTTTAAAAAAAGATGCAAAACGAATTACAATTTTTATTTATATCCGTGATTCTTTGGCAACTTCATTTTATCAATTAACTCATCCCATCTTGAGTCTGACCGCATTGGATCAAATGATGGGTATGTAAGTGCTTCTAAGAGTACTGGATCTTTAACTTCCAAGGCTTTGTTGAGATACTCAAAGGACAAATCATAATCTCCCCTAAAAGCGTATAAATCTGCAACATTTGAAGGATCCTTTTCACTACTCATTTCTAAAAATTTTGCAAACAATTCCTTAGTTTCATCTTTATCAAGTGTATAATAAATGAAATTTTTTCCATAGATATTGAAAAATTCATGAGACTCTTTTTCTATTTCAATCAAAGCTTCTTCAGTTTTACCTTGATGTAACTTTAACATAGATTTCATGTAAGGTAGAATTTGAGAACTTGGGTAATACAATGAAAACTCATTAAATGCTTTTTCTGCTTCTTCAAATCTTTGCATCCTCAAATAAGCAAAACCTAAATTATAATGATTTACATATATAAGCGGATCTATTTCGATAGCTTTTTTTAGCAAGCTTACAGATTTCTCTAAATCTCCGTATGTCATTAGTGCTGCCGTCCCTAATATAATAGCATTATTAGGTGATAATTGCAATGCTTTTTCAATACTATTATTTGATTTTTTAAAATTCCATAATTTGTTATGCACACTAGCTAAAGTAATATGTGCATCTGCAGATTCGGGATCAAGATGTATGGCTTTTTCTGCAGCAATAAGAGCAGACTTTAAACTAGATTTACCATCACCTATACTAAAATTATAAGATCCAGTTACATAAATACTAGCTAAGAGGTCCCAAGAGCGAGAAAAAGTAGAATCTATGGCTATAGATTTTTCAGTTATTTCTTTGGCTTTAATATAGCCTTCTCTTGTATTTTGATGAATTAAATGCAGTCCTTGTAGGTATAAATTGTACGCATCGACATTTCTGTTTTTTACCAAGGGTTTTTCTTGGTCTAAAAGTGTCAATTGTAGTTGATTACTAACTTCTTTGGCTATATTATCTTGCACTTTAAAAATACTGTCTAACTCGCGATCATAAGTATGCGACCATTCATGTGATCCATCACTTGTATTTATTAATTGCGCTGTAACCCTAATAGTATTTCCAGCCTTTCTAATGCTTCCCTCTAAAATATGAGAAACACTTAGCTCTTTTCCAATATCGGTAGCGGTAGCATCTTTACCTTTGTATGAAAACGAAGATGTTCTA
>CAZAPO010000047.1:0-12617 GCA_964487005.1 uncultured Flavobacteriaceae bacterium
TTAAACAGCAGCAGCACATTCAAGGAGATAAAAGACAATTATAACATTTCAGGGATTGAAAACACGCTTGGAAGTATAATCGTGTCGGTAGACGAAATCAATGCCTATTTTACAATAGACAGAAAGGAACTTCCATCTGAAATGCGCTTTGATTTTGATACCAAAATTGAAGCCATTCAAATTCCAGAAACTGCAAAAATTAAGAACTTTTTTATTCAGTGGTACTAAATGAAAAGATACACCATACAAAAGAACCCATTTGTAGTTCCAACAGAAGATGGAAAATTAATTGAAGAACATTTTGGTAATGCCACATCTGGAGATTCTAAATTAAGCATTGCCCATATGGTGGCGCCACCAGGGTGGAGTGAACCTTTCCAAACTCCTGAGTTTGATGAGTACACCTATATTATTCGTGGGCAGAAACAATTCATTGTAGATGGCGAAACTATTGTTCTAAAAGCTGGAGAGTCCATAAAGATCGAGAAAAACATTCGTGTACAATACTCAAATCCGTTTATGGAAGAATGTGAATATATCGCCATTTGCACACCAGCATTTTCAATTGAAAAAGTTCATAGAGAAGATTAAAAATGAAAAACAACTATTTATAGTATATCTAATGAAACTCTATTGTAGACTCAAGTAGTTCTATAATAACAAATCAATGCAATTGCTGAGATAGAAAAATGGCGCGTAAACAACTAAAAAAAACGGCAAGTAAATTACTTCCTAAATTAATAGGTTCTTATTTGAATGTATTAAGTTATGTATCCAGCGATAGAGCGGCAAATAAGGCTTTGCATTTATTTTCTAAACCCAGAAAAGGAAAATTATTACCTCAACAAATCGACTTCTTAAACACTGCGACCAAAGAAAGACTAACTTATGAAGATTTCCATATAGCGCCCTATTACTGGAAGGGAACTAAAGAAACCATCTTACTAGCTCATGGTTGGGAAAGTAATTCAGCACGTTGGAAACGTAAAATAAAAACGTTTTTAGAAGACGGGTTTAACGTAATAGCGCTCGACGCACCAGGTCATGGAGGTTCTGGAAGCAACATTTTTAATGCACTTCTATATTCTGAATTTATAAATGTTGTTGCTCAAAAACATGAGCCAAAAATCATTATTGGCCATTCTGTTGGAGGTATGGCATCCGTGTTTTTTCAGCAGAAATATCAATTGCAATCACTACAAAAATTAATCTTGTTGGGAGCACCATCGGAGTTTGAAGGTATCTTAAAAAACTATATTCAGTTATTAGGTTACAATAAAAAAATTGAAAAAGGACTGAAGAGAATCATCATTGAACGATTTGGGTCTCAACCAAGTGATTTCTCCACTTCAAAATTTGCCAAAGATGTAGCTGCCGACAGTTTAATTATTCATGATACTCATGATAAAATTATACCTTATAATGAGGCAAAACTAATCAAGCAAAGTTTAAAGCGCAGTAAATTGGTAGCTACAAATGGCCTTGGTCATTCATTAAATGATCAAACCGTTACTAAAACAATTCTCGATTTTATCAAAACTGATAATAAATAGTACTTTTGTTTTATGGCTGAGAACCTAACACGACTAAATAAATATCTTAGTGAAGTGGGCTACTGCTCGCGTCGAGCGGCCGATAAACTTATTGAAGAAGGCCGTGTTACGGTAAACGGTAAATTACCAGAAATGGGTGTAAAAGTTTCAGCGACTGACGTGATTACTGTTGATGGCGAACGCATCTTTAATCAAAAATCACAGCGCACCTATCTTGCATTTAACAAACCAGTTGGTATTGTTTGTACAACTGATACGCGAGTTGAAAAAGATAATATCATTGATTATATCAATTACCACAAACGTATCTTTCCAATTGGAAGATTAGATAAACCGAGTGAAGGGCTCATTTTACTAACCGATGATGGCGATATTGTAAATAAAATTCTGAGAGCTAGTAATAACCACGAAAAGGAATACATTGTTACCGTAAACAAACCTATATCTCAAACTTTTGTAGAACGCATGTCTAATGGTATCCCAATTCTTGACACGGTTACCAAAAAGTGTAAAGTAAAAAAACTAAACAAAAACACATTTAGTATTGTATTAACTCAGGGCTTAAACAGGCAAATAAGAAGGATGTGCGAATATCTTGGTTATGATGTTACCAAGCTCCAGCGTATTAGAATAATGAATATAAAATTAGACACTCAAGTTGGTCAATATCGTGAACTTACAAAAGATGAAATGATCACTCTTAATAGTTCATTGAACAACTCTTCAAAAGTTTTTAATGAGCAATCCAATAATTACAAATCCATAAAAAGAAAAAACAGAAGAAAATGAAGCAATCTATTTCCCCTTTTCATTTAGCAATTCCTGTATGGAACATTGATGAATGCAGAAAATTTTATAGAGATACCTTAGGATGTGAAGAAGGTAGAAGCAGTGATCATTGGGTTGATTTTAACTTCTTTGGTCATCAAATGGTAATTCATTATAAACCTAAACCAGATAGTGATGTCCACACCAATCCAGTGGATGGTAAAAATGTACCTGTACCTCACTTTGGTGTAGTGTTGCCATGGGAAAAATTTCATCCCTTTGCCGAAGATTTAAAGGAAAAAGGAATAGAATTTATCATTGAACCTTACACACGTTTTGAAGGTCAAGTAGGCGAACAATCTACCATGTTCTTTTTAGATCCATCTGGAAATGCCTTAGAATTTAAAGCGTTTAAAGATATGGAGCAATTGTTTGCTAAATAATGACAAATTTTATTGGTAACGCCAACTTGTTAGATCGGCATTAGCTGGAGCGCTTTTGGCAATACGTTCCATAATCTTTGGAACATACATGCTGTTATAACGCAACCTAGAAATGTGATTAGGGTTTTCTTGATCTCCATTCCAACAATGCTCAGCTCGATCACCATAATCAACTTCACCATCATAATAAGGATTGGTTGTATTTTCAAGAAAATCTTCCATTAAATACACTGCATTGTTTAGATAATAATTATCCATGTCACCACAATAAATATGAATTTTACCTTTTAGTTTCTCTCCTACTTTATCCCAATCTCTTTCTAAAATATATCTGAGATCGTAGTTTTCTTTCCAAAATTGCGCCACTTCATGATTAATTACTCCTGTCATTTTATCCCACAATCTTCGAGGATATCCATCTTCTCCTTGTGGAGAATAGGTCGCTTCCCAAATATCATATTGGCCACCAGATCTTGAGTGATCTCCTAGTACAATCTCTAAATGGTTAAAATCTTTTACCGTTGAACTAACATTACCCAGGTAATCGCGATGCCCTGGGATTTCAATCGCATTGTGTTTACTTTCGGTGTAATAGGCATTCTTGTCTTCATAAATATTATTCAAACAATAGGCCCTAAAATCAATGGGATCTGGACATGCCGCAAAACATCCATTATACTCATCTGGGTATTTTACCTGTACCGCCAGTGCTTCCCAACCTCCTGTAGAACCACCATATAAAAATCTTGACCAACCTTCTCCTTGACCTCTAAACATTTCTTCGATATAAGGAATTAACTCATAGGTTATGGCATCGCCATAAGGTCCTTGACTTTGAGAATTAACTGCATACGAATCATCATAATAGGGAGTTGGATGTTGAATTTGAATAATTAAAAATCTCGGGAAATCTGGTTCGTTCCAACGCTTAAAAAAGTCATAGGCTTCTTGCTGCTGAATGATATTGTATCCATTCATATCGAAACGAGCCGAATAAACAGGTTCAAGATTTTCATCTGGTGGTGTTGTTCTAAAACCCCCAAAATCAGATGGAAAGTGCCCATGAAAAACCATTAATGGGTACTTTGCTTCTGGATGCTCATCAAATCCTTTAGGTAATAGCACATGCGCTCCTAAATACATATCTCGCCCCCAAAACTCTGATAATAAATCTGATTTCATCTTAATATGCTTGATCCATTTAGTATCTTCTGGAGGTATAATTTCTGGAATAACTTGATCAAGAACTATTTCAAGTCCTTCAACTCCGCTATCTGAGACATTCACCTTTACTGGCGTACTATATAAATTCCCTGGAGAGCGGTTCCACTGTTGCCCTTCTCCATTATCCATAGGTAATTTTACTGTATGGCCAGTAGCTAGATTAAATGTTTCATAAACGTGCAAGACAGCCTGCACATAATAATCTCCTGGTGGCAATTGCCCCAAAGAAGCATAAGGAAAACCAAAAACAGTATTATCAAAGGTCACGGCATCACCAGGTTTTAAATTCTCTACATTCACCCCAAAAACTGCCTGTGCATTTCGTCCTTCACTTACCTGAAACCTAGGTTCGCGATCGTTATTATCTGCTAATATTAAGATGACTCTACCGTCATACGTATCTAACCCAACGGTATCTGTGTACGATACAGTTAAGGTTATGTCTTTCTCAGACGTGCTATTTGAACTGCAATTAAATAATAGGCTTGAGCAAAGTAGTGCAAGAATAAAATGTAATCTCATGGCTAGTTGAATTTTAGAAAAAGGTACTTATTTTTTCAGAAACCAACCAATGCTTAGAGCTCTATTCAAGAATGAAAAAAAATGCTTTAAGAAAGACTTCTTGCTAGCAATGTATTTTTAAGAAGCATTGCAATTGTCATTGGACCTACTCCACCTGGTACTGGTGTGATAAAGCTAGCTTTAGGACTTACGCTTTCAAAGTCAACATCTCCAGCCAATCTATATCCACGTTTTTTAGTCGCATCTGGAACACGTGTAATTCCTACATCAATTATTACCGCACCATCTTTTACCATATCTCCCTTTAAAAATTCTGCCATCCCTAATGCGGCTACTATAATGTCTGCCTGCAATGTCAACTCTTTTAAATTCTTGGTTCTACTATGGGCAACGGTAACTGTTGCATTACCAGCTTTTCTTTTTTGACTCATTAAAATACTCATTGGTCGACCTACAATGTGGCTACGACCTATTACCACCACATGCTTCCCCGAGGTCTCTACATTATAACGTTCTAACAATTCTAAAATTCCAAACGGCGTTGCTGGTAAAAATGATGGAAGATCTAAGGCCATTCTACCAACATTTGTTGGATGAAATCCGTCTACATCCTTATCTGGATCAATAGCCATTAGCACTTTTTGCTCATCAATATGTTTAGGGAGCGGTAATTGCACAATAAACCCATCAATATTATCGTCATTATTTAGGTTATTAATGTGCATCAGTAACTCTTCTTCTGTAGTCTCTTCTGGAAGATCTATGAGCGTAGACTCAAAACCAATTTGCTCGCAGGCCTTAACCTTTGCTCCTACATAGGTCATACTAGCTCCATCTGTACCAACTAATACCGCGGCCAAATGCGGGACTTTCTCTCCATTGGCTTTCATAGTGGCTACCTGAACCGCAATTTCGTCTTTAATTTCGCTACTCGTCTTTCTTCCGTCTAAGATTGTCATGTTGTGTTGTTGTTTGAGTTAATTTTATCGTGGCATATTTCGCATCATTTGCATCATTTTTTTACCGCCTCCTCCTTGCATCATTTTCATCATTTTACTCATCTGGTTAAACTGCTTTAATAATTGGTTTACCTCTTGTACCGAAGTGCCTGAACCCTTACCAATTCTTTTCTTTCTACTTGCATTTAACATCGATGGTTTTGCACGTTCTTCTGGAGTCATCGAGTAAATAATTGCTTCTATATGTTTAAAAGCATCGTCATCAATGTCCACATCTTTCATCATTTTTCCTGCTCCAGGTATCATTCCAACAAGGTCTTTCATATTACCCATCTTCTTAACCTGTTGAATTTGCTTAAGGAAATCGTCAAAACCAAATTGATTTTTAGCAATTTTCTTTTGCAGTTTACGGGCTTCCTGCTCATCAAATTGTTCTTGTGCGCGTTCTACTAAAGAAACAACATCACCCATACCCAAGATTCGATCTGCCATTCGCGATGGATAGAATACATCGATAGCTTCCATCTTTTCACCTGTACCAATAAACTTAATAGGTTTATTTACAACAGATTTAATTGAAATTGCTGCTCCACCTCGCGTATCACCATCTAACTTTGTGAGGATCACACCATCAAAATTAAGTACATCGTTAAATGCCTTTGCCGTGTTAACTGCATCCTGACCTGTCATAGAATCTACAACAAACAAGGTTTCTTCTGGCTGTACCGCTTTATGAATATTAGAAATCTCGGTCATCATAGCTTCATCAACGGCCAATCGACCAGCCGTATCTATAATAACCACATTAAAACCGTTTGATTTTGCATGTGTAACTGCTGCCTTAGCAATTGCCACTGGATCGTTATTGTCTCTATCACTATATACCTCAACCCCAATTTGATCACCTACAATATGCAACTGATCTATTGCTGCTGGACGATACACATCACATGCAACTAATAGTGGTTTTTTGGTTTTCTTATTTTTAAGATAGTTAGCAAGCTTTCCTGAAAAAGTTGTTTTACCTGAACCCTGCAAACCAGACATTAAAATAACCGATGGCGTACCAGATAAATTTACTCCTGCTGCGTCACCTCCCATTAACTCGGTAAGTTCATCTTTAACAATCTTTACCATTAATTGTCCTGGCTGCAATGTTGTTAATACATTTTGGCCCAGTGCTTTTTCTTTAACTCTGTTGGTAAATTGTTTGGCTATTTTAAAGTTAACGTCTGCATCTAAAAGCGCTCGACGCACCTCTTTTAATGTTTCTGCTACATTGACTTCGGTAATACTACCATGCCCTTTAAGAACGTGGAGGGCTTTATCTAGCTTATCGCTTAAGTTATCGAACATATGCTACTTCAAATTTTTAGAAGTGCAAATTTAATAATTTGAAGCTTACAATGGAAGTTCTAACCATATAAAAAAGGGCTACAAAACTAATGCAGCCCTTTCTTAACTAACCAATAACTAAAAACAACTAAAGCTTATTAAGAAGCTTGTAATCTTCAATATTTTAACATCCTAAGAGTAACACTACCTCTGTGTTATCTGATGTATTCTTTAAATCTAAACGTTCAACGTTACAATTGGTAACTGTCCACTCTCCATTAAATGCGGCAAGTACACCATCAAGACCACTTATTACAATAATGGTTCCTCCAGCGGTTCCTGAAATCGTACTCCATGTAGCCTCTACTTCATTTCCATCTCCATCTACTACGATTAACTGTTGGTTTTCGTAGAATTCAAATTTGTAGGTGCTAAAGTCATCACTACCTCCAACATTTACCGGAGCCCAATGACAATTGGTTGTCATTAAATACTCGTCTACATCTGTTTCATTACATGTAGGCGTACAATCTTCAACATAAAGCACTACAAAGAACACCTCATATCTTTCTGATCCTGCTACAGTCACTCGTACCCATAGCGGCATTTGATTATTAGGGTTTGTGTATTCTGACGATACTGCATTAACACCATCATGGGCATCTGCTTCGCTCGTATGGAATGTTACTTCTACATCGTCATTTGGACACTCTTCGTAAACCTCGTTTAGGTTAAATGTTGCAATGCCATCATACTCATCTCCATCATCACAAATTATTACTTCTTTATCATCGAAACATTCAAATGGATTCTCACAGTCTTTTTCTAAGACTAAATATCTGTAACCATTACTTGTTTCTTGTTTGAATACGATTTCTCCATCGTAGCATTCATATAGGTACCAGTTTCCTCCTATCAAGTCTGTATTTGCAAGTTCATTAAGACTAAGTTTTAAGACACCATCGGTGGTACCATGGATAGCCCATACTCCGCTATCTGTTGTTCCAGGAGCATCACTTACTGTGAAGCCATAATTTGGGTCAAAGCTTAATGCGTACTCGCCTAACAAATTCTCGTTATCGTCATAAACCTCTCCAAAAACCCTACAGTCTAATAAGAAATCTCTTAAATCATAGTCATCAATTGCACAATAATCTTCACATTCTTGTTCAAATACGATGTATCTATCATCTTTAATAACTTTAATTCTATCATCGTCACATTCAATAACCTTCCAATATCCAGAATAGTGTGCATACGGATCTGGTAGTTCTATTTTAAGTTTAATTCCATAGTCGGTGATTTCAACTCCCCAATGACCTGTAATTGTAGTATTATTAACCAAGTCTTCTACTTCTAGGTATCCATCTTCTCCAAAGAAAAACTTACCAAGTTCATTTGTTCCTCCAACATTTGATCCTGAATACCAACGACATTCTTTTAAGGCCTCTCTTAATTCTTGTGGAGTACAATCTGGCTCATCAGCACAACGTTGTTTCAATATCATTCTTGCTTCTGCTGTACCTGCCGTACTATTTTCTGGCCTAACTAATTTAAATCTATCGTCATCACATTCAACAATCATCCAACGACCGTTCAGGGCTTGATCAAATTCATTAACTTCAGAGATGATCAAGGCAATACCATTGCTTGTTTCAACTGTTTCCCAGTTACCAGTTATCACGTTAGTAGCTGATGGATTTACAATCTTTAATTCTCCATTCTCTTTAAAGTTCAATGCGAATGGTCTGTAATTATCATCTTCATTATAATAATGAATCATCCAGAAACAATCTAATAGAGCTTCATTCACTTCTTCAATGTCGCAATCATTTTCAGGGCGACACATTTCTTCCGCTTCGTTTAAAGCTCTTTCTAATTCACTATTACTAAATACCTCAACAACATCTCCATTTGAATATTCAAGCTCAACTGGAAAATTTAAACTTGCTATAATTCCTTGGTCAGCGTCTCTAATTCTTCGCATGAAGTTATATAGCTCACGATCGCTATCAATGGTAACGGTTT
This sequence comes from uncultured Flavobacteriaceae bacterium, assembly GCA_964487005.1. Classification (GTDB taxonomy): domain Bacteria; phylum Bacteroidota; class Bacteroidia; order Flavobacteriales; family Flavobacteriaceae; genus CAZAPO01. Next base: position 8,833 of record CAZAPO010000047.1, read on the forward strand.
CAATAATTTGAAATGAAGTATCGTATATTGAAAAGCTAATAGGATAGACAAAATTTACACACTCTATTACTTCTTCTTCTTCACAAGTTTCAATGAAGCTTGCTAACTCATCATTATCAGAAATTACTACCTCTGTATAATCATTTAAAATAATAGTGATAGGAAAAATAAAATCCAATACATCTTCATCATCTAAATACTCTTCAAATATGTCATGAATAAATTCTAGATCATCTAATGTTTCAATAGTAATTGTAATGCCGTTAACAATAATTGTAACTGGAAGTTCAATAGACATACAATCGGCATTGTCCATAATATTATCAACGGTCCCAAGGTTGACAGACGTCGATTGCATTAAAGAAGCCAATTGAGATTCAGGAGCGATTACCTGTTCAACATCAGGTTCGGTCACTTCTGTAAACTCGTTCTGGCATGATGTAAGGGCTAATAGGGCAAAAAAGGTTAGTAATAGAGCGTTTTTAAATTTTGTCTTCATAATGTAGGCTTTTGTTTAACAATTTTTACATAAAACAGCTAATCTTTAAAAACTCCTACCTCCCACCTTCTTTTTTTTTATTTTTATACCAACAAACCCAACTCAATGGCCCAAGACATTCAAGACAATGTTTGCGAAGAGCGTATGTTTTCTTCATTATTTGAAAAGCACTCAAAAAACCTGCATGACTTCTTATACTATAAGTTTGGTGAAAATTTTAATCCAAAAGATAAGGTTCAAGAGGCATTTGTTAAACTTTGGGAAAATTGTGCCAAGGTGAGTCCAAGTAAAGCGAAATCTTATTTGTTTACAGTTGGAAATAATTTAATGCTAAATGAAGCATCTCATCAAAAAGTAGTATTAAAGTATCAGAAATTAAAACCAAAATCTTATACCAATGAGACACCACAATTTATTTTGGAAGGAAATGAATATATGGACAAACTTCAAAAAGCCATTTCAAATTTAAGTGAAGCTCAGCGAACAGCATTTTTACTTAATAGAATTGAGGGAAAAAAGCATCGAGAAATTGCAGATATGCTAAACATTTCTACCAAGGCTGTTGAAAAAAGAATCTATGGTGCATTGAAAAAATTAAGGGAAGACATAAAAGAAATTTAAACTTAGGGGTAGGAGTTTTTTAAAGTTGATTGTTATATAGGTGAATTTGATAATATGAAACGAGAAGATTTAATAAAGAAATGGTTGGACGATGAGTTGAATTCTCAAGAATTACAAGCTTTTCAAGAGCTTGAAGAATTTGAGGAGCTTACCACTTTATCGAATAATTTAATACGTTTCAAAGCTCCAGAATATAACACTTCTGAAGAGCTTAATAGCGTATTACATCAAATTAAATCATCAAATTCTAAGCAAACTTCAACAAATTGGTTACGACCTGTTTTACGAATTGCGGCTGTTATCGCTATTATGTTTTCGGTGTACTACTATAGTACTACCTTAGACACCAGTTTTGAAACTCAAATGGCACAAAAAACTGAACTGGTATTACCTGATGATTCAGAAGTATCATTGAATGCCTTATCTAGTTTAACCTTTAATAAACATGATTGGAAAAACCAACGTGATGTAGCATTACATGGCGAAGCTTATTTTAAAGTAGCTAAAGGTTCAAAATTTAATGTAAAAACAGCCACAGGAACTGTTACCGTTTTAGGTACAGAATTTAATGTTAAACAGCGTGAAAACTATTTTGAAGTTACATGCTTTGAAGGATCAGTAAAAGTTGTACATAGTAGTGACATTGTAGTTCTTAAACCTGGAGACAGCTTCTTAAAAATTAATGGGAAACTAATTGCTAGAGAAAAAGAAACATTATTGCAGCCATCATGGATGCATAATGAAAGCTCCTTTAAGAGTATGCCTTTCTCTTACGTTTTGCGTGAGTTAGAAAGGCAATACAATGTCCAAATAAACCCTCAAAACATAGATATAGAACAATTATTCACTGGAAGTTTTGGCCATGATAATATTGAAATGGCATTAAAATCTATAACTTTACCATTAAACGTAAAGTATAATTTTAAAAACAAAACTACCATAGAGTTATCGCGTGACTAGAACAGCTGTTGTTATTCTCTACATTGTTTTATTTTTCTTTGCTCCACTGTCGGTTTATACCCAAACAAACAAAGAAACCATTCCCCTTGTCGAATTTTTAAAACAAGCCGAAACAAAATATAATATTTCGTTTTCGTATGCCGATGCTAATATTATTAATGAAGTTATTGAAGTACCCTCGTCTGAGCAATCACTTGAAGAACTACTCATTTATTTAAACAAAAATACTTCCTTAGCATTCCAACAATTAGGGAGTAGAATTCTAGTCATCAAAAAAGATTCATCAACAACAAAAACAACAACGTTTGGCACACAGTTTTTAGATGAAGTGGTAGTTACAAATTACTTAACTAAGGGTGTAGCATTAAAAAATGATGGAAATACGGTTATTAAGCCATCATCTTTTGGAATACTCCCCGGATTAATTGAACCAGATGTTTTACAAACAATTCAGGCTTTACCTGGGGTTCTAAGTGTGGAAGAACGTGTATCGAGTGTGAATATTAGAGGGGGCACGCACGACCAAAACTTAATTTTATGGGATGGAATTAAAATGTATCAGTCTGGACACTTTTTTGGACTGATTTCTGCATTTAATCCATACTTAACGGAAAGTGTTTTAGTTTCAAAGAATGGAACGAGTGCTATATACGGTGATGGTGTTTCTGGTGTTGTAGACATGAAGGCTTCCAACAGCATTAGTGAAAGGGCCTCTGGAGGTGGTGGATTTAATCTTATTAATGCTGATGTTTACGGAAAAATACCAATCAACGATAAATTAGAATTCCAAATTTCAGGTAGACGCTCTTTGACTGATCTTATTGCAACACCAACTTATGAGCAGTACTCAAAAAGGATGTTTCAAGACACCGATGTTATTAATAGCAGAAGTGATGAAAATTTTTACTTCTACGACGCAACCCTAAAAGTACTATACGATATCTCTAAAAAAGACAGAATTCGTGCAAATTTCTTAACTGTAAATAACAACTTGCAATATGAAGAACAAACGGTTGTAAATGATAGAGATGAGCAACTAAACAGTATGCTGCAACAACAAAATCTGGCAACCTCTGTAGCGTATGCAAGGGATTGGAATTCAAATTTCACAACTGCTATTCAAGTATATTTATCGAACTATAATTTGCAAGCCACCAATCAAGATGTAATCAACAATCAACGGTTAATTCAGGAGAATGAGGTTTACGACAATGGTATAAAACTAAAAATTGATCAAACAATAAGTGAGCATTTAAAACTTATGGGAGGATATCAGTTTGCAGAAGTTGGCGTAAGTAACCTTGAAGATGTTAACAACCCTCCATTTAGAAGTTACATAAAGGAGGTTATAAGAACGCATTCTTTGTTTGGTGAGTTGTCTTATACTTCAAAATCGTATAACACCATGGCCAAATTTGGAGTTCGGGGCAATTATTTTGACAAATTCTCTAAAACATTTATTGAACCTCGTTTAAGCTTTAATCAGCGGTTTTTAAATCATTTTAGCCTTGAGATTTTAGGGGAAATTAAGAGTCAAACCACTTCACAAATTATTGATCTTCAGAATGATTTCTTAGGCATTGAAAAACGCCGATGGGTTTTAGCAAATGATGAAACAATACCAATTATAAAAAGTAAACAATTATCGGGTGGTATAAGGTTTAATCAAAATGGTTTATTGATAAGTGCGGAAGCTTACGTAAAG
>CAZAPO010000048.1:0-3290 GCA_964487005.1 uncultured Flavobacteriaceae bacterium
TGCTACATTAAAGTAGATATCCATTCCATTACTAATTCCACCTTGAATTCCTCCTGAAAGATTTGTTTGTGTAGTTCCGTCAGCATTAAAGATGTCGTTGTGTTCACTTCCTTTCATTTTGGTTCCTTCAAAACCACTTCCAAATTCAAAACCTTTGACGGCATTTAATGAGAGCATTGCTTTTCCTAGCTCAGCGTGAAGCTTATGAAAGATGGGTTCACCCAATCCAACAGGAACATTTTGGGCAACACAGGTAATGGTACCACCAATGGTATCTCCTTGCTTTCTAATTTCCTTAATTTTGGCAATCATGGTATTGGCCATATCTTCATCTGGACATCGAACTGCGTTCTCTTCTATTTTCGAAAAATCTAAATCTTGATATGGTTTATCAATAAATACATCACCTACAGATGAGGTGAAAGCCGTTATTTTAATTGTACTTACTACTTGCTTGGCAATAGCCCCAGCCACTACTCTACAAGCCGTTTCGCGCGCCGAGCTTCTTCCGCCTCCTCTATAATCACGTACACCATACTTTTGGTCGTAGGTATAATCGGCGTGACTCGGCCTATACACTTCTTTAATATGCGAGTAATCTTTAGATTTCTGATTGGCATTTTCTATAACAAACCCAATAGGTGTACCTGTTGTAACTCCTTCAAATATCCCAGATAAGAATTTTACGGTATCTGGTTCTTTACGTTGTGTAACAATTTCTGACTGTCCTGGTTTTCTTCTATTAAGCTCATTTTGAATGGCTTCTAAATCTAGTGTTAAACCAGACGGACATCCATCAATTACTCCTCCTATTGCGACTCCATGTGACTCACCAAAAGTGGTAAGTTTAAAAACATTTCCAAAGGAATTTCCTGCCATTTACTCATTATTTTGTGCTAATGTAAATCTATTATTACAGAAACAAAAATTGTTCTAGGTAATGTGCCTATTAATTTGTTGATAACTCAAAAAAAAATGAAGCATCAGGAGATGCTTGTAATTTTTATTTTAGAAGCAAATAATTGTGGCACGATATTCGTTATTAGCTGTAGGATATTAATTTAAATTGAATAATTAAAAACTAGATTATGAGAAAAATTTGTTTAATAGTTTTAGCCCTTGTTGGGTTTAGCTTCTCAAGTAATGCGCAACATATTGCCGATAATGCCATTGGTTTACGCCTAGGTGGTAGTGATGGTTATGGTGCTGAAATAACCTACCAAAGAGCCGTTAGTGATAACAACAGATTAGAGTTTGACTTAGGATGGAGAAATGGCGATAGTTTTGATGCTATTAGAGCTGTAGGGCTGTATCAGTGGGTATATGTTCTTGATGGGAGTTTTAATTGGTATACTGGTGTAGGTGGTGGATTGGCTTCTTATAGTATTGATAATGTAAGCCCCGGAATGGACGATAGTGATACCTCATTACTGTTAGCTGGAAATATTGGTATTGAATACGATTTTGATATTCCTTTAATTATCTCCATTGATTTTAGACCAGAAATTGGTTTTGGAGATATTAATGATGATCTCGATTTTGATATCGCATTAGGGATACGCTATCAATTCTAATAAATTATTTATAGCATAAAGCCACCTTTTAAAGGTGGTTTTTTTATTTATACAGAAACACAATTCACCAAAGCCTGTCGGTAAATATCTTCATAAACTGGCACAATTTCGTGAATATCAAAACCATCGGCAATTTTCTTGGCATTAGTCTTAAAGGTTGCCAATACGTTGTCGTCTCTTAAAATGGTAAGCGCATTTTTGGTCATATCTTCTATATCACCAACGTTACTTAAAAATCCTGATACTCCTTGAACATTTACTTCGGGTATACCTCCAGTATTACTAGAAATCACAGGTACTCCAGAGGCCATTGCTTCTAATGCTGCTAGACCAAAGCTCTCAGTCTCTGATGGTAATAGAAACAAATCACTAAAGCACAGTATTTTATCTATTTCACTACTATTCCCTAAAAACTTCACCTTATCTTCTATTCCAAGTTTTTCACAAAGTTTTTCGGCAGGTTCTTTTTCTGGGCCTTCTCCTACCATCATTAATGTTGCTGGAAGTTCTTTTTGAATTTCGTAAAATACCTTAATTATATCATCTATACGCTTTACCTTTCTAAAATTACTTATATGTGTGATCACTCGCTCATTATCATCGGCCAATACAGCGCGCTGACAATCGGTAAAATGCGTTACATGTCTTTCTATATCTATAAAGTTAGGAACTACTTTAATGTTATTAGTAATGTTAAAAAGACGTAAGGTATCTTCTTTTAAACTTTGCGACACCGATGTTACGGCATCTGATTTATTAATACTGAACTCTACTGCTGTTTTGTAAAACGGATGACTACCTACTAGTGTGATATCAGTTCCGTGAAGGGTTGTTACTATGGGCAGTTCTATGCCCTCCTCATGTAGCATTTTCTTGGCCATATAAGCTGCATACGCATGTGGTATAGCGTAATGTACATGTAAAACATCTATTTTATGCAGCTTTACCATATCTACAAGCTTGCTAGACAATGCTAACTCATAGGGCTGGTAATGAAATAAAGGATACTCTGGCACATTTACTTCATGAAAATGCACGTTATGACTTAAAAGGTCTAATCTAACAGGTTGGCTATAGGTAATAAAGTGAACTTCATGTCCTCTTTTTGTAAGTTCTAAACCTAGCTCTGTAGCTACCACACCACTTCCTCCAAATGTTGGATAACAAACTATCCCTATATTCATACCTTTCTTTTTATTGTTTTAACTAACGGCCTTATGCTACTTAATCTATATAAAATTACTTATTCTTCTATGGCCTCATAGATTAAACGTTGAATCTCTGTTCTTATGTTCTCTCTTAAGAGCCTGTTCTGTTTGGAGCTTGGGTAGGTTCTATTGGCCATAAAAACATACACTAGCTCTTCTTCTGGGTCTGCCCAAGCATAGGTGCCTGTAAACCCTGAATGCCCAAAACTGGTCATTGAAACACAACCACAGGTTGGGCCCTCTTCTTCTAATTGCGGTTTATCAAAACCAACACCCCTTCTATTATCGCTTTCACAAAAATAACACTCATTAAACTTATCGAGTGTTTCGGTGTTAAAATAACGTTGTCCGCCATAGTAGCCTTTTTGCAAAAACAATTGCATGATTTTGGTTACATCATTGGCATTACTAAATACACCAGCATGACCTCCTACTCCTTTTTGCATAGCCGCACCCATATCATGTACATGACCCTTTATTTCTTGATAACGCCAGTAATCATCTATTT
>CAZAPO010000049.1:0-10729 GCA_964487005.1 uncultured Flavobacteriaceae bacterium
TTTCACCTTCCTTAATAAGCTCATAGGGATTATAGTTGGCGTATTTCCATAGTATCTTGTCGTTCTCACTAACAATTCTAATGAGATCTCCCTCTGGTGAAAGGTATTGTCCCAGTATTTCTGAAAGCTCCAAATTATTGACACTTTCTGAGATACGCTCATTATAGGTTATCTTTTCTTCAATACTGGGTAATAAAAGTGCTGAAAGTTCATCGGCAATAGTACCACTCCATACTGAACCCTTGTTGCTCATTACAAATACTGATAATTTATCTTCGGGGAATCGATTGATGTGCGAGTGATATCCGAATGTTGATCCCGAATGAAATTGCGCCTCACGACCTAATCGTTTGTCGAGTTCTAATCCGTAACCATAGGTTTTAATCGTACTATTTTCAATAGGTTGCTGGCTTTTAAACAATAAATTATTTTGGTCATTAGCCGCATTTTGCAAGGCGATTTCATAGGTTAACTGGTCTCTAAGTGTTGTGTATAAGAATCCGTCTCCGTTTAACTTGGTAACGGCAGGAGTAGAAAGCCAAAGACCATTCCCCCAATCTGAATACGAATCGGCTCGATTAGGAATTACGCCCATGTAGCGTCGTACAAAAGAAGTTTCTTTCATTCCTAATTCTTGAAAAAAGCTTTCAGAATAATCGTTAAATGAGGTTCCAGTAACTTTCTCAATGATTGCAGTTAGCAGGGTGTATCCAGAATTGCTATATGAATACCTCTCTCCGGGTATATTTACGAGTTCTTCTTGCTTTTCTAGTAAGGTAATAACATCGTCATTATCTAGGCCTACTTGCCTCCATGCAGGTTTGTTTTGCATTTCTAGTATAAATACATAGTCTCTTATACCACTGGTATGATTTAGTAAATGCCTAACACGTATGGTCTGTGTTACTTTTGGAAATAAAGAAGGCAAATATGTCCTTATATCTGCCTCTAAGTCTATTTTGCCCTCCATTGCTAGGTTTAAAACCATTAAGGCTGTAAACTGCTTGGCCGTTGAAGCAATGTTTATACGTGTATTTTTATCAATTGCTATTTGATGCTCAAGATTGGCATAGCCCAAATAGCGTTCATAGATTATTTCACCGTTTTTAATAATACCAACCGCAATTCCTGGTGTTACCCCTTGCACATACTGCTCAGTTTTTTTATCGAGTTCTGCTATTATGTTTTCTTCCTGAGATTGTGTGTATATAGCAAATAAAAGTAAGCCTAGTAATAATTTTTGTTTCATAGCATAACAGAATTGAATTATAACTTAGTTGGTAACGGCTTGAAGTGGAAATGATACAGCTTCTGCCCTACGCTTAAAAATAGCATTATAATCTTGAAAAAGAAAACAATAGGTCACATTGTACCCACTTGTCCTGTTATTGATACACTTATTACTTAATCTCTTTACAGTTGTTCCTGTATATTACCGTTTATTTATTTTGCGCTACCACTTATGAATTTTTGTTTGACTTAAAGTGCTGAAACAAAGATATTTGATCATACAAATTGTACTATGATTAAATCGCCCAAAACCCTCGCCTTTTTGTTATTTATTTTAATGAATGTCCTATTGGCTATTTCGGTTGCTCATGTTAACTGGGAAATCTTTCAAACCGACTATACCGTGCACGACCTCTATGTCACATTTAGAGAAGCCGTATTATGCCTAATACTCACCATATTTTTTATGACCAATTATCTGCGGTTGTGTAAAAGTGATGGTAAATAAAGATTATTTAGAGATAATTAGGTGTGGTACTATGAGCAGCTATCCTTTGGAGGGCTTAAAAATTAAGGAGATCCAATAACAACTTAAGGTGAGCATTGCTACAATGCCAATGCCATAACTTAATCTCCAAAACCAACGCATTGCTGCTTGTCCGCCTTGAAACGTGGCTTTTTCAGTAAAGGAAAAAGACAGGTTGCCGGCCAGCAAATATGCTATAGGTACCCATAATATGGCCAACACAATACATATCTTAAGGCATATGGCTAAGATTTTGTTTATTCCTGTTGTTGGTGTACGCAGTTCTTTCACTCCCCAATAAATGCTCATGGGTAAAGCAATAATTCCCGCCCAGGTGATAAATGTACCTAAGGGTATGGTATTCGTGGAGTTTAATGAAAGCGTTAATAATGAGGATCCTGTATACAGCAGTACTAAGGTTGCAATAGTAATAAGCAATGCGCTATAAAAGTAAAATTTTGATTTATTCATGGGTTGATTAATTAGAATACAAGATCTTTTTTCGCATCACCAGATTAATGACCACTCTAATGGTAAAATACCCAAGAAGAATGATGGCAAAGGGTCCGAATTTAAAACTAAAGAACAACTCGTCAAATGGCCATAAAACCTTATCAATAAAGGACCCAATTAACGTTAGATAGAGTGCTATCCAAATGCCCATGGCCACGACTTCAATTAGTAAGTTCTTTTTGTTAGTTGCTTTTTCAATGAGCTTTTTTACCAGTAAAACGACTACTATCAGCGATACTACTGCAGTAACAGTAAAAGCTAACCAATACCAAGGATGCGCTTCAAAGGTAGATCCGCTACGGCCAATATGCTCAAAATAGTCGTAAGTGGAATACAAACAAATAATTACTATCAGACAGGCAATAGGGTTCTTAAGTATATTTTTTAGCATGTATGTTTTTTAATTTGGTAAATATACACATAAGACTCTAGCTTTTTAAGGCCATAAGTTCCTTTAAAACTGCTTCTGCCTCTGCCGCTTTGGCATCACTTTCTTTGCGATTGACATGTGAAAGCTTATAAGATGCTTCAAGTAATTGTTTGTACTTAGCTTCTAACTTTTCTTGTGTTGTTTTTTTCTTGAATAGTTTCAACATAATTTAGTGTTTTATGACTGAAAAACCACCATCGACATGCACTATTTGACCAGTAATCCATGATGCCTCTTCTGTGAGTAAAAAATGTGCTAATGCTGCAATATCTTTAGGGTCTCCTACCCTTTTCATAGGGTTCATTGCCGCTTGTTTTTCTATTTTTTCTGGACTATTTAATAACCTTCCAGCGAGGTCTGTATTTGTTAAAGAAGGTGCAATAGCATTCACTCTAATGAGGGGTGCAAACTCGGCTGCCAAAGCGCACGTTAATCCTTCAATAGCACCTTTTGATGTTGCCACCTGTGAGTGAAAGTTAAATCCTTGTTGAACGGCAACTGTTGAAAACAGCACAATTGATGCAGATCCACTCTTTTTCAATCTTGGTAACAACTGTTGTATAATAGTTGTTGCTCCTACCACCTGCAGTTTAAAATCGTTGATAAAATCGTCCGATTTAAATCGATGGAACGGTTTTAAATTAATGCTTCCCGGACAATAGACCAATCCATGAATTTCTTCTGGGAGCGTATCTATATTAAAGGTATCAGTAGTTACATCAAACTTGCTGAATTTTGAAGAAGTCTCAGAAGGGACATTGGTATTGTAGGTGGCTATAATATTTACATCGTCCTGTTCTAATTTATGAACTAGTGCCGATCCTATTCCTGAAGACCCACCTATTATTACATAATTTTTCATAGCTTTTTTAATTTGTACTAGCCTTTGGCAATGTTACTTCCCATTCCATTAAAAATAAAATGATGTAGCGGACTAACAAGGTACCAATAGAACCTACCTGACAAGCCTCTTGGGCGAAAAGTAGCCTTTTGTACTAGTATGTTTTTTTCTTGATTATTTATGATTTTAAATTCTAGCCAAGCCTCGCCTGGTAATTTCATTTCGGCATAGAGCAGCAATCGTTTTCTAGCACTATCAGCTACTAAAACCCTCCAAAAATCTAAAGATTCTCCTGAGTTGATGGTATTTTCATTTGTTCTTCCCCGTCTAAGTCCTACTCCACCTACCAGTTTATCTAGAAATCCTCGTAATTGCCATAACCAATTGGCATAATACCAGCCATTATTACCACCAATAGACCAAATTTTATGTTCCACTGCCGAGACGGTGTTAGCTAATTCAAAAGTTCTTGCATCTATAAAACAACCATTGGTGGGCACCTGTATATATTGGTTAAGGTTCTCCTTTGTGTTGCTTGAGGATAAGGCATCTTTCCAGCTTGAAACCACCATGTTTTGTTCAATTTTTCCGAACGCCCTATCTACAGCTTCTTTAAAATCGATTAAATTAACCTTAACGATGTCTTGAATACTGTTGTCTTTGCAAATAACTTCCACTTTCATGCTTTTCACCAAATTTACCGCAAGGGTATAGTTAGTGGCCGTTATAAAGTATAGCCAATAAGACGAAAGTCTAGGAGTCATTACAGGTAAGGTTAAAATATACCTTTTTAAGCCCCTTACTTCTCCAAAACCTAACATCATTTCTTTATAGGTCAAGATATCTGGCCCACCAATATCAAACGTCTTGTTGTAGCTTTGTTTGTTTTTAAGTACACCAACTAAATAATCTAAAACATTTTTTATAGCAATAGGTTGGCACTTGGTGTTCACCCATTTTGGGGTAATCATGATTGGCAATTTTTCTACTAAATCTCTAATGATCTCAAACGAAGCACTACCCGATCCCACAATTATTGCAGCCCGCAAAATAGTGGTGTTATAGGAGCCTTGTTTTAAAATGTCTTCAACTCCTCTTCTTGAAGATAAATGTTCAGAGAGGTGTTTTTCATTGGCAATACCGCCTAGGTATATCACCTGTTGACCTTGCAATTTTTCAACAAATGCACTAAAGTTTTTCGCTACCTGTAATTCTTCATCTTTATAACCTGTTGTAGACGTAGAAAGCGCGTGTATTAAGTAATAGGCTGCATCAATATGCTTTATGTTGTCATCTACTTCAGGGACTGCTTTAAAATCTGTTTCGATGATATGTATTGCCTCTTCGTACCCTTCAATTTTTTTAAACCGTTTTGGGTCTCTTACACAACATGTAACCTCATGCCCATCCTTAAGCAGCTTGTAAAGCAATCTTTTGCCTATATATCCAGTAGCTCCAGTTAATAAAATGTGCATGGTCCTTAATTAATTAATATTCAGGTAGGTTAACCAAACGAATCGTTTCTATTTCCAATTGAAAAGATTCTTTCACCTTATTCCCAATTAAAATACCTACTTCTTCTATTGTGATACCAGGGTAATTAGACTTATGCATTGGATATCCACGATAACGCGGACTAAATTTTGAAAATGGTATTACAATAGTTTCCCAAGAACCGGTGGTTTCAAAATAGCAAACATATGAATAACGCTGAGTGCGGTTACTTTTTATACGAAACTGATATACTTTACCATCCCCTTTAATATGTAGTTTAACACCATTAAAGCTTTCTGCAGACCGTTTGTTAAAACGATATCTCAGGGATGAAAATCCACCATTATTAGCGGTAGTTACATCACCATGATAAACTCCCTTACCTTCCTCGTTAATATATAAACCCCCTTGAGATAAACCTCCCATCACACGATCATCTATGACATACCAATTGGTCAATGAACTAGAGGAATTAAAATCAAAAATGATGTCTGAAGCATTTGATTGTACAGGCATAACGAAGAGTATGATAAGGTGATATAATAACAATGTTTAATCTTTTAATTAAAATATTAAACAAAAGTAATACTTTTAATACCACCATACACTTAATTATGGAAAAATTTAACAATTATTATTCGTTCAATGTATTCCGAACCCATTTTCCATAGACCACAAATATATGCAGTGTAATATATTTATATACAGCTAGTTAAATTATTTTATTTAAATACTAACTGTATCTAAATGATTGCGGTTAAAATAGATAATAAGCTTTAAAAAACGGTTCTTTATAAATATTATTTAAGTGGTGATCCTATTGTAATTATGAAGTGTTTTCAAGGCCCATAATGTTTGTATACCTGCCCATTCTAGCTTAGTACCATCGCTAATTCCGTACCAGGTGTCCCAACGCCCATCTTCTTTTTGCTTACTAATTAAAGTTTCAATGTCGTTTTCAATAGTTTCTTTACTAAAAACATCATAAAGTACACTTTCTTTTGATGGTGCATAGTTTAAGCTATGTGGTTTTCCATAGAGTCCCCAACCTTCATCGGTTGTATCGTTACAAAGTACACCTTCTGCAGTTATCCATTCTTTTAGACTTTCAATAGTTTTTAGGGCCTTCTCTTGGTTTTTGGCGTGTTTTAAAAAGGTGAGCCACCTTGGAACACATAAGTAACAAAATGCATGTTTCCCTTGAAGGCGTTCAAACTCGCTCCAAACAAAGGCTTCCGCCTTTTGCATCCATGGGATATCTATGTTGTATTTCTCTAGTATACCTAACAAAGGAGCCGTGGTACTTAGTGCGGCCCATTCTTTTACGGTTGTAAAATGTGCTTCACACGGATAAGAACTCAGTGGTTTGTGCATCCATGGAATCCCTCCTTTCTCGGTGGTGATACTTTCAAAATAAGGCATAAAGTCATTTAAAATGTGTGCTTTGGTTAAATAGCCTATTTCATCGAGTGCTTCAAGGGCCATGATGCTAAACAAAGGCTGACTCTCTGGTGAAGCTGTATCTGGTTCCATTCCGTGTCCAAAACCACCGTCAGCATTTCTATAGGCATATATCGCATGAAATACGCCTTCTTTAGTTCCATTTTCAAAATAATAATGAAACAAACGACGCTCTATCATTCTTGCATTGGCAAGTATAAAATCTCGTGCTTTTAAATAATTAGTCTTTGTTAATTTCATTTGAATAGGTTAATGATGCAAGCACTTATGAGGGGTTGTATCCCTGTGGTTTTCCATAAAAATGTACAATTTCAATATAATCAGATAATGACATACCTCCAGGATTTAATCCTGGTTTTCCTTCTGGTACTGGAACGTTTAACTCCTTAAAATAGCGTTCCCAAATAGCGAAAATAGCATTGGTTTCAGGATCTTTATAGGTCATTTTTTGTAATTGGAAAATAGGGACTCCTTTGTTAGCTTCTTTAAATGCTTCATAAATCAACTCAGAGCAATAATACTTGTTATTTGTTATATCAAAAACATCGTCATAGGCCAATCCAAGCTTTGTTTGTGAATAGTCAATAGCCGCTGGAATAAGATGCTTTTGTGATTCTTTGATTCGGCCAACGACAACTTTACTATTGCTATCTGTATCTAATGAACGCTTAAAAAAGCTGTCTAATTGGGTAATAACAACTCCTGCGGTAATTGCTTCAATGACCATGAGTTCATCATTCTCTGCCGGAATTATCATCCCTACATGAGAAAATTTAGATCCCTTGTACCCAAAGGTGACTTTTTCTATAGATTCGCAGAAAGGACCGCAATCACTGTCTTGAAACAAGATATCTCCTGCTTGTAATTTAAAGTTTGAATACTCAAATCCTATGGTATTGGTTTCTTTTTTAGTTGATTGGCAGGAACTTACTACTAATAACAGTGCGCAATAGATTAAAAATTTATTCATTGTAAGGCTTTAATACTATTGTAATTTCTTTTTACCAGTCTTGAAGTCTTTGGTAATAACAGCACGATCGTATGCTTCACCCAATGCTGTATATGCTACATAAGTAAGTGTATTGTTTTCTACAGTAATTACTTGAAAGAATTGGGTTTGTTCGGCATCCATATCACGTTTGTAGCCATCGGCCTCGTATACCTTTAACTGCTCGTTGTCTAAGCTATATTGCTTTGGACCACTAACTGAAGTTACATATACAGTCCCTAGATCTCCTGTAGGTGTACCATCTGAAGACCTTATAGGAACGTGACCTCGAGCATAGGTATGATCATGACCATTTAATACAAGATCAACGTTGTATTTATCAAATATAGGTTTCCAAAATTCACGAGCAAACTGAAAATCTCTTCCTCTTGCTGGAGAAAATACTGAGTGATGACATGTAATGATATTCCACTTTGCCTTTGATTTTCTTAATTGTTTTTTTACATATTTGGATTGCTCTTCTAGCATGTCGTTAGAATTCAATACAATTATTCTAACGTCTTGATAATCGACCGTATATACTGTTTCATGCAATTTTTCGTCTAATTTCTCTTCTACTGGAAGGGTAAATTGCGGTTGCCATTGAATGGCAAGCTTTCTTGGTTCTCCATTTACGAGTGATCTAAATTCATGATTTCCAACTACAGGGATGGCCGTCCATTGACTGTGAATAAATCCACCAGCTTTATACCATTCTGCCCATTCTACATCACTGTGTGCGCTATTAATTAAATCTCCCGCATGCACTACAAATGATGCATCTGGTGCTTTTTGATAGGCCATTCTAATAACCCGCGACCAATGCGACAATACATTGTTTTGGGCATCTCCAAAGTACACAAACTTTGTAGGTGCATATTCTTTTTTAGCCGTACGAAACTGTATCCATTCAGACCAGTATTTATCTCCATCTCCTACGCGATACACATAAAGTGTATTAGGTTTTAAGTTATCAAATTGTGCACTATGGTAATGTACTTTTAAGGGAACATTCCCTTTATACATTCCTAAATCAAACACTTCGGTAGTGGCATTAATTGTCGTAACATTTGCCATAAACCCTGAATTAACGGTAGCTTCCGCTATTTGGGCAACCGCATCTGTAATAATCACATCGGTACGCCATGTAACTGCTCTACTTGTAGCAGGATCACCATTAAAGGTGAGTATAATTCGGTCTGGATCTTTACTTGGAATTTCCCAATGACGTAACCCATTAAGCGCATCTTGCGCTACTAAAGGAGTCATTACTAAAAGGGCCAGACCAGTTAATAGTAGTTTAAAATATTTAGGTGCGTTCATGTCTTAATCAACTTATATTATGGTCTAAAAATAAGCATCTCTTTGCTTATAAAGTTTAATTTATTACTTATTAATTTACTTTTTCAACGGTTTAAACAATTGCGTATTGCAATTCTAAATAGCTAAATGGTTTAAGTATGAAGTTTTAATTCTTTTAGCTTCGCAAACTTACTATCAATTTCTTCTTGCTTTAATCGCTCTAATTTTTGTCGAAGTTCATTTTTATGATTTTCTGAAGTATTAGGATCTTCTAGATATTTTTCAATAGTTGATCTTAGTTGTCGTTGTTTAAACTGAATTATATAAGCTTGGTACTTTTTGTTGGCACTTTTTCGAACATAAGAAATAAATCCAGCTAGCGCTACACTTATTGCTGGTACAGAATACGTAAATAGATTGAGTAGAACTTCATTCTCTATATTTATAATAGACAATAAATACAATAAGAGTCCACCAGAAGTTGCGCCTCCAATTCCGGCTACAGCATTATCATTATTTTTCCTCTTACTTTTCATCTGTTATGAACTTACAATTCCAGAAATTTTGAAATATCAGTTTCCAGTTTTTCAATTTCTTCTTTTTGACGGTCTTCGGGTAAATTTTTTATGAATACCAATTCTTCCTCAACATGTTGTCTAATTGTATCAAAGTTTTTTTGCTTTGCCTTTGTATTCCAATTCATATACAACCCAAGTAACAAGCCAATTACTGGTGCTGCATATTGAGAAAATTTAAAAAATAGTCTTTCTGATTTTAAGGCAAAAACAATGACAAGAATAAATATTATGACCACTGGAAGAAGTGATAAATACCTCTGACGTTCTTTCCGTACCAATAGTTTTTTAATTAACTCTAAATCAGTCTTTATTTCATCAATCCTAGCTTGATTATCGTGAAAAACTGGTTTAATTGGATCGGACATCGAAATTTCTTTGTACTAAATTTAGCAAAATAATTTTTGGACTAAAAATTAAGTGGTACGATACATTTAATTTCTCTAACAATATTCCAATACAATCACTGTTTTCAATTCATATCAATATGTATATTTGATCATCTTAAAACATTGATATGCGATTTTTCTATTCACTATTAATTATTTGCACTGTATTTAGCTGCAAAAGCGAGCAGCCACAAGACCTAAGCGTTGAAGTGGTAACATATACTCCTGAGCAGTTAACCTACCCAAAAGGAGATTTGCAAATTGATCATTCAATGCAGCACGACTTTGAGAATAATTTCTTTTTACCATGGCAATCAAATACGAAGGAGTTACTTAATTCTCTAACCCAATTTGCCGGTAAAGACACCTCATATCTCGAACAATATCTCAATGATGACGCCTGGTATGGTGAAAATAAAAAACCACATTCAAAAGCACAACGTTTAGCTATTGTCGATAATGCCAATGTAGATGCGTTTCCAAATTTCCTGAAACACGGAATTGTTATTGCACATACCGATTTACGCAGAATACCTACTATAAAACCTGGTTTTGACAAATATTCTAAAGCTGGAGAGGGTTATCCATTTGATTATTTTCAAGAAACTAATTTATGGGCCAATACACCAGTATTAATGGTTCATACCAGCAAAGATAAGCAGTGGTGCTATGTGGTAAGTCCATACTACAAAGGTTGGGTGGCCATGCGAGATATGGCCATTGTAGATAATACATTTAAAAAACAATGGCAAAATGGTCAGTACTGCCATCCTACGTCTGACGTGCTTAATTTAAGTCATGAGGTGTCTAACTATGCTATCAATGCCAAAATAGGGATGCTACTACCCTATCAAGAAATTAATGACATCCCTAATGAAGTTGCTGTTTTTTATGCCGTTTCAGATGAAAATCAACGCGCCAAAATATTAACTACTAAAGTTGCAAAAAGTGATGTAGCCTTTAGTAA
Organism: uncultured Flavobacteriaceae bacterium; assembly: GCA_964487005.1. Classification (GTDB taxonomy): domain Bacteria; phylum Bacteroidota; class Bacteroidia; order Flavobacteriales; family Flavobacteriaceae; genus CAZAPO01. Next base: position 10,717 of record CAZAPO010000049.1, read on the forward strand.
TTATGAGTTTAAT
>CAZAPO010000050.1:0-3267 GCA_964487005.1 uncultured Flavobacteriaceae bacterium
GGACCTCCTTTGGTAATATATTTTTCTCGGTGTAGGTGTACAGACCCCTTGCCTCCATTACCAGAAGCAGCGTATATTTTAACGTAGTCTACAAAATTACCTTCAGTCATGTTATTATATTAAGAATCCTGCCTAAGCAGGAATCAAATTAATTATTTTATTTGAGACTAGTGCTTACAAAGCATCAATCACCTTACTTAATCGAACGGTAATTTCATCAATTGTACCTACTCCGTCTACACCAAAATACTTGTTTTGAGCTGTATAGTAATCTTTCAAAACAGCTGTTTTATTGTAATACTCTTTAATTCTATTTCTAATTATAGATTCATCGGCATCATCTGCCCTACCACTAGTTTTTCCGCGCTCTAAAAGCCTACCAACAAGTACTTCATCGTCTACTTCTAAAGCAATCATCGCATTAATACCTGAATCTTTTGAGTCCATCAAATTATCCAATGCTTTTGCTTGGGCATCTGTTCTTGGAAAACCATCAAAAATAAATCCTTTGGCATCTGCATTCTTTTCAACTTCGGCATTCAACATTTTAATTGTTACTTCATCTGGCACCAATTCACCTTTATCCATATAAGATTTAGCCAACGTACCTAAAGCAGTTTCGTTTTTAATGTTAAATCTAAATACATCTCCTGTTGAAATATGTATAAGATTATACTTCTGTTTTAAGAATTCTGCCTGTGTTCCTTTCCCCGCTCCTGGAGGGCCAAAAAGCACTAAATTTGTCATGTGTTGGGTTGTCATAATTTGGTAAACTTCTGGTATATCCCTTCCTAGTCCATCATAATCTAATCCATAACCAACAATGAACTTATTTGGAATCTCTATACCTACGTAATGTAATTTATAATCTTTTTTGTAAGCCTCAGGTTTATAGAATAGCGTAGCAATTTGTAATGATGCTACTTTTTCATTCTTAAATATTCTATGTACTTCTTCAAGCGTGTTTCCAGAATCAATAATGTCTTCTAAAATAACTACAGTTCTACCAGTGAGGTCTTGCGTTAATCCTATTAAACGCTGAATATCTTCTGTAGACTTAACACCTTCGTATGAGGCAAGCTTGATAAATGTTATTTCACAAGGCTTTGGGTACTTCTTAACAAAGTCACTAGCAAACATAAAGGACCCATTAAGAATACCAACAAATACTGGAATCTCATCACCCATATCTGCGGCAATATCTTCTACCATTCTGGTAACGGCATCATCAATTTCTTGCGCAGAAATAAAAGGTTTGAAGTATTTATCGTGAAGCTTTATCAACTTAACATTTTTAGAAAGACGCAAAGATAATTTATTTAGTTTGAAGACAGAAGCTTTGAAGCTTGAAGTTTTTTAAAACAGTTTCAATTTTAAATGTATTTTTGCACTTTAATACACGCATTTTGAACGAAACTTCTAAAATGAACTACTTTTCCTCTAATTTCAAATTAGGTATTCTTGGTGGTGGTCAATTGGGTAAGATGATGCTCAATGAGACACGCAAGTATGATATTTACACATGCGTGCTGGACCCGAGCAGTGATGCCCCGTGTAAAATTGCTTGCAATGAATTTTATCAAGGTGATCTTATGGATTTTGAGACCGTATATAACTTTGGCAAAAAAGTAGATGTGCTCACCATTGAGATTGAAAACGTGAATGTTGATGCCTTAGAGAAACTAGAGAAAGATGGCATTAAGGTTCATCCGTCGGCAAAGACCTTAAGAACCATACAGAATAAGGCAAAGCAAAAATTGTTTTACGTTGATCACAATTTACCAACTGCTCCTTTTTCAAGATATGCCTATAAAGATGAAATTAGAACAGCTATAGATCATGAAGTTTTAGACTTTCCTTTTGTATGGAAAAGTGCTCAATTTGGATATGATGGTAATGGTGTTAAAATCATTCGTACGTACAGCGACCTCGATGATCTTCCTAATGTAGAGTGTATTGCCGAAGAATTAGTACCATTTAAAAATGAACTTTCGGTCATTGTTGCTAGAAATGAAGAAGGAAAAGTTAAGGTTTATCCAGTTGTTGAAATGGAATTTCATCCTGAAGCCAATCAGGTTGAATATGTTATATGTCCAGCAAGAATCTCAAAAGATGTTGCTTTAAAAGCAGAGCTGGTTGCCTTAAAGACATCTGAAGCGTTTCAACACGTTGGATTACTAGCGGTTGAGATGTTTCAAACTAAAGATGATGAGATTTTAATAAATGAAGTCGCTCCTAGACCTCATAATTCTGGGCATCATACCATTGAAGCGAGCTATACTTCTCAATTTGAACAACATGTTAGAGCAATATTAGACCTACCCTTAGGTAACACCGCAAGCAAAGTTGGTGGAATAATGGTTAACTTAGTTGGAGCTGAGGGTTATCAAGGAGATGTGGTTTATGAAAATATTGAGGATATCATGAAAATGGATGGTGTTACTCCACATATATATGGCAAAAAGCAAACACGCCCCTTTAGAAAAATGGGACATGTAACTATTGTTCATGAAGATATTAATGAAGCTCGTAGTATTGCAGCAGACGTAAAGAAAAAGATAAAAGTAATTAGCAAATAATATGGCTCAAGTAGGAATAATAATGGGAAGCAATAGTGATCTTCCAATTATGCAAGAAGCGATCGACATTTTAAAAGGATTCGATATTGAAGTTGAAGTAGATATTGTTTCGGCTCATCGTACACCAGAAAAAATGTTTGACTATGGAAAAAACGCCCATACTCGAGGAATAAAAGTAATTATCGCAGGTGCTGGAGGTGCTGCACATTTACCAGGTATGGTTGCGTCTTTATCTCCTTTACCTGTAATTGGAGTTCCTGTAAAGAGTAGAAATTCAATAGATGGCTGGGATTCTGTATTATCTATCCTTCAAATGCCTGGAGGAGTTCCTGTAGCAACAGTTGCTTTAGATGGAGCAAAAAATGCAGGAATTTTAGCCGCTCAAATTATCGGTGCATCCGATAAATGCGTTTTAGATAAAATTGTTGCTTACAAAGAAGGCTTAAAACTTAAAGTAGAAAAGGCCTCAGAAAGAGTAAAAAAATAAGATACCTCTATTAATTCGTGTTCATATATGAACCCATTATTACAAGATTTTAATACAGCTCCGTTTGAAAAAATCAATGTTTCTGATTACCAACCAGCAATAGAACGAGCTATTGAAATTACGCTTCAAGAAATTGATAGCATTGTTTCAAATCCTGATATCCCAACCTTTAAAAACACAACAGAGGCGCTAGATTTTACT
>CAZAPO010000051.1:0-26813 GCA_964487005.1 uncultured Flavobacteriaceae bacterium
AATAGCAAACATGAATCGGTCTAATTGTGCTTCGGGAAGCGGATACGTTCCTTCCTGCTCAATTGGGTTTTGAGTGGCTAAAACAAAATATGGTAATTCTAATTTATAATGATGTCCAGCAACAGTTACTGCTCTTTCTTGCATTGCTTCCAACAATGCTGCTTGTGTCTTTGGTGGTGTTCTATTTATCTCATCGGCCAATATAATATTTGCAAATATTGGACCTTTGATAAACTTAAAATGTCTGTCTTCATCAAGAATTTCACTACCTAAGATGTCGCTAGGCATTAGGTCTGGTGTAAATTGAATACGCTTAAAATCTAAGCCTAGTGCCTGTGCTATAGTATTTACCATTAAGGTTTTAGCCAGTCCTGGAACACCAATAAGTAAAGAATGCCCTCCCGAAAATATGGAGATTAATATTTGATTAACTACCTCGTCTTGTCCAACGATTACTTTTGCAATCTCGGTACGCAGGTCTTTATACTTGGCAACTAATTGTTTAATGGCAGCAACGTCAGACATAGGCTAGTTATCGTCTTTTTTTAACCAGTTTGCTTGAAAATCGCAATCACGATGCTCTCCATTAATTTTTACATAGGTATCTTTAATGGTTTCTTCTTGCCATTTACCAATAGCTTCAAGTTGCTTATCATAAAGCGCCAGTTGTTTAATCTTTAAATAATCTTTTGCGAAATCTGCTTCATGCTCTTCTATGCGATCTGTAACGGTGATTATTTTGAACTTTACTGGATTAATTAAATCACTTTCTTGAATAATACCACTTATTTCATTGTTTTGAAGGTCTTGAACCTGAACGTATAAATCGGTATCAATTTTTGTTAATGGGAAGGTATAATCTTGTGTTTCAGGGTTTACAAATCGCCCTCCGTCATACTTTGTTTCTTTCTCATCACTAACTTCTAGTGCTGCATCTGCAAAACTAATTTCACCTGCCTCGATTCGTTTTCTAGCATTTTCCAATTTTTCTTTTGCAGCCTTAATAGCATCGGCAGAAACCTTTGGTTTTAATAAAATATGGCGAACATCATACTCTTGTCCTCTAATTTTATCTAGTTGGATAATATGATAACCATAATCTGTTTTAAACGGTTCTGATATTTCACCCTCTTCTAATGAAAATGCAACATCGCGAAATTCTTTAACCATTTGTGGTCGTTTTCTATGAAGTGTATATGCTCCTCCTTTACTTCTTGAGCCTGTATCTTCTGAGTACAATACCGCTTTTGTTGTAAAACTACTTCCGTTATCTAAAATATCTGCCTTAAATCCTCTTAATCTATCGATCACCTCTTGTTCTTCTTCCGCAGATGGTATTGGAATTACAACAATTTGGGCCAATCTTAATTCTGTACCAAACATTGGTGGATCTTCCTTCAATTCGCGATTATAAAATTGACGAACTTCTTCTGGCGTAACTTCAATCTCTCCTGTTACTTCTTCTTGCATGAGTTGCACCATTTTCTGACCTTTATTCAACTCAAACATTTCGTCTCTTAATTCTTGCTCAGTCGATTTCTTGTAAAACTCAATTAGTTTATCTATTCCTCCTATTTGCTGAGACATCACTTGTACCTGTCTATCTACAAATGATCTTATCTCTGCATCATTTATTTCTAAACTGTCTTGAATTGATTGGTGCATATAGAGTTTTTCTTCTAACAGTGATCCAAATATTTCACATCTTGATCTTCCTTCTAAGGACTCTCCAGCCGCCTTTGCTTGTTCTATTCGTTTGTCAATATCAGAATCCAGAACAACATAATCACCAACAACTGCAGCAACCCCATCAAGCTTCATTCGCTGTCCATCAACAACCTTGTCTTCAACTTTTTTCTCTTCTGTTTTCTCTTCAATAATCTCTTGTGCCGCAGTACTATAGCCAATAAATAGCATCAACCCTAAAACTAGGCCTCCTCGTTTAGTTAAAAATTTCAAACTGTTTGTTTTTAATTGCATCTTTGGTAATGTCCTTTTCTAGTTCTTTTATAAACTCTAATTTTCGTTTATTGATAACGATTTGTTTTATTGTTGGCATAACGAATTCAATAGGTGCATTTTCGTTTCTTAACAACACGTCGTTAACTTGCATCAAATATAAACCTAATGAATCTTTAAGCTGTATAAAATTAGATTTTTTTAACAGTTCCCCTCTATTTTCTGAATTTATTGCTGGAATTTTTAAAACTGCCTGATTTACTCTTATCCAAATTGAATCGTTTAGCGAATAAGAACGAAACTGAATTGCTATAGAATCTAGCACTTTTTTATCTAAAGAATCAAACCTTTTGAATCGTTCTTCGATTTCTTCTAAATCGTCATTATTGTCATTAACATTAATGTATCTAAACTTTATTAATTCTTCGTTAAGCTTGAAAGTTTCTTTATTTCTTTGATAAACTTCCTCTGCCTCCTCCAAACTCACTAATGTATCTATACTTCTCTTTACCAATGCTTCTAAATATGCCTTTGTAAAAAGTTCTGTTTTGTATTGTTTCACCAATGCATTAAACTCCTCTTGCTTTTCTTCAGACAAGTTTAACTCGGCCCCATCTATGAGTAATTGCTCTGTTGCCCATTGATTAATAAAATTATTTACTCTTAATGTACTGTCTTCTTTTGAAGTATTCTCGTCTATTAAATCTTCAATATCACTTTTATACAAATAGGTATCGTTTACGCGTGCAACTGCTTCACCATTTTGTTTCTGGTTAAAAAAGCTGCATGATTGTAAAATCACAAAAAATAGACATATGAAACTCAAATTCCTCACTAATTGTTGATTTGGCTCTTAACTTTGTTTAATACTTCGGTGTTAACTCTTACTTTATACTTCTTAAATAATGATGCAACCCAATCTTCCTCAACTTGCACTTGATAATCACTTACAATTTGTCCTCTTGCTTCTGTTAATGTTTTATTACTTTCTGGAATTACTCTTGTAACATTTACCACAAAATATGCATCATTATGTTGGTATATTTTTGATATTCCTTCATTAAAATCTAACCCCTTTGGTAATGACTGATGACTATTGTCCATGATACCAGAAGTAAAAATTACACTTTGTGATTTACTATTAAGTTCATTCTTAATTTCTAGTACTCCTACTCCTCGCTCCAATAGGTTTTTTACCTGTTCAATACTATTCTTATTTGGTGAAGTGGCCACCGTTGCTTCAATTCGTTGCGGCCACGTGTATTTAGCTTTATTTGTTTGGAAATAGCGTTCAATTCCAACTGTATCATCTTTCACAACATTCCAAATCTTATTTTCCATAAGATCAAACAACAGCAGACCCTCTCTATATTCATTTAAAATATTTGCAAATTCTATATTATCGTTTTCCAGGTTTTCTTCGTGATATAGTAATACGTTTCTGTTTAAAAAAGCTTGATATGAGTCATCAATAATTTGTTCAAGTGATTTCCCTCTATTGACACTTTTTTGTTGCGATATAAGAAAAGTAGAGAAGTCACCAAATCTTAGTTCTTTAGTACCAATTTTAGTTAATTCTTTACTCCTATTAAAATCTTGTGGCAATTTCCATCTTCTATTATAAAAGTCGTCAGTCATAATGGACACAAAATAATCTCTTGCCGGATTTATTGATGATACATTGTACTTCTCACGTAATCTATTTTGCATTGAAGAACTAATAAGTTTTGATCTTGAATCTCTACTTACCCTGTTTTTTAAATCGTATTGTAATTCATCAAAACTACCCACTGGGTTTTTGCTATATAGCTTGGCAATATGCCACCCAAACTCAGTAGGAAAAGGTTGAGATATATCACCAACATTTTGTAGTGCGAATGCTTCGTCTTCAAAAACAGAAGAACTAAGTTGTCCTCCTTTAAAAGGTTCTAATTTCCCTCCCTTAGCCGCCGAACTTTTGTCTTCAGAAAACTGCTTTGCCAGCGATTCAAACTCGGCACCTTGTTCAAGTAGCTTATATACTTCATTAATCCTACTTTCTGGGTCAACCAAAGAATCTTTTTGGTTATTTGATATCATGATATGTCCAACGGTAACTTCTCCTCGTGATTTTCTATTATCTAACACTTTAAGTATATGATACCCAAACTGCGTTCTAAAAGGATTTGAAACCTCTCCCTTTTGGGTAGTAAAGGCCACGTTCTCAAATTCATACACCATTTTAAAAGCCGAGAAATAACCAAGATCTTCTACAAAGACTCTTTTACCATCGTGCAATTCTTTTTGCAAGTCGTTAAAATCTTCATTCTTTAATCGTTCTTTTAAGCTTACAAGTTTATTATATGTTGCGGTTGTATCGGTTGCAGAGAGATCCATTCTTAGTAATATATGTTGCACATATACGTCTGAAGTTATTCTATCGTAAGCTTCCCGAACCAGGGCATCTGTTACTTCGTTATCTGTTAAGTAATTCTTTGCAAGTTGCTTTTTATACCCATTAAGCTCATTTACGTAGCTTGCCTTTTCGTGATATCCCAACGACCTCGCCTCTGCTAACTTAAGTTTATAATTAATATATAGTTTTAAATATTCATCAATATCTTTTTGCGATTCGTCTTGAACTAAATCTAAATTCTTATTATAAACTCTAATAAACTCTTGGGCTAAAACTGCATCGTTCTCAACGGTAAAAAGAACATCGTCACTATTAATCTGTGCACTCCCACTAAATGAAAATAATACTACTAGTATACAGGAATAGATTATGTTTCGTCTCATAGAAAATGGGCCTTTTTTAATTCAAACAAAAATAATACAAATAATAGATATTACAAGTACCAAGATGCTAACGAAACCTGATCAATATTAGTGTTTAAAATCCTTTATTTTTTGTTTGTAAAAAACTAGCTATCTTTAATCAAAACAATAGGCAGTAAGCATTATGAAATACAGTATAGACATAATCATTGAAAAGCCCCTTGACGAAGTTATTCAAAAGTTAGACAATGTTGATAACATGAAACATTGGCAAAAAGGCTTGGTTGCTACTGAGCATATTTCTGGCACTCCTGGTGAAATAGGGGCCAAAATGCAAATGAAGTATAAAATGGGAAAGCGTGAATTTGATCTTACTGAAACCATTACAAAGCGTAATTTTCCTCATGAATTTCACGCCACCTATACTGCTAAAGGAATGCACAGTCATCAAGAGAATTTCTTTGAGTCTACCAACGATGGGTATACAAAATGGACATCGATTAGTGAATTCAAACCTGGAAATTTTATGATGAAGGTAATGGCATTTTTAATGCCTGGTGCATTTAAAAAGCAATCGATGACCTATATGGTCGATTTCAAAAATTTTGTTGAAACCGGTGCATCAGTTGCCAACAACTAATAGTGCGCAGAACAATCAACTCATTTTATTTATGAAAAAATATTACAGAAGATCCTTTGTAAAACAACTATTTACTGGGGTAGCTGGTACTGTTGTTTTATCTTCATTTAAAGGTTCACATGAAAACAATTCTTTCACTTTCTTAAAATCAAACGATAATTCTGAAGCTTTTTGGGAAGAAGTTAAAGCGCAATTTAAATTTGCTCCAAATCTGCGGTATTTTAATAATGGTTCATTGGGTTCTGCTCCAGAAATGGTAAGAAAAGCAACAAACAAATTTAGAGATACTTTAGATAGTTTTCCCTCAAAATATATGTGGGGTGGTTGGGATATTGAAAAAGAAGAAGTACGAGCAAAAGTAGCAAACCTTTTTGCCGTTGATGCCGAAGAAATTGCACTCACCCACAACACTACCGAAGGTATGAATCTAATTGCAAGAAGTTTTGATTTGGAGGCAGGTGATGAAGTCATTTTGATTGATCATGAACACACAAGTAGTGTTATCCCATGGCAGGTATGGCAAGAGACTAAAGGTGTTAAGTTAGTCAGACCAAAAATTCCATTACTACCAAAAACTGTTGATGAGATTGTTAAGGTATATGAGGATGCTATTACACCTAGAACCAAGGTGATATCGATGTGCCATGTTATTAACACCAATGGTATGATACTTCCTGTTAAAGAGGTTTCAAATATGGCTAAAAAGCATGGTATCTTGGTAGCTGTTGATGGCGCTCAAGCCCCTGGTATGTTTCGTATTAACCTTAAAGAATTGGGTTGCGATTTTTATACAGCTAGTGCTCATAAATGGTTGTTTGCACCTAAGGGCATCTGTCTATTCTATGCAAAAAAAGAAAGTCAGCATCATTTAAAACCTTTAGTTGTTTGTAAGGGTCATAAAAATGAAAGTATTAGACGTTTAGAAAACTATAATACAAGAAATCTTCCTGAACTACTAGGCCTAGGAACTGCTGTTGATTTTCAAAATAGTATTGGAAATAAAAAAATTGCAGCACGCTCTTATGAACTCAAACATTACTTTAGAAATAAAGTAAAAGATAATTCGAAATTCAAACTTAAAACTCCTGAGCACGATGACTTATCTTGCGCAATTCAAACATTAGAGGTAGTGGGTAAAAATGTACAGGAAGTTAGAAATATTCTGTCTCAAGATTACCACATAGATACACGACCTATGTCTAGTTTCGGGCTAAATGGTGTAAGAATTTCATTTGCCATTTTTATCACTAAAAAAGATATTGATTATTTAGTGGAAGCCCTGGAAACTATTGCGAGTTCATAATAATTAGCGTCTTGAATAATTAGGTGCTTCCTTTGTTATTGTTACATTATGAGGGTGACTCTCGCTTATTCCTGAAGAGGTTATTTTAACAAATTGTGCATTCTCCTTTAAGTGCTCAATACTACCAGCACCACAGTAACCCATTCCAGCTCTGAGGCCTCCTACAAACTGATGAATACTTTCATATAATTCACCTTTATATGGTACACGACCAACAATTCCTTCTGGCACCAATTTCTTTATATCGTCCTCTACATCTTGAAAATATCGGTCTTTACTACCTTGTTTCATTGCTTCTACAGACCCCATTCCTCTGTAAGATTTAAATTTTCTTCCTTCATAAATAATGGTCTCACCAGGTGATTCATTGGTTCCTGCTAATAAAGATCCTAACATTACACAATCTGCACCTGCCGCAATGGCTTTTGGTATATCTCCTGTATAGCGAATTCCTCCATCTGCAATAACTGGGACTCCAGTGCCTTTTATGGCATTTGCTACTTCCATAACAGCCGACAATTGAGGGAATCCAACCCCAGCAACAACCCTAGTGGTACAAATTGACCCTGGTCCAATACCTACCTTTACTGCATCTGCTCCAGCTTCTACAAGATATTTTGCCGCCGCTGCTGTTGCTATGTTACCAACAACTACGTCTAAATCTGGAAATTTAGCCTTTACTTCTTTTAATACGGCAACTACTCCTTGGGTATGCCCATGTGCTGTATCAATAACTATTGCATCTACACTAGCCTTTACCAATGCTTGAGCGCGATCAACTGCATCACCAGTTACACCAATGGCAGCAGCCACCCGTAAGCGTCCATATTTATCTTTATTGGCAATTGGTTTTTGGGTAAGCTTTGTAATATCTCTAAACGTGATTAACCCAACCAATTTATTATTGTTATCTACAACCGGTAATTTCTCAATTTTATTTTTCTGTAAAATCTCTTCTGCATCTAGTAATGAAGTCCCTTCTTTGGCCGTCACTAAATGCTCACTAGTCATAACTTCTGTAATCGGCCTATCATTATTTTTTTCAAAACGCAAGTCTCGGTTAGTCACAATCCCTTTTAATGTTCCTTCTGCATCTACAACTGGAATACCACCAATGCTATGTTCTTTCATATTTTGTTTGGCATCCCTCACTATTGCAGTTAAAGGAAGGGTAACTGGATCAATGATCATTCCGCTCTCAGCTCTTTTTACTTTGCGCACTTTCGCGGCTTGCTGTGCTGCAGTCATATTTTTATGTAGAACTCCTATTCCTCCTTCGCGTGCCATGGCAATGGCCATGTTACTTTCTGTAACTGTATCCATGGCAGCAGAAATAATAGGAACATTTAAACTAATGTTTCTACTAAATTTACTCTGAATACTAACTTCTCTTGGTAAAACTTGTGAATAAGCTGGAACTAAAAGTACATCGTCGTAAGTAAGACCTTCGCCTACGATTTTGTTTTGATGTGAAATCATTGCAATGACGTTTTAATTGCATGCAAATCTACACATTTTATTTCATTTTAAATGTACTTATTCTCTTAAAGTGAAGATTCATGAACCTGTTAGATGAAATATGTGTTTATTTAATTTTGGGGCGCTTTTTTAAGTGATAAGAAATATTTATTTTTAACTGATTTTGTTTTGCTATGGAAGCCTACGCTAATGCCTTACTTTATGCCATCCCGGGTTTTATTATTCTCGTATTAATAGAAATTGCTTATGGTCATTTTACCAAGAAGCAAACGCACAACATGATGGATACAATCTCGAGTTTAAGTTCGGGAGTGACCAATATTATTAAAGATTCGCTGGGTTTGATTGTCGTACTTATATCGTATCCGTTTTTAAGAGAGCACCTGGCATTGTTTAGTATTGAGACTACTTGGCTAGTCTATGTACTGGCATTTATTGCCATTGATTTTGCAAGTTACTGGAATCATAGGCTTTGTCACAAAGTGAATTTTTTCTGGAATATTCATGTTATTCACCATAGCAGCGAAGAATTTAATTTGGCCTGTGCTTTACGCCAAACAATTTCCAATTTATTGGGTTACTACCCTGTATTTTTAATTCCCGCAGCTATTCTTGGAATTCCAAACGAAGTTATTGGTGTACTGGCACCTTTACATTTATTTGCCCAGTTTTGGTATCATACTAAACATATTGGAAAACTGGGACTTTTAGAGTATATCATTGTTACACCATCACAACACAGAGTACATCATGCTATTAATGACGAATATATAGATAAAAATCTGGCGGCTATATTTTGTGTTTGGGATAGAATGTTTGGAACATTTCAAGAAGAATTGGAAGATGTACCTCCGGTTTACGGTGTACTAAAACCTGCAAATACCTGGAACCCAATTTTAATCAATTTTCAGCATCTATGGCGCTTAATGAAGGACGCATGGCGCACCTCTAGCTGGTTTGATAAATTACGAATTTGGTTTATGCCTACAGGGTGGAGACCACAAGATGTTGCACAAAAGTATCCAACACAAATTATTGAAGACCCTTATAACTTTACAAAGTATGCAACAAAGGCATCTAAGTTTATGGTGAGTTGGTCATTAATTCAATTAATTGTGACAACCTTGTTAATGTATTTCATGTTTTTTAATTATGGCAATTTAGATGCCAACCAATTGGTACTTTATGGTATGATGGTTTTTGTTGGTGTATTTGGATATACAGCTATAATGGACCAAAAGAAATATGGGCTAATTGCTATACTTGTATTTTGTGGGTACGGTACATATCTAATTTTATCTGGTGGTGACTGGTTTGGTATTAACACCTACTGGATGTATGGAAGCTATACGCTATTGGCCTATTTTACATTAACCACAGCTGGCGCCATTTATATAAGCATGATTGAAAACAAAGACACCTTAGCTCTTGCCTAGATTTTAGGGCAGCGTTTACAATTTGATTTGCCTTTTTTTTTGTATTTCTTACAGCACTTTTTCTTTTTCTCTCCGCAGTCTCCTGCCACACATGGTGCAGAGATTATAATGCAGGGCGCTACTTGAAAATCGGTCATTTTTTATTTTTAATAAATCTAAATAAAGCGCAAAAATAAATCAAAAAAAAGATTCCTCAAAGGGAATCTTCACTATAAATATGTTAAACTTTTTATTCTGGTCCTTCGGTCGCAGCGGCAATCATATTAATGTCGCGATCAAACAAATAATGACCTGATTTATCATCACCAATGATATTTAACTTATCTAGTAAGGTTCGGGCCGTTGCCTCTTCTTCTAACTGCTCTGTTACATACCATTGCATGAAATTGTGTACATTATAATCTTTATGCTGTAAACATTCATAAATAATATGATTGATTTGTTGTGTAACAAACATCTCACTTTCCAAGAAAACTTCAAAAAGTTCATTCAACGACTTGTAATCGGCTTTTGGTTGATCTAGTGCAGGCACAGAAACATTTCCACTGCGCTCATTGATAAACTTAACGAGTTTGGTCATATGAATCCGCTCTTCTTCAGACTGTGCATAAAAGAAATCGGCAATGCCATTATATCCATTTGCATCGGCCCATGAGGCCATCGCTAAATACTGCATTGAAGCTGTTGCTTCATACTTTACTTGATCATTTAATAGTTTTTCGATTGCTTGATTCATATCTAAAAATTTATGCTGTTAAAGATACTTAAAAAGATAGCTCAATTATTAAGTATACTAAATTTAGAATTACTCTATTTAAGCTCTTTTTTTCGGGTTAATTGATACATAATTATTGCAATTGAAAGGGTATAACAAAGTGTCATTAACATCCCTGATAGCATTACAATATATTTCATCCAAAGAACACCAGACCATAAAATATATAAGCCGCCAAAGGTTAATAAAACTGATATAAAGGGTTCAATAATGAGAAATAACTTTAACTTTCTCTTTATATCGGTAAGACAAACAAGAACTCCTAAAAGAAAGAAAATAATTGACATCGATAAAATATGGTTATGAACTAAGGTTAGCATCTCTTTTTTGCTTTTCTTAAATTTCATCACTTTAACATCTTCAATATCTTCGTTACCTAAATATTGCTCTTCAATACCAGACGGATTGGTTGAAGAATTTTCTCCAACAAAAAGCAACCCAGAATAAAACCCTATACTAAGAACGATAATAAATGCGCCTATTAATACCTTTACTTCTGATGAAAGCTTATATATTAACCCGTTTAACCTCATGGCAAAATTTCTTTTTCTTGTAATGATTTAATTGACAGTAGCAGGTTATTTATTGCATTGGTCATTGACCTTACAGAAATGGTTGCTCCCGAAATGGCCGCAATATTATCTCCGTAAATCAACTCATCGTCTGATGTTTTTCCTATAAGTTGTCTTAGCCATCGCTTGCTTCCAATTTCTCCACCGTAGTCCTCTCTATACGCTAATATTTTAGAAGCCCTAATTATGAGTTCATTGTCTAAGATCACTAAATAGTCAAAATAATCAGTTTTACTTGGTGCTTTTGCAATATATGCATAGCCCATTTGATTCTCTGCACTTATGATTTTAAAGAAATTATTATCTCCAAATTTTGCGGGTAATTGGGTATGTATGCCCTCTTCAATTATAAATTCCTCTAACGTAAACTGCTCAATTTCAAAAACGGTTTTCACTTCTTTATTAACCTTCTTTTGAATGTTCTTTGGGAAGCTGAATGAAACTAGCCCAAAGCACCCACATAAAATTAAAAGTCTTTTAAAATCCATTTTATCCTTTTATTTATAAACCTTAAAAGGCCAAGGAAATATAACTCTCCTCAACCTTAAAAGAAACTAAACAATTAATTATTTTTAGAACCAAACTCCAAAACCAAAATTTAATTGTCCTTTAGATTTATTCCCAATAACAGCATTATCTAAAATTTGATAATCTGCTTTAACTACTGCACCTTGTGCCACGTGATAACTCAAACCTGTGGTCCATTCGTTTCTACTATAGGCCAAGTTTCTAGAAATTCCAGCATCTTTGGTTGCTGCGTGGGTATCATAATTCTCATACCTTACAAACGCATCAAGTCTTTGCTCTTTTCCTAGTGGAATTAAATTATATGCCATCTCGGCATACCACCCTCTAAGCTCTGAACCGAGGTCGGCATTATTAAGTGTATTATAAGCATCTGAATCAGAAATCAATGCATGAATGTATTGACCTCTCGCCGAAAATCTTCTACTAATATAACGGGCATCTAATCCAAACATTGATATTCCAACATCATTGCCATCTATCTCTTGAAGTCCGTCTTCAGATTGGGTACGACCAAAATATCCTGACAAGCCCAGGCGTAGACCCTGAATTCCGTAATAATCTAACTTGGCTGAAAGATTTGGTGTATTAATGGTAGATTCGGCTCCCTTCTGACGCCCATTTCTTAATCCATTTGAACCTCCTAGAACTTTTGTCCCATTTACCGAGGTAAACCCGTTAAAAATATAGGCCTGATATCGAAGATTAGCATCGTCGAACTTTCCCGTAACCCCTATTCCAATTTCTCTCCAGGTTGTTGGGACAATGCTCTTGTCCATACTTGGTCTTTCAACGCCATTGAAGGTTGTTGGTTCGTGATATTCATTCACAATACCCATTGGTACGAGCATTAAACCACCACGCACATTAAAATTATCACTAATACTATAATTTAAAAAAGCTTGCTCGATATAAACTTCCTTAACATGTTCGTACTCAATCTCTGTAACAAACTGTACTCTATCACTAAATTTATACCCAAAAAGCATTACCAGACGATGGACATCCATTTGACCATTCGCACCTTCTGGTTGGTTGTAATCTATTTCTGCATATCCACCAATGGTAATTCCATTTTGTGATCCATTACCGCTTAATATATTTTGGGCTGCATTTTTTTGTTGATTTTTGGTGGCGGTTGTATCTTGACTTACAGTTTGGGCGAAACCAAAACTAGACACAAAAATCATCATAAGTAAGTTAACTCTTTTCATTAATTTTATTTAGACTGTTTTTAAATAGTAGAAAAAATGATGGCGCAAATGTACAGCCCAATTATTAAAAAATCAAACTTTATTTAGATTTATTTTAAATAAAAATTACTTGTGTTAATTAATGGTATTTAGTGAAGATTTTAGTCGCCTCATTATAAGCACTTTCAAAACTTAAGGCGTTTAAATCATTAACCTTTTTTGAAGTAAAATAAGACAGTAACTTTTCGGTTGGCATGTTACCTGTTAATTCATCTTTAGCCATAGGACATCCCCCAAACCCTTGTATAGCACCATCAAAACGATTACAACCTGATTGAAAAGCTGCATCAACTTTTTCGAACCATGACGAAGGTGTTGTATGTAAATGTGCTCCAAACTCAATTTTTGGGTAGGCCGGAATTAAGTTTGAAAATAAATAGTCTATTATCTCTGGCGTTGAGCTTCCAATGGTATCACTCAGCGACAATATTTTGACACCCATTTTACTTAATCGCTCTGTCCAATCTGCTACTATTTCAACATTCCATGGATCTCCATAAGGATTTCCAAAACCCATGGATAAATACGCCACCACTTCCTTGCCATTTATGGCAGCAATATTTAATATTTCATCTAAAACAATTACAGATTGTGCAATAGTTTTGTGTGTATTACGCATTTGAAAATTTTCTGAAATTGAGAAAGGGAAACCAAGATAATCAATCTCCTTATGTACGCTTGCATCGTTGGCACCTCTTACATTTGCCACGATTGCTAATAACTTACTTCTGGTTTGTGAGAGATCGAGCTTTGATAGTACCTCAGCAGTATCTGCCATTTGGGGTATGGCCTTTGGTGATACAAAACTTCCAAAATCTATGGTATCAAAACCTACTCTCAACAAAGACTGTAGATACTGTACTTTTTGGTTGGTAGGAATAAAATCTTTAATTCCTTGCATCGCATCTCGCGGACATTCAATGATTTTAATCTCCTTAGACATATTGATAATAAAAGTAAGGTAAATGTACCGAATATTAATTGTCATATGTAAGGAATGTTAATTTTTGCTAACTAAAGGTTAAAATCCAACATTATGAAAAAAATTACGACTTCTATTTACCCCATTCTTATTGCCTATTTCTTACTGTTTTCAATCCAAATACAGGCACAATCAATTGCTATATACGACATTTCTGTTACCACTATCTGGAATTCAACTGATCATACATCGGTTCCAGGAAGTGCACATTGGTCTAATCTTATAGGTGCCACTCATAGCACTGCCGATGAATTTGTAAGTCTTGGTACAAACGCCACCTTGGGAATAAAAGATGTTGCTGAACGCGGTGACAATACAGAAATTACAAACGAAATTAATGCGGCGATATCATCTGGAGATGCTGATCAATTACTTCAAGATGGGTTTTCTCCTTTTGCTGGTAATAACTCTATGGCAGGCTATATGAACATCACCGTTAGTGAGAGTTTTCCCTTAATTACATTGGTATCTATGGTAGCACCAAGCCCCGACTGGTTTATTGCTGTAAATAGTTTAAGTCTAAGAAGTGGCAACCCAGCAGTTAATAATGGCTGGAAGGATACATTTACCATGGATGTGTTTGCCTATGATGCAGGTACAGATGATGGTACAGATTACACTTCTGGCGATAGTCCAAATGCTCCCGTACCGGTTTCCATGATTACTGGTTTCCCAATTAATGGCAACAAAATGGCAACTATAACTTTTACGTTTGTTTCGTCAGCATTATCAACAGACGAATTTACCTCTTTAAATGATGTGAAAATTTATCCGAACCCGAGCACCACGGACGAGCTTAATATTTTAGTTAAAGATTATGATAATCTTGATTATAGTATTGTTACAATTCTAGGTCAAGAAGTACAAAAAGGTGTTGTAAATAGTAATCAAATTAATGTGTCAAGACTATCAACAGGGACTTATTTCTTGCAATTAAACGATGGAATATCAGCCACTGTCAAACGTTTTATAAAGCAATAATTAATTATTTATTAGATCTTAAAATTGCCTTATTAATGGCCCTAATAAGTCTAGGGCCTTCATAGATAAATCCTGTGTAGACCTGAACTAGGTCTGCACCGGCTTTTATTTTATCAAGTGCATCTTGAGAAGAATGTATACCTCCCACTCCAATTATTGGAAACGCTTTATTACTCTTATCTGCCAAATACCTAATTACCTGAGTACTTTTATCTTTTATGGGTTGTCCACTTAAACCACCATTGCCAATGTCCTCAATTCGTGACTTTGAAGTTTTTAAGTTTTCACGAGTTATTGATGTATTTGATGCAATGACACCATCTATTTTGGTCTTCTCGACCAACTCAATTATTTCATCTAATTGAATGGTGTTAAGATCTGGAGCTATTTTTAATAAAATGGGTCTTTTAATTTTTTCAGCATTGTTTAAGGTTTGTACAGCCCCTATTAATTCTTCTAAATAATCTTTATCGGTTAATTTGGCATGGCTGCCTACATTTGGGCAACTTACGTTTAGCACAAAGTAATCAACATACGGATGTAATTCTTTAAAGCATTCTAGGTAATCATTGGTATAATCTTCTGGTTTCGTATTGGTGTTTTTACCAATATTACCGCCAATAATCACCTTTCCTTTATTTTTCTTCAACTGCTTAACAGCTGCCTCCAATCCTTCATTATTAAATCCCATTCGGTTAATTATTCCTTGGTCTGCTTTTAAACGAAATAATCTCTTTTTAGGG
This sequence comes from uncultured Flavobacteriaceae bacterium, assembly GCA_964487005.1. Taxonomy (GTDB): domain Bacteria; phylum Bacteroidota; class Bacteroidia; order Flavobacteriales; family Flavobacteriaceae; genus CAZAPO01. Next base: position 15,406 of record CAZAPO010000051.1, read on the forward strand.
TTACCTACCTGACCCTTTGGTGTTACTGTTCCAATTTCTACGAAACCAAAACCAAAATCGGCTAACTCATTATAGAGTATGGCGTTTTTGTCAAAACCAGCTGCGAGTCCAACCGGATTCTTGAATGTTAGTCCAAATAGTTTTCGTTCTAATGAAGGGTTTTCCACTTTATACATCCATCTTAATAATGCAGGTATCAATGGTATTTTAGCCAGGAATTTAATAAGTGAAAAAGTGAAATGATGTACTTTTTCTGGATCGAAACAAAACAAGATTGGGCGAATTAACAGTTTGTACATCAGCAATAATTTGCATGCAAAAATACATTAATTTCAGCCATAAAAAAAGAAACATTTTTAAGCTTGTGCTTTACTATGGTGTTATCTATTTTTGAATAAACCAATTATCCATGTTAAATAGACAGCACATTATAGATAGATTTATTAGTTACGTGAAAATTGACACTGAAAGTGACCCTAATAGTCAGACCACACCAAGTACTAAAAAGCAATGGGATCTGGCCAATAAACTAGCTAATGAACTAAAATCTATTGGTATGCATGATGTAAGTATTGATGACAACGCTTATATTATGGCCACGCTTCCTAGTAATGTTGATCATGATGTACCAACTATTGGTTTTATTGCTCATTTTGATACTTCACCAGATTTTACTGGTGCAAATGTAAATCCACAAATAATTGAAAACTATGACGGGAGTGACATTGTTCTAAATCAAGAAGAAAACATCGTGCTTTCACCTGACTATTTTGAAGATCTTTTGCTATATAAAGGGCAAACTATTATTACTACCGACGGAACCACCTTATTAGGTGCTGATGATAAAGCTGGTATTTGTGAGATTGTAAGTGCGATGGAATACTTAATTCAACATCCAGAGATTAAGCATGGGACCATTAGAGTTGGGTTCACGCCAGATGAAGAAATAGGTAGAGGTGCTCATAAATTTGATGTTCAGAAGTTTAATGCCCAATGGGCTTATACCATGGATGGCAGCCAGGTAGGTGAATTAGAGTATGAAAATTTTAACGCCGCTGGAGCTAAACTTACGTTTAAAGGAAAGATTGTACATCCTGGGTATGCAAAAAATAAAATGGTAAACTCTATGTATTATGCATCAGAGTTTATACATAATTTACCAAAAGAGGAAACCCCTGAACATACTGAAGGTTATGAAGGTTTTTATCATTTGTATCAGATGAATGGAAAAGTTGAAGAAACTATTTTACAATACATTATTAGAGACCATGATCGTGAAAAATTTGAAGCTCGAAAAGAACGTGTTCAAAAAACAGCCGATGACATCAATCAAAAATATAATAGCACTATTGTTGAAACCGAAATAAACGATCAATATTATAACATGAAAGAAAAGGTAGCTCCTGTTATGCATATAGTTGATATTGCCGCAAATGCAATGAAAGCATTACATATTAAACCTTTAATTAAAGCTATTCGAGGCGGTACTGATGGCTCTCAATTAAGTTATATGGGGTTACCATGTCCTAATATTTTTGCAGGAGGTCATAACTTTCATGGTCGCTACGAATATGTTCCGGTTGAAAGTATTTTAAAAGCAACAGAAGTGATTTGCAAAATTGCAGAGCTTACCCAAGAACGCTATAAAAAATGATAAACTACGTTATAAACCAACTAGAAAAAAACTTAAGCATCTATGAACAGATTCTTAAGGATGTTGATGAAAAGTTTATACGTTGGAAACCTAGGGCAGACAAATGGTGTCTTTTAGAGATTGTTTGTCATTTGTATGATGAAGAACGTCTTGATTTTAGATTTAGAACCCAATGGTGCCTTGAAAAACCTGGTAAATTGCCACCGCAGTTTAATCCGTTAAATTGGGTTATTGAACATAAGTATATGGAGCAAGAGTATGCCGAGGTATTGGCTAATTTTATTAAAGAAAGAAAATCTTCAATTGTTTGGTTAGGTGAATTAAACGAACCTAAATGGGATAATTTTTATCTGCATCCAAAGCTTGGTGAGACTAGTGCCAAGCACTACCTAGATAATTGGTTAGCACATGATTATTTGCATATTCGTCAGATCATGAAATTAAAATTTGATTATCTTAAGGATCATTCTGGTAATGATTTACAATATGCCGGAATCTGGTAATTTTAAAAATGTACTTATGAAAAAAGTTAGTTCTGTAGAAGAATATATTGAAACCAACGAAAAATGGTCTGATGCACTGGCTCAATTACGTGATGTATTATTGCAAACTGAATTGGAAGAAACCTTGAAATGGAGCATCCCAACCTATACAATAAATGGAAAAAATGTCTGCGGTATTGGTGCATTTAAAGAGCATTTTGGGGTTTGGTTTTTCCAAGGTGTATTCTTAAAAGATGAACTCGGCATACTAAGAAATGCACAAGAGGGAAAAACCAAAGCCATGAGACAGCTTAATTTTTCTTCCATCGATGAAATAGATAATAATGTCTTGCTACGCTATGTAAAAGAGGCCATTGCCAATCAAAAAGCAGGTAAAGAAGTAAAGCCTGATAGGAGTAAAAAAGAAACGATAGTACCAGATGAATTGAAGGTAGCGTTTAATGCTAATTCTGTACTTGAAGCTGCTTTTAAAAGCTTAACTCCTTATAAGCAACGTGAATACTGTGAGCACATCGCTTCGGCTAAACGCGAGGCAACTAAACACAGTAGATTAGAGAAAATAAAACCAATGATTATTCAAGGCATTGGATTACATGATAAATACAAGAATTGTTAGTTCCAAGAGCGTTTATAAAAAAAGGCTTCCTATTTGGAAGCCTTTTTTTTATTTTTTTGCTGGCTGATTGAGTTTCTTACTCATTTCCATGGATATGGCAGATCGTTCAAACTTGATCTTACCTGCTGATGTTTCAATCACACAGTTGGTATCTGTTAATTCAACTACTTTACCATGCATACCACTTTTAGTAATTACTTTATCGCCACGCTTTAATTCTGCAGCAAATTTCCTTTCTTGTTTAGCTCTTTTCATTTGTGGTGCAATCATAAAAAAGTATACCACCGCAAACATTGCAATGAAAGGAAAATAAGGTCCTAATGCTTCCATTAAAAGTTCTTAATTAAACTAATTATTATTAATTAATTTGAGCTTGAGGAGTAACTCTAGCATTAGGGTCTGGCTTAATAAAAGCAGAAATCTTAACAGTTTCTGTACCAAGCTCTGTATTAGCAGTAACAGTTACCGTTTTAGAAACTTTATTTGCTCCTTTACCATTAAACTTAACTGTAAACTTAGATGAAGCTCCTGGCTCTAATGGCTCTCTACTCCAATCTTGTGGCACAGTACATCCACAAGTACTTTTAATATCAGAGATTACTAATGGCGCCTTACCTGTATTTGTATATGTAAATACGGTTTCAACTGGAGTTCCATTTTCTATTTCTCCAAAATCATGCTCTTTTTTGTCAAATGTTAATACTGGAAAATCTCCTGAAACAGCATCTCTTTCAGCTGCTTGACTAACATTTTCAGACTTAATCTTACTTGTAGCATCTTCTTTACACGAAGTAAAAGCTACCATACATAAGGCACCTAAACCTAAAATTACTTTTTTCATACTTTTCATTTTAATTGTTTATTCAGATAAACGTTGGGTTATTTTTAAACTTAATTCGGTTATTTCGGCCATAAATGTACTAAATTTTCATTACATCAGTCCGCGCCCTACCTTATTTAACGTTCCTTTATCAGTATATTCTTTAACCAATTTGTCCAAAATACCATTTATAAAAACACTACTTTTTGGTGTAGAGTATTCTTTTGCTATTTCTAAATACTCATTGATGGTTACCTTAACTGGTATTGATGGAAAGTTTTGAAATTCTGAAATGGCCATTTGCAGCAATACAAAATCGATGTTTGCAATTCTGTCTTTATCCCAATTTGCTGTTTTACCTTCTATTTCTTTACTCAATGCTATTTGGTTAAGTACAGTTTTCTTCAATAAATCAAGACCAAAAACTCGATCTTCGTCATCTTTTAATAACTGAGGCAAAAAATGACCTTGCGCTGTTGTTGGATTAGTTTTTCGCAAAAGCTTGACAATAGCCGTGTTGATAACGGGAAGATCATCAAGCCATGTAATATTTTTATCTTCTAAATAATCGTATAGCTTTTCGTTTGGAGCAATTATCTCTTTAAACAAATCAATTACAAACATTTTATCCTCCTTAAAGGTTGATACCTTTGTAGCCATATAATCTTTATAGATCTCGCTATCTAAGAGTGATCTAAATATAACCTCAACATATTCGCTGTCTAATTCCCAATTGTTAATCTTTTCAGATTTCAACTTCTCGCTAAGCATCTTATTATGTCGCAGCATTAATAAGAGTTCATTGTTCACAAATTTTCTATTTGGATTTCTGTCTTCTTGAGTCGCTAAGTGTTTCTGCTGTACCTTTTTTTGGTAGTCTTCGGCTTTTTTTTGCACCTCGATCAATAGTGAAAGAATTAAGAGGTACAAATTGTACATATTCCCCATGCTTTGCAACAAGAATTTTTCATTCTTCTTTATATCATCGGCTTCTCCCTGACTAAAAGCGTAAATAACTTGCATTACCTTAATCCGAATATGTCTTCTGTTAAGCATTTTAAAGAACGTTTTATTTTAAAATTACCAAAAAAATCTGCGAGGCAAAAATAACATTATTTTAAAAATGAACTGAGTTAGTTTACTGTTTTTTGCTTCTCAATCTAAATCAAAACTTTATTTCGCACATATAGATAAGTTAACAAATACTTAGGACTACTTTTTTATATCTTTGACGACTGTTACAACAGGACGATTGAACAGAAAAAATTAATGAAAGAGTTACAACATTTAAATAAATACTTTTACAAATATCGATATCGCATACTATTTGGTGTCGTTATTACTGTTTCGGCTAAAATATTTGCGCTGTTCACACCAAGATTGATAGGTCTATCTATAGATGTGATTTCCAATCGATTAAATGGTGAAATTGCAAATGATGTTTTTCAGAAAGAACTTTTCATCAATATACTTTACCTGATTGGGGCAGCTCTAGTTGCGGGTGGATTTACATTTTTAATGAGGCAAACTATAATTAATGTTTCCAGATACATTGAGTTTGATCTAAAAAATGAAATATATCAACAATACCAAAGATTGTCACTTAATTTTTATAAAAGTAATCGTACCGGAGATTTAATGAATAGAATCACGGAAGATGTTTCTAAAGTCCGTATGTATGCTGGTCCTGCAATCATGTATTCGTTAAACATGATTACTTTAATAGTTGTTGCATTTATTTATATGTACAATCAATCTCCGAAGCTAACCTTTTATACAATAATACCGTTGCCTGTTTTATCTGCATTAATCTATTTCTTAAGTAAAGAGATTCACAAGCGCAGTACTATAGTGCAAGAATATTTATCGAAGCTTTCCACATATGCGCAAGAGTCATTTAGCGGTATTTCAGTAATTAAAGCCTATAGTATTGAAGGGTTGACCAATCACGATTTTGAAGTACTTTCATCAGAAAACAGGCAGAAACAAATTGATTTAACAAAGGTTCAAGCCCTGTTTTTCCCATTGATGATACTGCTTATTGGCGCAAGCAATTTATTGGTAATTTACGTTGGTGGATTACAATATATTAATGGTGAAATTGAAAGTATTGGAATCATTGCTGAATTTATAATTTATGTAAATATGCTAACCTGGCCTGTTGCAACTTTAGGATGGGTAACTTCTATTGTTCAACAAGCCGAGGCCTCTCAAAAGCGCATCAACGAGTTCTTAAAAGAAGAACCTGAAATAAAGAATTTAAATAACTTACCTTCTGAAATAGATGGAACAATTGAATTTGACAATGTTTCATTTACTTACACCGACACCAATATCAAGGCGTTAAAAGGGCTTAGTTTTAAAATTGATAAAGGTAAAACCCTTGCTATCATTGGAAAGACTGGATCTGGCAAATCAACTATTTTAGACCTAATTGGAAGATTGTATGATGTTGATAGTGGTCATGTTAAAATTGACGGTATTCCAATTCACCAAATTAATTTAAATAGTTTAAGAAGCAGTATTGGTTTTGTTCCACAGGATGCATTTTTGTTCTCAGATACCATTAAAAACAACATCAAATTTGGGTCTATTCACGCTAAAGACGCTGACGTTTTTAATGCAGCCAAAGATGCTGTTGTTCATGAAAACATCATAAATTTTGCAAATGGTTATGACACTGTTTTGGGTGAAAGAGGTATCACACTTTCTGGCGGCCAAAAACAACGCGTTTCAATTGCCAGAGCAATAATTAAAAACCCTAATATTCTTCTTTTAGATGATTGTTTGTCTGCTGTTGATACCGAAACCGAAGAGCAAATTTTAAATAATTTAGGAAGAGTCTCTGCCGGTAAAACTACCATTATTGTGAGTCATCGTATTTCTTCTGCAAAAAATGCTGACTATATTCTTGTTTTAGATGAAGGAGAAGTGATTCAAGAAGGGACTCATGATCAATTAATTAGCCACGATGGTTATTATAAAGAATTGTATTTAAAGCAGCTTTCAGAATCGTTAGATTCAACATCAGATTCAAATTAATTATTTTGAGATTAAAAATCTGTAAGAAAACTAAGTAGTGACAAATCAAAAGATTTTTCTTATTTAGTTGGTTGCTATGCTTTTTTTTTAGATTTTTGGAATAGCATATTTTTAATTTTAAACTTAACTGCACAACTATGAGTAACAATGAAATGATGGAGAAAGAGGAAATTTTTTCAAAAGTTTTACGCGCTGGTAGAAGAACATATTTTTTTGATGTTAGAGCCACTAAAGCTGGAGATTATTATTTAACTATTACTGAAAGCAAAAAGTTTACTAACGATGACGGATCTTTTCACTATAAGAAACATAAGATCTATTTATACAAAGAAGATTTTTCTGAGTTCAATAGTATTTTGCAAGAAATGACAGATTATATTATTGATGAAAAAGGTGAAGAAGTAATTAGTGAACGCCATCAGAAAGATTATAAAAAGGAAGATTATAATTCAGAAACAGAGGCACATACTTCACCCGAAAGTTTTACTGATGTAAATTTTGAAGATATTTAATAGAAAACCGCTAATTATTAGCGGTTTTTTTATACCCTTACTGTTAGTAGTGCGAGTAATAAGCTTAATGCTAAATAAGCCCATCCCATAATTGCACCAAACGCAAAACCTATAAGAACTGTAATAATTATTAAATAGATGGGTACTAAAGTTAGTGCAATTGCAAATCTGAATGTAGAAATAAACTCAGGTTCTTTAACCTTTGGTTGCACACCAATTTTCCAAACTAAATATGGAATAAATAAATTGAGTATCAGCAATGTCTTTGTTAGTTTTTTAAAAACCAAACGCTTTGTTTTAGTGGGTGCAATACAGTTTTCAAAATTATTTTCTAAACAGTCATTTGCTTTAGATGGATCAAGCAAATCAATATTATAATCAAAGAGAAATTGTAATTTTTGGCTGTAGTTTTCTTCATGAATATGTGTGGTGAGCTTTGCAAGTTCTGCATGTACTTTCTTTTTAAGTGTAATCACTCCTTCTGCTCTATTCATATTGATAAAGTCTTTCGCATCAATTGGTTCTCCAAAAAATATAGCTGTACTGTCAGGGTACCTTGTCGCATCAATAAAATTTAATCCTACTGGTACCAATTTTAAATCTAGATCTGGATATTTTTCGAGTGTATCAAAGACAATTCGTGTAAACCCCTTGCTTAACGGTCTAACCCTTCTAACAAGGTTATGACTTCCTTCGGGAAAAATCACGACTGCTTCATTCTTGGAAAGCAAATTAGAACAGGTTTCAAAAATTGCATTGTTATTAGTAAGTGTATTCCATCCATCTCTAATTCTATATACGGGTAGCATTTGCAAACTCTTCAAAATTTTACTCACCAAACTTTTTTTAAAAACTGCAGCACGTGTTAAGAAGTATGAAAATCGTCCACATTTACCAGCAATAAGTAAGGCATCTAACAAAGCGTTCTGATGATTTGCTAGAAACAGCACCGGTTTATCCTTTGGAACATTAGCTACACCATGAACCTCCAATTTTCTAAAATAAAAGACCATACCTATTCTTAAATATGTTCTAACCGTATGTAACCAGAGTTTTTTCAAGTTTCCTTATTTTTTCGACCACAGGGTTGCTAATATTAAACCAGAAATAATATGCCAAATACCCCAAAATGCCGCCAATATTGCCATTCCACCCAACCCATTAAAAAAGGTAAAAATTAGTAACAATCCTAACCCAGAGTTCTGAATTCCTGTTTCAATAGCCAAGGTCTTTTGATCTCTAAAAGAAAGTTTAAATATTCTGGCTATCATAAACCCAAGAAATAAGGCTAATAAATTATGTCCAATTCCAATTGCCAAAACATGATGCACATACTCATTAAAAATGTCTAAGTTATTAGAAAAAGCAATGATAACAATAGCTATAAAAACTACTATTGATAATGGTTTTAATATTCTGGACAACCTACCTGCCAATGCTTCATTTCTCATGCGTAAGCTCATTCCTAAAATTAAAGGAATACCAAGAATTATACCTACAACTTTAAATAACGCTATTGGATCTAATGATACAGTTTTTAATATCTCGGCGGTTGGTGCATATAAATTTCCATAAAGTTGAAAATTTAAAGGCGTCATAAATATAGCTAAAAACGTAGCAAAGGCTGTTAAAGTAACCGATAATGCTGTATTCCCTTTTGCTAAATGCGTCATAAAATTTGAGATATTACCACCAGGGCAAGCAGCAACCATCATCATCCCCAAGGCAATACTTGGCTGCGGTTTAAGAATTAGTATCACTAGAAAGGTTACAAATGGGAGTAAAACAAATTGAGACAATACACCTAACAAAACAAGCTTTGGTTGTTTTAACAAACGTTTAAAATCGTCTAGGGTGATACCTAGTGCCACACCAAACATAACAACGGCTAATGCGATATTTAAGACCCATAAGCCGTCACTGTCAAAATTTATTTTAACACCATCAAGTTGTTGCATACTAAGCTACTGAAGTACCATTTTTTACACGATGCTCTGGTTTTAATAAAATAACATCCTTACCATCAACTGCTCCCATGACCAGACACTCACTCATAAAATTGGCGATCTGCTTTTTTGGAAAATTAACTGTTGCAACAATCTGCCTATTAATTAATTCTTCCTTGGTATATAAAGTTGTTATTTGGGCTGAAGATTTTTTGATTCCAAGATCGCCAAAATCAATAGTTAACTGATATGCCGGGTTTCTAGCTGCCGGAAAATCGTTTACTTCAACTATGGTCCCTACTCTAAGGTCAACTATGGTAAAATCTTCAAAAGTAATAGTGTTAGCCATTTATACATTGGTTAGTTAAAAAGGGAAGATATAAATTTTAATTTACATTGCTTTCGAGACGAAGGTTCCTTATTTTTGAATATAAAAATATACTTCATGGCAAGAACACCTTCAAACATGCTTCCTTTAGGGACATCAGCCCCTTCTTTTAAATTGCCAGATACTATCTCAAACACACATAAAGATTTCAATGATATTAGGGGCGTTTCTGGAACTGTTGTTATGTTTATCTGTAATCATTGTCCATTTGTTATTCACGTAAATAACATACTGGTTGAAATTGCAAATTCATACCAAGATAAGGGCATTGGATTTGTTGCTATTTCTAGCAACGATGTGATTAATTATCCACAAGACTCTCCTGTGAATATGAAAATTCATGCTCAAACTGTTGGGTATCCATTTCCGTATTTATTTGATGAAACTCAAGAAATAGCGCGAGCCTACGATGCTGCTTGCACCCCAGACATCTATGTATTTAATGGCAATGATACGTTAGTTTATAGAGGGCAAATTGATAAAAGTAGACCCGGAAATGGTATTCCGGTGACTGGTAATGATTTAAAGCATGCACTAAATTGTTTGTTACAAGGAGTTGAAAATAAGGAACCACAAATGCCTAGTATAGGATGTAATATTAAGTGGAAATAAGATGTTAATTGTAAGAACTAATTCTGCAAATAAAGATTTTATTGATCTGGTATGCTTATTAGATAAAGAACTTGCAGAGCGTGACGGAGATGATCACGAGTTTTACCATCAATTTAATAACATTGATGTATTAAATCATGCTTTAATTTTGTATGAATCTAATAGGGCTATTGCATGTGGTGCAATTAAAAAATTTGATGACAACTCTGCCGAAGTAAAGCGCATGTACACTTGTAATGATGCAAGAGGTCGAGGAATCGCAACGCAAGTTTTAATAGCGTTAGAAGAGTGGGCAAAAGAACTTGGATTCACCAATACTGTATTAGAAACTGGTAAAAGACAACCTGAAGCTATAGCACTTTACCAAAAGAACAAATACCAAATAATTCCAAATTACGGACAATACCAGGGTATAGAAAACAGTGTTTGCTTTAAAAAGGAATTAATTTAATTTATCCAGCCTTCTCTTAGAATCAAACTTTCAATATGTGCATAATGATGATTACAATGCCATGCGTATATACCAATATTCTTATTTAGTGGTACTTCCTCATTGTGTTCTGGATGAATAAAGGTTCTATTTAAATCTTCATTATTTAATCGATTTAATAAATACACCAATTTATAATGAACCACTTTTAAATGATCTAAAGACATTTGTATTGGGGCATATTTAGAGTCATCTAATTCGGCCCATAGATGCTCAAAATAATACTTTATAATGGGATTATCTTCGGTAAGTGCCCATTTAAATCTTATATAACTGTGATGATGACTGTCGGCCACATGGTGCACAACTTGTCTTATAGTCCATCCATCAGGTCTGTAGGGTGTGTCTAATTGTTCATCACTAAGTGATTGTACTAAAGTAGCAAGACGTGTAGGGAAATTAGCCAAAGTATCAATCCATGTTTCAATATGAATTGGTGTAATTTCCTCTGGACATTTAAATTGACCGATTGGATATCTTAATTGTTCGAGTTCTTGCTCTGTCATATGACAAAAATACGACAGTTTTAATCTTTAGAAAACTTAAGAAGATCTTTTACGTCATCTTTAAATACTCTAATGTAGTAAGTACCTTTACTTAAATTTGCAATACTTAACTGCGAGCGTCTAACATCTACATCCTTTTTTGTTAACAACATCTCACCTTTTCTATTAATGATCTCGAATTTTAAAAAAGATACATTGCCGTCAAATTCCATCATTACGGTATTATCAATGGTCACCAGCTTGATGCCATTTGGATTAAAATCAACGGCCTCAATTGAGTAATCGTTTATAGTAGAAATCACCCCTTCTTCGTTCTGGG
>CAZAPO010000052.1:0-3918 GCA_964487005.1 uncultured Flavobacteriaceae bacterium
AAGATTATGACCATGGTTTGGCTATTTCAAGGGTAAATAAAACCATCGATGGATTTGATTTGAATATGAGTTTTGAAGCCATTAAAGATGCTGTAAAAAACTTAATTGAGAGAATTGATGTTGAGTATATCTCATTGGAAAAAAATGGTAGGTTCATCTTTAAAATCAAGTACAGGGGATTTAACGAAAGGATTGAATATGTAGCCACCCAACAACTGGATAGGTTTGCCTGTTTGAAGTATTATAGAGATGTGGACCCAGAAATCTATGGTGAAGGTCATGCTAGGTTTGGAAAATTTGAAGGAAGTTACCCCAAGTTCATAGATTTAACTCTATCACATTCCCAATGGAATGAATATTTCGATAGATTCTTTAATCAGCATAGAATGCCAGTTACGGTAAAGAAAGATGAGCTGGTACATTTTGAATAGTTATGCAGTATTAATTACATGAATAAATATATTTATTCGTTTTGCTGCCGATCCTTTTAATGGGTCACTTATATGCTTTGTTGTTCTTGCTAAATGATCAATTTCAAAAAAGCACTTCTTGAGTTGATGAATTGCTGTTTGTAATGATAGTTCATCTGCATTTGACGCTAAAATATTTTCTAAACCACCATATTCGAGATAGATGTATTTTAAACTTCTAACAAATTGAACGAGGTCATTTCCATTAAATGTTCTATGGACAAACCCTAGTAGTGATTCTAAATCATTTTCTGAATGATTAAGAATAAAGTTATACGGCTCATTGTCAAAAAGCCGCATCATATTCGTTGCATTATTAATGATGCTTTTTCTGTTACCCCACGCAATTGTTGCTGTTAGGAAGGCAGCTATTTCAATGTCTTCTTTTTTATGAAACCTATGGGGTATTTGTATGGGATCGGTTGCAATAAACTTTGGGTTATTGTATTGTAAAACTTTAGCATCTAAAAACTCTTTGAGCTCTTTTTTATTCACAACTAATTGGTAATTAGCCCATCAACCATCACAAGTTTTCGGTCGGCCATATTTGCGAGTTCTTTGTTATGCGTAACAATGACAAATGTTTGACCAAATTCATCTCTTAATTTAAAGAACAAATTATGAAGATTTTCAGCAGACTCACTATCAAGGTTTCCTGAAGGCTCGTCTGCAAAAATGAGTTCTGGATTATTGATCAATGCGCGGGCTACTGCAACTCGTTGTTGCTCACCACCTGATAGCTCGTTTGGTTTATGATCGTATCGATCTTTTAATCCTAAAAAATCCAGTAATTCTTTTGCACGAATTTCTGCGTCTTTTTTACTAGTACCTTTAATAAACGCTGGGATACAAACGTTTTCTAAGGCTGTGAATTCTGGTAATAACTGGTGAAATTGAAATATAAAGCCTAAATGCTCATTTCTAAATTTTGCAAGTTCTTTTTCACTTAAACCCACAATTGATGTGCTATTAATTGTTAAGCTAGCAGCTTCATTTTTTGAGGCTTTATCCAGTGTTCCAAGTATTTGTAATAAGGTTGTTTTACCTGCACCAGAAGCCCCTACAATTGAAACAATTTCGCCTTTAGAAATTTCTAGATCAACACCCTTTAATACGTGTAAATCATCAAAATACTTATGTATATTGTTTGCCTTTATCATTGATAAGGTAAATATATGAATACCTAATTGAAAACAATATTATGGTTGAGCATTTTGTGCATTCTTCCCTTTAAAAACCCCTTTAATGTTATTATAATCTAAGAAATAGATCATTTTTACCGAGAAGGTGTGTGCCATATCCTGATCGAATAAATTTGACAAACTTTCACCAAATGAATCTTCCGATTGCGATGATGAGTCAAATAATTGATTTCTGTATAAGGCAATAAGTTGGCTGCCTGGTGCAAACTGCCATTCGTAGCTAAGGTCTAGATTCCAGATATTGAAGTTTCTATTTGGATCTGAGCTTATATTGTCAACCGTATGACCTGTACTTGTTGTAACTCCACCATTTTCTAATAATGTAAACAAGTTGTAATCATAGGTTGCAGTAGCCCAATAATTTCTAAATGCCATTCGTAGCGATTGCAGCGAGTTAAAATTATAAACACCTGTTATACTATTTTCTACAGTTTTTTGATTACGCTCACCAAATATGATTTCGTCGTCGATTTTTGTAACGTATCCGCGGTCACCAAACATTCTGCCATATTGTATATCATATTCTAGTGTAAACTTATCATTGAATCTAAATTCTGGCCCCAACTGAATATTATACATCGTCATATCACGCCCAGGTTCAAACAATTTACCACCTCTTAAGAAAAAGCTTGTAGAAAATCTTTTGTTACTATTTGTAAAAATGTAGAATCTTGGCATCACCCAATTTTTAAAAGCAAAATAACGATCGTTTTCTTGGTCTCTAGGTTCAAAATAATCTCGTTGATTCCCTAAAGACATTTCAGTCACAATACCGGTCCACATTAAACTTTTTGTTCTCGCTCTCACTCCAAACTCAAACCTATTTCCAGCATAAGCACCATTACTATGACGCCAATTAAATTGAGATTCTAAATCTACTGTTAAACTGTTTAAAAACCCTCTTGGTTCAAAAGTTTGGTAACTAATATCACTTCTTAATCTGCGATAATTGGTCTCTCGCAAAAAACCAAAATCGTTGATATTGTATTTGTCATCTCTTACACTTGCTCTAATACCATATCTATAGGTACCACTTACTTTACCTAATGAAAGGCTATAGTCATAACCTCTTACATTATCACCCACAAGATTAAGATTACTCATCTTTCCTTGACCACTAATGCTATAGGTATTTGTTTTATCTAGTACATCAAACAAAATAGCCGACACATTGGCGTCTCTAAAGTGACCTTCCCTTAACACGTTTGTATTAATAAAACTCACCGATGAGTTCTGATTAAATTGTTGATCGAGTACTATAATGTTATAGTTTGTAAAGGGTTCTGTTACGCGTTCTCTATATGTAATTGTTGAATCTATGCGATTATCGTTGATGTCTAAAGTATACTGGGTATTCTTAATTCTTGCACTAGTTTTTTCGGTTATGGCGTTAAATACACCAATACCTAGTCCATTTTTATTCCTTCCCGAAACTTTTATGGCATTCAACATTTTTACCTGCCCTGGATTATCTACAACTTCTTCTACTTCATCAATTTCATCAACTAATTCATCGAAAACATCAGATCGTTCTACTGGAGAATTCCCAATTCTTCTTGAATAAAATAAATTTCCTTTGTTAAAAAGGTTAACTCCTTCTTTAAAAAATTGACGTTGCTCATCAAACCGTTGTTCAAATGGTCCCAAGTTTAGTTCGACCTTATCAAAGGCTGCTTGGCTAAAATCTGGTATGAGGGTAACATCGAGTGTGAAACTTTCACTTATACCATACTTTACATCCATACCAAAAGCAAAATCACTTTCTGTTTCTCCACCTTGCGTAACTACTGTACCCGATGTAAATGGATAAAACATCAATCGAGTAGGAGGTTTAATGTTTTTCAATCCTCTAAGCTCTCCATGAAAAAGGCTTTGGTTATTTACGGTTCTGTCAATTGGGCTCCAGCTGTAATCAACACCCTCTTTTCTATATTTTCTAAAAAACTGCAATCCCCAAACTGGGTCTTCTTCATTGGCAAAGCGCAATGCAGCATAAGGAATCATCATTTCCACAATCCAACCATCATCTACATGTTTTACAGCACTATCCCAAACAGCATTCCAACCTCTATCACCTCCAGGTCCTGGTCCACGTCTTCGTCCCGATCCAATGATGTCTACTTGGGTACCAGAGCTCATAACATAAAACTTAATGTCGTTTTGAGCATCGTTATTAGGATTAAATACCACACCAAAATAATCGGCTTGTCCAAAATCATCACGAGGAGAGAATATTTTAAATACTT
>CAZAPO010000053.1:0-3717 GCA_964487005.1 uncultured Flavobacteriaceae bacterium
CGATAGATTTACTGGATATCAAAAAGCTGTGGTTTTTGGAGCCTTGGCAATGACCTTAGGACATGCCTCATTAGCATTTGAAACCGAGTTTATGTTTTACATTGGTGTTGCGCTATTAATTATTGGTAATGGTTTATTTAAACCAAATATTACCTCAATTGTGAGCGGGTTATATGATAAGTATCCAGAAAGAAAAGATGGGGCATTCACCATTTTTTACATGGGGGTAAATTCGGGAGGATTCCTAGGCGTTTTATTATGCGGATTCTTAGCGAGCAATTTAAGCTACTCATGGGGATTTGGGTTAGCCGGA
This sequence comes from uncultured Flavobacteriaceae bacterium, assembly GCA_964487005.1. Classification (GTDB taxonomy): domain Bacteria; phylum Bacteroidota; class Bacteroidia; order Flavobacteriales; family Flavobacteriaceae; genus CAZAPO01. The sequence continues at coordinate 314 of CAZAPO010000053.1, forward strand.
ATTTTTATGCTCTTAGGGATGCTTCAGTTTTGGTTTGGACGAAGCATTTTTGGAGAAGTAGGGAAATCACCTTCAAAAGAAGTAGACCTGAGTGATGCTGTAGATGGAAATGTTGAAACCAAAGAAGAATCAGTTCCTGAAAATGTTCAACGAGATAGATATATTGTTGTAGGTATATTAGCCTTTTTTGTGGTATTTTTTTGGGCAGCATTTGAACAAGCAAGTGGGTCTATGACCATATTTGCCCGTGATTATACACAGCGGGCACTCGAAGGGAATTCGGCACTCATTTTTAAAATAGTAGATACCGTAATTACTGTGGGACCATTGGCCATAATTAGCTGGGTCTTATTAAAACTATTTGGGCAAACATTTAAAAAAATATCACTTTCAAATACAGTACTTGCAATTAGTTTTCTAAGTATTTGGGGAATTGCTATTTGGAAATTGAGTGTTATACTTCCAAAAGATAACGCAGAAATTGAGCCATCATGGTTCTTGATATTAAACTCATTATTTATTATCACCCTAGCCCCACTGTTCTCAAAAATATGGGAGAGCAAGTACAATCCATCAGCCGCAGTGAAATTTGCAATGGGAATGCTCTTATTAGGTGTAGGGTTTGCCGCATTGGCCTACGGTGCCTCATCAATACCACAAGGTGCGCAAACGGCTGCAGTTAGTTTAATTTGGCTTGTATTGGCATATTTGTTCCACACAATGGGCGAATTGTGCCTGTCTCCAGTTGGGCTATCATACGTTTCTAAACTCGTACCGGCTAAAAAGATTGGAGTCATGTTTGGAGTATGGTACTTAGCAATTGCTGCAGGTAATTATTTAGCCCAGTTTGTAGGTGGGTATATTGATGTAATTGTAGAGAAATACTCAATGTCTACATTCTTCTTAATTTTTACTTTGGTGCCTGTTGCAGCTGGAGTTATTTTGCTGATACTTAATCCATTAATGAAAAAAATGATGCATGGTGTCAAATAATCGAAAAAAACGTTAAAATAACCGTAAAACACTCCTGTTTAGGAGTGTTTTTTGTAAGTTAGGCATATATTTTGCAACAAATCGAATTATGAAAAGGATACTAATTTTATTGGCGTTGGTTCTTGTTACAGGAACAGTTTCTGCTCAGAAGATTAATTGGGTTTCACTAGAAGAAGCCGTCGAGCTTCAAAAAACAAACCCTAAGAAGATACTTATTGATATGTACACCAATTGGTGTGGCCCTTGTAAGGTTTTAGATAAGCGAACTTTCCAAAATGCAGATGTAGCCTCGTATGTAAATGAAAACTATTATGCGGTTAAGTTTAATGCTGAGGGTAATGATAAGGTATCGTTTAGAGGTAAAATTTTCTCGAACCCAAATTATGACCCTGCAAGAGAATTTAAGCGCAATAGCCCACATGAATTGTCTTTATACTTTAGAGTACAGGCATATCCAACCATGGTGTTCCTAGATGAAAACTTGGATGTTTTGGTGCCATTAAGAGGATTTAAAACACCTCAAGAACTTGAACTTTATCTTAAAATGTTCAAGAAAGACGAGCATAAAGACATTAAATCTCAACAACAATTTAATGCCTATTACAAAGCTTTTAAGGCTGAGTTTCAAGGCTAAAATGTTAAAGAATTCATAAAAATTCTGTAACTTGATAGATGTATAACCATCAGAAATACATCTTATCATGAAAAAGTTAGTTGTCCTTTTTGCAGCATTTCTTGTACTTATAGCATGTAAAGAGCAAGAGAATAATGCAGATTCAGAAACATCCCAAAATCAAACAGAAGAAGTCAAAAAACCAACTCTTGATGGAGTTTGGGAGCTTGTGAGTTTTTATAACTATGAGGATAATGCAATAAAAGATACCGTCATTAACAGTCCAGATAATCGACAAGTCAAGATATACAAAGACGGCAAGGTGATGTGGAGTAGAAGAGCCCCGTCAGACCAGATTGATTATTTTGGTTATGGGTCTTATACCATCACCGATTCATCGCTAAGAGAAGTTTTAGATTATGGTTCTGTTGCCATGTTGAAAGTAATTGATACCATGCGCGTATTTGATTTTGAACTCTATTTTGATAAAGATACATTTACACAAATACAGTTAGATCCAGATGGAGACCGTGTGTTCTCTGAGAATTACATTAGAATTAAAGAAGAATAAATTTAAAAATTATAGATAAAAGCTCCCTTTTTGCTTGTTTGGTGAAAGGGGACTTTTTTTTGGTGACAAGTCTTCTTCCATCGATTTTGAAAACTCACATAGTTACTTCCATCACTAATTACCAGTTTAGGTTGCAGTTTTGCTAATAGGCGGTTCAGATTAATTTGAGGAGAATTTCTAAGTATAATAATATCGGGCTTAAATGTTACATCATATAATCCCAAGCTATCTACAATAAGTAGTTTGGTACCATTAAATTGATAAACCCATGAAATTGTATCTAAACTTACAGCGTCTATTTGTGCACGAACTTTATAACTAGAAATCCATTTTTCATCAAGCAATAAACTGTCCATGTTTTGTGAATACAGGGTCAGATGTTTATCACTTTTTAACCCAAAAATACTTTGTCTAGATCTATGAAAAATGGTAAAAGAGTTCGAGGATTTAGATGGTGTTAAAATAAAACTACATTGAAAAATAAATACACCAATTAATAAATTTTTGAGGGCACTATAATTTCTAAGATAATATAGTTTAAGCAACAGCATTAGCAGCAAATAGCAAAACAACACATGTTCAATATTAAAGTGTATTTCCTTGATCAGGAATGAATCCTTACTCGCAATCCATTCAATAAAAGAGTTCATAACCTTAATGATGTTTCCATAAAAAACAGCAATTATTTCAGGCAACAGATTGATAGATGCCAGGAGTATAACAATCAATCCCATTCCTAAGATTAATCCTAGAAATGGAATTATAACTAGATTAGAAAGAAAGAACAGTCCAGGAAATTGGTGGAAGTAAAAGAGACTCAAAGGGAGTATGCCTATTTGAGCGGCAATGGTCACCGTAAGAATGTTCCAGAAATACGTAACTATTTTCCATTTAGGTTTCCATAATTTATCTAGTATTGGTTGAAAGGTTAAAATGGCAATCACGGCCACATAGCTTAATTGAAAGCCAACATCAAAAAGGAAATTAGGTTTCACAAGTAGTAAAAAAAACATTGAAATGGCAGCGGTGTTATAGCTGTTTGTAGGACGCTTTAAATTCATGGCAATTGCGAAGATGGTAAACATAAATACCGCACGAACTACAGAGGCCGAAAGACCAGCGATTAGTGCAAACAGCCATAACGAAACTACCAGAATAACTGTTTTAATAACATTTCCATTTTTGAGCAATTCAAATGGCCGAAGAACGATATTTAACAAGAGTAGC
>CAZAPO010000054.1:0-2922 GCA_964487005.1 uncultured Flavobacteriaceae bacterium
CTCTACATTTATATTTAGAGAGCTATGGAAAAAGATAGGAAACAACATTCACAACTATAAGACTTATCCTAGAATTGTTGGTGAAACTGGTGGTAAAGATTTTATTGTTGCGCACAATTCTGCAAATCCGAAGCAAGTGGCTACTGCTATTTCAAGAGGTGCATTTGAATTTCAAGGACAAAAATGTAGCGCGGCGTCTCGTGCTTATGTTCCTGCGAGTATGTGGGAAGCTGTAAAAGCTTACGTGATTGAAGATGTAAACTCATTTAAAATGGGATCACCGGCAGATTTAAACAATTTTGTTACTGCTGTAATTCATGAAGGTTCATTCGATAAATTAGCTAAATACATTGATCAAGCTAAGGCTGATGATGATGCCGAGATAATTGTTGGAGGAGGTTATGATAAGAGCAAGGGTTATTTTATTGAACCAACCGTTATTTTAACAAGCAATCCTAAATACACAACAATGTGTACTGAGCTATTTGGTCCAGTAATTACCATATATGTGTATGAAGACGATCAATATGCTGAAACTTTAGCTTTAGTTGACAGCACAAGTGAATATGCTTTAACTGGGGCAATATTCGCAACAGATCGTTATGCGGCGACACAAGCCACAAAAGCATTAGAAAATAGTGCTGGTAACTTCTACATCAACGACAAACCAACAGGTGCTGTTGTTGGACAACAACCATTTGGTGGTGCAAGAGCATCTGGAACTAATGATAAAGCCGGAAGCGCACAAAACTTGTTACGTTGGGTATCACCACGCATGATTAAAGAAACCTTTGTTAGTCCGAGTGATTATAGATATCCTTTCTTAGGAGAATAAAAAGTAACCTATATAAAACTTTAAAAAGCTATTTCAATTGAAATAGCTTTTTTTATGGCTTTTTAGTAGCTTTAAATCAGTTAATCCAAACAGTTAAATTTTATGCGTATTCTTATCATTGGTGGTAACGGAACTATAGGAAATGTTGTAACCAAGTACTTTTCAAAAGATAACGAGGTACTAGTAGCAGGAAGAAATAGTGGAGATGTACATCTAAATATTGCCGATAGTACTTCCATAAAAAAGGCCTTAGAAAGTGTAGGAAAGCTAGATGCTATAGTTTGTATTGCCGGTGAAGCCAAATGGAATAATTTTGACCTGCTTAGTGAGGAAGACTATTACATTGGGCTTAAAAGTAAACTAATGGGTCAGGTAAACCTGGTTAGAATAGGTCGGCACTATCTAAATCCTAATGGCTCAATTACACTATCTACTGGGATTCTAGCCGACGACCCTGTACCAAAAACTACAAGTGCAGCTATGGTAAATGGAGGTATTCATAGTTTTGTTCAAGCTGTAGCGCTAGAAATTGAAAACGGTATGCGTGTCAATGCAGTGTCACTAGGTTTAGTGCAGGATGCTTATAAAAAATACAAAGACTATTTCCCAGGTCATGTCCCTGTATCTATGGAGACCGTTATCAGTGCGTATAAAAAAAGTATTTTAGGGTCTGGAAATGGTGAAGTAATTAGATTTTATAAATAACTAAATAAAAATGTGATGACAACCCTAAACATTTATTTAAATTTTGATGGAAACTGCGAAGAAGCCTTCAATTTCTATAAAGCATGTTTTGGTGGCGATTTTTTATCAATGAGTAGATTTGACGAAATGCCTCCTCAAGATGGTATGCCACCCTTACCAGAAGATCACCTAAAACGAATTATGCACGTTAGTTTACCAATAAGTGATGAAGCTGTATTAATGGGCAGTGATACGGGCGGAGAATGGGCAACTGATTTTAAGCAAGGAAACAATTTCTCGATCTCTATTAACGCATCTTCAAAGGAAGAGGCAGACAGATTATTTAATGCACTGTCAGATGGTGGAAATATATCGATGCCTATGGCTGAAACTTTCTGGGAATCTTATTTTGGAATGTTAACCGATAAATTTGGAATTAACTGGATGGTAAGTGTAGAGCTATCAGGTAAAAACTAGCCTTTATACTTTAACGGTACATGTACCACTTTTTTAGTTTCAAAAAAATCTTCCTCAAAGAAATCACTTAATTCATATAAGGTAGCTTTGGGAAAATTTTTTAGTTCGTCACTTAGGTCTCCTCCTTTTAAGTATAATATACCATTCTTTATATGGTGCTTACTTTTCTTTGAAACTTTGTTCTTTACCCAACTAACAAATGTGGGCATGGCAGTTACAGCCCTACTAACTATAAAGTCGTACTGTTCATCAATAGCTTCTATTCTACTGTGTGTAGTTTTTATATTAGTAAGTTCTAAGGCCTCTGCAACAGCATTAATAACCTTCAATTTTTTATTAATACTATCGACTAAATGAAACGTACATTCTGGAAACAAAATTGCTAATGGTACACCCGGAAAACCGCCGCCAGTACCAACATCAATTATTTTTGTTCCGGGAGTAAAACGTATTACTTTGGCAATCCCTAACGAATGTAAAACATGTTTAAGGTATAACTCTTCTATGTCCTTCCTTGAAATAACATTGATTTTGCTATTCCATTCAACATATAAATTATAAAGTTCAGAAAACTGATTCTTTTGTGTTTCACTTAGATCAGGAAAGTATTTTAAAATAAGTTTCACTATTGTAAAATTTTCAACAAAAATAGTTGTTTTTGTGTGTATAAAAATTGATTTGACTTCAAATTGCCAGGTATTTATTATTTATATTTGTCGCTTAATAAAAAGATGCTACCCAACGTTATGGTAGTTTAACTTTTAAAGCATGACTAAACAAACGCTATCATTTTCCCGAACCGATTCGGCAAAATTCTTCAAAACACTTAACAAACGTGTTAATAATTACTTTAAAGAGAATAATCTTAAAAAAACAGGGAACTGGAAATTATATTTTAAGGCAGTATTCATGTTTACATTACTTCT
>CAZAPO010000055.1:0-71198 GCA_964487005.1 uncultured Flavobacteriaceae bacterium
CTGCCTTTGCGTATCGTATTGCTGCTCTTGATCCTGCCATTATTAGCCTAGTTTAATGTTGCTTCGCCTAACATAGACTCCACAAGTTTTACTTGCTTTTCTTTGTTTGACAATTCGTCACGTACTACTTTTTCTGCAATCTCTATTGACAAGTTTGCTACTTGTGCTTTAAGATCTGCTATAGCCGCTTTCTTTTCTGTTTCTATTGATGCTTGTGCCGCTGCAATAAGTTTACCCGCTTCTGCTTTCGCCTCTTCTTTTGCATCGTCTATCATTTTATTTTTGATCTCACGTGCTTCTTTAAGCATGGTCTCACGCTCTGCTCTGGCCTCCTTTAATAGCTTTTCATTATCGGCTTGAAGGTTTTCCATCTCTTTCTTTGCATTCTCTGCTGCATCTAAAGCGTTTTTTATACCCTCTTCTCTCTCGTTCACAGCATTTAATATTGGTTTCCACGCAAATTTTCTAAGTAAGAATAAAAGCGCCAAAAACAATACTGTTTGCCAAAAAAACAATCCGATTGAAAATTCTCCTAATAACTTGTCCATAATATATATAGTGTTATGTCTTATTTAATTTTTAGTAAAGCACAGTTGCAACCAACCGTTGCAACTGTACTTTAAGTTCTGTTTGGATTAAACTGCAAATAATGCAGCAAATCCAATACCTTCGATTAACGCAGCTGCGATAAGCATAGCAGTTTGAATCTTACCGTAAGACTCTGGTTGACGAGCGATAGCTTCCATTGCTGAACCACCAATACGTCCAATACCTAATCCTACTCCGATTACTACTAAACCTGCACCTACCATTACTGGAATTTCCATAGTATATATATTTAAAAATTAAACATTCAAATCTAGTGCACTAGTGTGCATGAGCTTCTTCATGATGGTCGTGCTCTTCTGAGGCAAAACCAAAATAAAGTGCTGATAACATTGTGAAGATATACGCTTGCAACAATGCTACTAACAACTCAATTAATGAGATGGCAAATGCTAATCCGAATGATAACGGACTCCCTAACCAGCTCTTAAAAATGAACATCAAACCAATTAAACTCATTAATACAATGTGACCAGCTTTTATGTTGGCATACAAACGAATTAATAATGAAAATGGTTTAATGAAAATACCTAACACCTCTATTGGTATTAAGATAATGTATAAAGGAATCTTTGCAATCCAAGGCATTGAATCGCCTAATGGATCAAAGATATGCTTCCAATAATCTTTTGTTCCTGTAAAGTTTGTAATAAAGAATGTAATTAATGCCAAAGCAACTGTTACAGAAATACTGTTGGTTACATTCACACCTAATGGTGTTAAACCTAACATATTGATAATCCAGATAAAGAAAAACACCGTCAATAGGTAAGGCATATACTTCTTGTATTTCTTTTCACCAATATTTGGAATGGCAATGTCATCACGAATGTATAATACAATTGGTTCAAAGAAACGTCCAGCTCCTGTAGCGATTCCGTTGTTCTTTGCATATGATCGTGCCAATCCTCTAAACAGAAAGAACATTAAAACTCCTACTAAAAAGATAACCACTACATTTTTCGTAATTGAAAAATCTAATGGCTTCACATTAGTTGGGTGATGCTCTGCATCATAATTGATGACCCCTTGGGCATCTGTCTTGTATATTTTGTTATGATAAAGTTTGTAATAGTTACCGTCTACCTCAGCGAGTGTTTCTCCATGATGAAATTTTGACGATGAAAATACTTTTAATCCATTATCCCAAAGGATTACTGGCAGAGGGAATCCCCAATATACTTTTTTACCATTTTCATCGGTATAAGATGTCAAAGCAAAATCGTAAGAATCTAATAAGTGATGATCTATATATGCCTTTATTTCAGACTTGATATCACCCTTTGGAGTTTCTTCTTTTCCGTAAGAAGTAAATGAAATTAAAAGTAAAACTAATGTTATTGCTTTTACAGCTATTTTTCTTCGCATATCACTCTAAATAATAGTGGCTTAAAAATCGCTGCAAAGGTATGTATTTATGTCAAAAACAAAAACTATTTTCTACTTTATTTTAGAATGATTTTAGATAGTTAATAAAGTCTAGAATTATTCCATTTTATTTAGCCATTTTACAAGGCTAAATGTTTCTAAAACAAGACATAAAGCATAGGGAATAAAAAATGAAGTAAACTCTAATGTAGACACAATCCCATCGTCTTTAAAAACAGGATAAAACACAATAAAAAAGACCACAAATTTTAACATGCTTCCTCCTAAAAATAAAAACCCTAATTGATCTTTAAATCGATTTCGATATCTATACAGAAATCCAAATATTGCAATGGCTAATACTCCATTGATTACATATGAAGAAATAATCATGTTATTAAACAACGGTTCATTCAATAAATTAAGTGCCAGAATATGTGCGCAAAATGCAACTACAAGGAGACTTATAAGCTTAAAAGTAAAGCGCGTAAAAACAGTATTCATTTAATATTTAATTCGGTTAAGTTGTTTAACAACAACGTACAAAGAAACCGCCACCCCTGCTAAAGTGCAAATAATAATAAACATTTTCTCTCCATCATTATAGTTGGTATCCAACCATTTACCGAGTAAAACAAATAGGTATATTATTACGCCCATTTGAATACCAATTCCTGATAAGATTGCGACTTGTTTAAGCGGATTTTCCTTCTTGGTTGGTTGTTGGTCTTTGTGCTGGTCTTTGTTGTTCACCCTTATTAAGTTCTTTAACGGCTCCTTTCATACTGCAAATTGCATTAAAAGTAGCTCCAGGTTCTACAGCTAATTTTCCAACCTCTACTTCGCCTTCTATAAAAGCTGTTGATTTTAATGACAACACTCCCGAAAGCCTAAGCTTACCTGAAAAGCGTCCTTCAAAATCTGCGTTTGTTCCTTGAAGAGTTCCATTAATGATTCCTGATTTACCTACCACCACTTTTCCTGGTGTTTTTACAGTACCTTGAACGGCACCATCTATTCTAAAACCTCCTTCGCTCACAATATCACCAACTATTGTGGTTCCTTGAGCTATTCTGTTTTGTTGGGCTGAAGATTCTGTCACATCTCCGCGTCCACGTTTGCCATCTGAAAACATATTTATTGCTATTAATTCGTTTCTAAAGTGTTTTTAAGTAAGATTCTAAGTTCTTATGAATCTGAACGATCTGATAGTTTTGGGACGAAATTCCGAAGTATTCCCCTTCAATATGCTGGTCTTTATCTTTTAAAAGCTGGCCAAATCCTCTTGCTGCCTGAATACTTTTTAATCCATGTACCACTACAAAGATAGTATTACTATTGTACTTATCAATAGAAGTGCTTAATTCAAAGTATTCAATTGCTTTAATTGCCTCATTTAATTCTTTAACAAATGCTTCAATTTCATCCTTTTCTACGTTTGAAAATTGATAGATTGCCTTAAAATGTTTTGCCTCTTCATTCGCATTAAACGCTGCATTTGATAGCATTGGTATTACATTCTTTAGCATTTCATCTGCTCTTTTCCCTTCTTGGCTATTTGGGTAATTTAATGCAATATAATTTAAGCCTTCCTTGTAACTATCAAAGCCAAAGAGTCGGGCTTTTGACACCACTTTTAAAAATTCAAACTTAGGTACAATTCGTTCACCTTCAAATCGCGCTATATATTCGTCGCTTTTTGCAATTACTTGGTCATACTCTTGATCTTCAAAGACCCTATATAGTGCCTCATACAAATTATCTGGGCTATTCTCATCTTCTTCTAAGGCCACGTCTGGATTTAGTAGAATTGAGGCGTAGCGTGAGTCTGGATAATTGTTTATAATGTCGTTTTTAGCAATATCTGCTTCATCGTTTAATCCTAATAGTTCATAAATCTTAAAAAGATTGTATTTTGATGGTAATATCAATCGTTCTTCGGGATTGTTCTTTAATAATGCTTGCAGTTTATCTTTTGCTAAATGATATTCATTAAACTTCTCTTTATAGATAAGTCCTAATTGATAATATGCAAAGTTTCTGTCTTTCACTAAGCTATCAATTACTTTTTGCTGTGTTGGAATTTTTGAGATATAGAACTGTGGGTCAAACAATTCGCTTTCAACTCCATCTTCCAGATCTAAAGCGTCTGCAAGAACTCCAGAATTTGCTGCTGCACCACTACGTGACCATCTCCAGTTATCTTCTAACTGGCGTTCTCCCCAGTTTTGAATGAACTCATTTTTACCATAAGCTACAGTTACCGGATTGTAGAAATAAAATGTAGAAGCCGAATTATCGCGTGGATTTACAGGTGCATCATTATTTCTTGCTAATTGATCTGCTTTTGACTTAGCTGCATCTGCCTGTTCTTTTAATGCTGCAGCTCTTTCCTTTAATTTATTGGTAAAGTCTGTAAAAAAGGCTAATTTATCTTCATCTGACAGCCCGGTTAAATGCAATATACTGTCGTTTCTCACAGCCACGTCCTCATAAAAAATTACATCATCTAGATTTTCGCGTTTTCTTCTAATGGTTCTAAACAATTTCGTGTTCTCCTCTAGATTGGTCATTGTGCTATCATAATAAGCTCCGGCGTCCTTATAAATAGTTTTGTCGAAACTCATATCGCCTAAATTCTGATAACTCATTGCGTTAAGAAATCTATCCTGTGAGCCTGACCGCAATGATTTGTTATAATAGGCTACTGCAATGGTATCAGATCCATTGTTATTATGATATTCTGCTATTTGATAATATATCTTGTCTAAATAGGGGCGGTTTTCACGGTTCTCTTCCAGCTCGGTAAGCAACTCTAAGAACTCCAATTTGTTCCCATTTTCATAATCAAAGTTTTTAGCCTTCTCAACATAGGAACTTATGTAGTACATTCTTGGAGTTTTTCTATGCAAGGCTATAACTTGATCAAAGGCTAAATTGGCACTATCCTTTTTTCCTAATGCATTGTATAATTGTCCTTGAATAAATCTATATCGCCCACGTTCTTCGTTACTTTTTGTGGCGGTTGCCGCTATTTCTAGCTGTGTAATTGCACTATCGAGCGACTGGGTATTTATATATGCCTGTGCCAACATAGAAGTAGCGTCTGCTAAATCTTGATTTTTTAAATCCTCTTGATATAGTAATCTTTTTAAATTGGTAATAGCCAATTCTTCATTCTCTAGTCTCAAATTTGCCTTCTCCCTCCAAATTCTTGCCTGATTTATTTGATCACTTGCAGGGTACTTATAGAGTACATAATTAAAGGCTTCGAGAGCAGGAACAAATCTTTGATCAAAATATCTTGCTTTTCCAAGAAGCATGTATGCTTCATCAATTTGTGGGTTTTTTTCTTTCCCTTTGATGTTCATGCCATGCTTTTGAATAGCTTTTATTGCCTTTTCTTCGGCCTTCCCAAAATTGTCGTTGTTGGCCTGTCCAGGAAGTGCTACCTCATCTGTTATTTGCATGCGTTCTATTGGCAGGATATCCCAATAATTATCTGCATATGTATTATTTAGGTCTTCTTTCCCTTGGTCTAGGGCATTGTAACCATTATATAAAATATTGAATTCTGTAGTTACCGCATGAAAATTGCGACTGATAAAGCTGTCTTTTTTGCGAGAGCATCCAATAACAGCAAAAGCAGAAAGTAGTAGTATAGATTTGGTTTTTATAAAAGCTTTCAACGTTGGTATTTTTAGTAAATTAACTAAATGACCTGCATAATATTATGCAATAACGTAAAAATAACCATCTTTTTTCTATTAAACTGCAAAAATACTCGTCTTTTGGTCTAATTGTTAGCTCCTAAAGTGGTCTTCGAGTTCTTTTAGGGTTGCTTCACTGGTTTTTAGATCTTTAACGATTTCTCCCTTATCTAGCACCACAATACGTTCACATACTTCTGTTACATGCATTAAATCATGACTAGATATTAGCACTGTTATATCTCTATTTTGCGTGAGGGCTTTAATAAATTCTTTTAATCGTATTTGAGTTGTAGGATCAAGATTTGCAAAGGGTTCATCTAAAATTATCACCTCTGGGTTACCAATTAATGCTGCTGCAATTCCTGCCTTCTTTTGATTTCCTTTACTTAAATCTCGTAAGTACTTCTTCTTACCAAGTATTTCACCATGAAAAATATCATCAAACTGCGCCATTAACGCATCGACATCTGCTTTATTCTGATTACGAAGATCGCCAACGAAGTAAAAATATTCTTCAGGTGTTAAGTAGCCAATCAAAAAGCTTTCATCTATAAATGAAGAAGTAAATGGCTTCCAGTCTTCACTGTTGTTTACTATTACCTCGTTATTTTCAATATGGCCGGTTGATGGTTGTATAAGGTCTAACAACAAACTAAAAAATGTAGTTTTCCCAGCCCCATTGTTTCCAACAAGTCCAAAACTTTGCCCTTTTGGTATTTCTAAATTAGGCACATTTAATACTTGTACACCGCTATATGATTTGGATAAATTTTCTGCTTTTATCATAACTTTATTAATTACTATCTTGACTAAAGGCGTCAATCATTTTATATTTTGAATCTAGATACTTTTTTGTGATAAATTTCATGAGTCTTTGATGGAACACAATTCCCAATAAACCTAATAACACAATTACCACAATGCCAATTTCGAAGCCAAGGGTAAAGTAAAACACGATAAAGATGAGCATTGGCAATAACATTAAGGGCAAACCAACTAACCATTGTACCGCTCCTGTTCCTTGATAATTAAAAGCAGCCCGTTGATCAAGTTTTATTTTTTTTCTATTGTATGAACCTGCAAAAAGTATCACATGAGAATTTATGCCAATATTATAAATTGCCGCCGCAAAATGTGCTATAAGTATTTTCCACCCAAAATAAACATAGGGAACGCTCAATACAAAGAGTAAAATAACACTCCCAATCATGAGGGCGAATTTAGACTTTAAATATTTTTCATATTTAATGTTTTGGCTCATTAATAATTTATAGTACTCACCATCCCATGCTGGAATAAATTGTCCAAATGATATCAAAAACACACCAGTAACAAAAATGCCAACAAATACATAGACAAATGGCATTTCTAAGTATATCTTTTGTGGATAGAAAAATAAGCCATATAACAAACCAATAATGATAATGAATAATGATGATTTAGATCTTTTATTGCGCATTATAAGCCTTAAATCTAACTGCATGAAAGGAGCAACATCTCCAAATCTACGAGTCCATTCTAGGTTCGACGTCTTCGCTTCTGATGCTTTTGATTTTAGTGAATTATCTATGTACAGTTTTTTTCTTAAAATTCTATAATTTGCTACATACATCCCTGCCAAAATCAATATTGGAATAACCAGCATTATTGGTGATTCTGCTATCGCTAAAATTGCACCAGAGACAGCTTCTTTTAAAGAAATAATACCAAAATAGTCAATACCAAAAAGTACCGCTACCAACACTATAATTGGTAGAAATGAAAGCTCTGTTTCAGACGAAAGACTCTCAATTATAAAGTTTAAGAAATTATTGATAAAGACAATAACGATTAGTGTTAATGCCCAGACCATGATAGTTGTACTATTTTGTCCCTTAGCAATTAAATTAACACTGAACGGAATTATGGCAACTAACGGCAGAAAATTAAAAAATGATAATGCCGATTTACCCAAAACAAAATTCACAACCTTACTTCGCTTAACTGGCAAGGTTAACAACGGTTTAACTCCCATGACTGGCAGCTTTTGAAAAAAGAACCTAACAATTAAATCAAAAAGAATCCAATAAAAAAGGAAACCATTAAAAACTAAAAACGGATCCTCATCTGGATAAACTTCGGTAAGTATTTCGTGAAGAAAAAACCCGAGCATTAAAAATACAGCTGTAAAATATAACGCTATAAAAACGAGAAGAATCTTGATTGCTATACTTTTCTCCCAGTTTGCCGAACGGAAAAATTGTTTCCATTCTAGGCTCAAAAAGTGCTTAATCATTTTTGGTCATGTTTGTACTATTGGTTACAAATAGTTTTAATTTGTTACACCCTAAATTAAAAATTAACTTATTACTTCATTATTTTTGCCAAAATTTATTTTAATGGCTCAATTTCATACCCTAACAATAAAAGATATAAAAAGAGAAACTGAAGCGGCAGTAAGCATTAGTTTTAACATCCCAGAATCTCTGCGTGAAACCTACAATTTTAAAGCAGGGCAGTACATAACTTTAAAAGCATTAATAGATGGTAATGAGGTAAGACGAGATTATTCACTTTGCGTTTCTCCTAATAGTCACCAACTTAAAGTAACGGTTAAGGAAGTTGAAAATGGAACTTTCTCGACGTATGCAAATCAAAAACTCAAGGTAGGAGATGCTTTAGAAGTTAGCCCTCCAAATGGTCGTTTTATTTTTGAACCTGATTCTAATGAGTCAAGAAATATCATAGCTTTTGCGGCAGGTAGTGGTATAACCCCAGTTATGAGTATACTAAAAACGGTGTTAGAGAATGAACCTAACAGTAGTGTTTATCTGGTTTATGGAAACAAAAGTGTAAGCGACACTATTTTTTATAAAGAGTTAGCCAATTTGCAAAACAGTTATTCTGAAAAATTCCATCAAATAAAGGTCTTTAGTAGAGCAAATGAAGAAGGGGCTTTGTTTGGACGAATTGATACCAGTACTATTAATTATGTGCTTAACAACAAATTTAAAGACGTTGCCTTTGATTTGCACTATTTGTGTGGACCTGAAGAAATGATTAATTCTGTACGTAAAATTCTTCAAGATCAAGGTGTCCCTCAAGAAAAGGTTTTGTTTGAACTTTTTACGGCCTCTGTTACACCTGTTGAAACAACATTAAATGTAGCTGAAGGTGAGACAGAAATTACAGTAATTGTAGATGATGAGGAGTCGTCATTTACAATGCAGCAAAGCGCAACCATACTTGAAGCAGCTTTAAATGAAGGTTTGGACGCACCCTATTCTTGTCAGGGTGGTGTTTGCAGTAGCTGTATTGCTAGAATCACTGAAGGTGCCGCCACGATGCGACAAAACAATATACTAACCGATGGTGAGTTGGCTGAAGGACTTATCTTAACCTGTCAGGCACAACCGACAACCCCTAAAATTGTAATCGATTATGATGATGTTTAAGCGGTTGCTTTACGTATTACCTCTATGGTTTTACTTACTACACGCTCAGGAGTAATTGAAGCAATTGCATGATCATAGCCTTCTGGAAATTTATTCCCATATACCGAAGTTGGAATTTTTGGGTATTTGCTCCTATCAGCCAATAAAGCGTTTGATGGCTGTTGATTAAACGGATAAAATCCTGCAAATGGGTGTGTAACTCCCCAAAGTGAAATGACCTCAACTCCTAACATTGCTGCAATATGTGCATTACCAGAATCCATGGAAATCATTACTGACAAATTAGAAATAATGTCTAACTCCTCATTCAAGGTTAATTTACCTGCCAGATTAATAACATTGTTGTTGGAGTTTGCTATTTCATCCAGCATCATTATCTCCTTTTGCCCTCCTCCAAAGAGTACAACTGTGTAGTCTTTGCTTAATGTTGAAACCACCTGAGCCATTAGCTCCAGCGGGTAGACCTTACTATTGTAAGCCGCAAATGGAGCAACTCCAATTAAATTTTTACTCGTTTTAACTAAATTCAATAGCTTTTCATTTAAGCTTACCTTAGATGGATACTCAGGTGAGTCAAGTACTAGGTCAAATCCAAGCTTTCTAAAAACATCTGCGTAGCGTTCATGTGTGGTTTTGAGTTGCTTAAAATAAGTTCCCTTTATTAGCGCCTTTTTTTCCTGTCGCCCTTTATCTATTTGAACGGTCTTTATTCGTGATAAAAAAGTTTTTAGAATATTGCTTCTCAACACATTGTGTAAATCTGCAATGGCATCTATTTCTAACTTCTTAAGTTCTCTGGATAGTTTATAAAGTCCCGCAATACCTTTATGAATTCCCTTAACATCTGCCTCAACTATTGTTACGTTTTGAAGATTTCTAAAAAAAGGAATGAAAAAAGTTCTGGTTAAAACAGTAATTTTAACATCAGGGTATTGCTTAGTTAATTGCCGTAAAACTGGAATTGTCATCGCAACGTCACCCATAGCGGAAAGACGAATTACTAAAACGTGCTTAGGAATTTTAGACATTGCTCAAACCAATGGTTATTTTTCTCCTCTTAAAACAGGATTAAGTTCGTCGTCATTGTACATTTTCATTTGTTTGTACACCTTCATGTACTTATCTCCATTGGCGATGTCTTCAAGTAAATCGTCAATTGCCGTAGAAAGATCAACTCTTTGCTCCAACAGTACATTTAATTTCTTTTGACAGGCATCTTTATGTGCTTGTGTAGCATCTTCGCGCACAGTTTCTAAATGCATGTGGTAAATTTTTAATGCCAATATTGAAAGCCTATCAATTGCCCATGCAGGACTTTCAGAATTAACTTTTGCATTCTCTTTAACAACCACATTTTTATACTTGTCTAAAAAATAGCTGTCTATAAATTCAACTGTATCTGTTCTATCCTGATTTGATGCGTCTATTTTTCTTTTTAGTTTAAGCGCGGCATCTGGGTCAATATTTGGATCTCTAATTATGTCTTCGTATGCCCATTGAACAGTATCAATCCAGCATTTTCTGTATAACAAGTGGGCAATAACATCTTCTTCTTTTTTAAACTTATTGGTAAACGGTTGGTTAATGGTATTTAACACCTTGTATGTGTTTATTGCATCTTGAAAAATTGCATTCGCCTTTTCTGAAAACATATGTACAAATTTTAGACTGCAAATATACTTCTATTTAATTAACTTTACTTCAATTCAGAAGGGGGATTTTAACATTTAACCCTCTCTTAATTGTTTAAGAATTTTTTTTTAATTGCCTCATTTTAACCATTGAGGTTAACTACTTTACATTGTACGATGCATATTCATAATCTCTCATTATCAAATTCTGTTCTCAATACTTTCATTGCTGAAATAAGGGATGTAAGGATACAACAAGACTCGATGCGATTTAGAAGAAATATCGAACGTATTGGAGAAGTTCTATGCTATGAACTAAGTAAGACTTTAAATTATGATAACAAGGCAATTTCTACACCATTGGGTATTTCTAATGTAGCTATAACTACTAATGAAATTGTAATTTGCTCAGTATTACGTGCTGGCTTACCATTACATAACGGTGTGTTGAATTATTTTGATAGTGCTGAAAGTGCCTTTATTTCTGCTTATCGTCACCATAGCTCGCCTGAAGATTTTGAAATAATCGTTGAGTATTTGGCCTGTCCTAGCCTTCATGATAAAACGTTGATTCTCGTTGACCCAATGTTAGCTACTGGGCAATCGTTAGCACTTACTTATGAAGCACTACTATCTTTTGGAGTACCCAAAAATTTGCATATAATAAGTGTTATAGGCGCATCTGATGGAATTGCCTATTTGAAAACCAAATTTCCAAAAGACACACAATTATGGATTGCTGCTGTAGATGATACATTAAACGACAAAGGGTATATTGTTCCTGGACTTGGTGATGCTGGAGATTTAGCTTTTGGAGAAAAATTACAACACTAGTTGCAAAACTGGTAGCATCAATAGAATTACTATTAGTCCTTCTGATAACCAATTATTTTTAATTGATTCTACATAATTAGAAATGATAATCGTTAACGCCGGAAATAAGAAAATTAGTTCACTTGTAGATTTGTTAGGCGTAATTAGAATTATACTCAACCCAATAAACAGTGCTATTAGAATTAAAATAAAGGATGGGCGAAATGACTTTGGTTTATTGTTTAAATTAACAATATAATACCCCAATGTCCATAACCCTAAGAGCACTAAAATTAGTATTGGCACCAACATATTAATATTGCTATATGCAGAGAAATTGAAGTTTACAACATCTAAATAGTCATAGATGCTTCCAAAGCTATTAGTGAAAATAATATTATAAGTCATCACTAGTAAAGCAACGGTACCTATACCCGTAATTGGGATTATCCAATTTTTAATATTTGCAATTGTATGCAGTAACAAGGCGGCAAAGACTAGAACTAAAAATAAAACACACCAAAAGTGAAATAAACTGGCAATGCATATCCAAAATGCCGCATCAAAAAGTTTTTTCTTAACTCTTAAATTTGATCTCAAACTAATAATTCGTCTTAAAGCTAGTAGTAGAAAAAAATTAGCCGTAAAAATATGGACGTCTAGCATGGTGGTTGGAAACGTGATCATTAATAAGCTAAAAATTAAAATTTCGAAACCGTTTTTTTGTGTAAGCTTGTTCTTGTGTACAAGGAAGTCAAGTACAAAAATTGATGCTAGAATTATTAAATACTTTAGAAACTCGTTAATAAATACTCCAAGAGAAAAGTTTTCAAAAACTAATTCAATTCTAACCATATAAAAAACCAACAGTGTGAATACTGCCACAATAACTGAATGAATTGGTCTTGAGGTTTTAAAAAACTTGGCAATCATAACTGATAATTAATAGCCCAAATAAGACCCTTAAATTAAGGTTGTTTTTTTAAACTGTTGCAATTTTTAGAATGAAAAAAATATGTACTTTTGTGGCTAAATATTCGCAGGATACTTATGAAAGATTTTTTTTATGCCATACAGGATTTATTTGTTGACTTTTTGTTTCTTCCTTTAGACGCTTTAAGGGCTCTTGAGTTAGATAATTGGTGGGCCGCAAATTTTGTTTCTTGGTTATTTATTATAATTGGATTAGTTGCTTTTGTTTACTGGATGAAACAACTAAAAATGTTTAATGATAATAATGAAGAAGATAAGAGTATTAGCTCTCACTCTTTTTTATAAATCGAAACCAAGATCTTTACGATAATTCATCTTATCGAAATGTAGTTGTTCTATATTTTGATAAGATTTTTTTAGTGCTTCTTTATAATCATTCCCATACGAAGTTACTGCCATTACTCGACCTCCTGAGGTGATGACCTTACCATTTTCATTTTTTGCTCCTGCATGAAACAATATTGAATCTGCAACATTTTCTATTCCTGTAATTTCCATTCCTTTTTCATATGCCTCTGGATATCCTCCCGATACTAGCATAACGGTAACGGCTGTTCTTGGGTCTATAGATAATTGCACCTGATTCAACTTTTTATTACCGCACGCCCTTAGTAAAGCAACTAGGTCTGTTTTTAACCTTGGTAAGACTACTTCTGTTTCTGGATCTCCCATTCTTACATTATATTCAATTACATAGGGATCGTTGCCAACCTTTATTAACCCTATGAACACAAATCCCTTATACGGTAAATCGTCTTTTTGCAATCCTGTGATTGTTGGTCTTACAATTCTTTCCTCTATTTTGTTCAAGAATTCTTCATTTGCAAAAGGTACTGGTGAAATAGCACCCATTCCGCCGGTATTCAATCCTGTATCACCTTCACCAATACGCTTGTAGTCTTTAGCCGTTGGAAGGATCTTATAATTCTTTCCATCAGTTAGTACAAAACAACTTAATTCTATTCCGTCGAGAAATTCTTCAATTACTACTTTGCTACTTGCGTTTCCAAATTTTGCATCGACTAACATTTGGGTTAATTCTGCTTTTGCTTCGTTCAAATCGTTCAAGATTAACACGCCCTTTCCTGCCGCAAGACCATCTGCTTTTAAAACATAGGGTGGCTTTAAAGTGTCGAGGAATGCATGTCCTTCTTTCACTGTGTCTTTTGTAAAACTTTGATAGGCAGCGGTTGGAATATTGTGTCTTGACATGAACTCTTTTGCAAATTCTTTACTGCCTTCTAACTGGGCGGCTTTTGCTTCTGGCCCAATAACAATAACCTCATTTAATGCTGGATCTTTTAGAAAGAAATCATGGACACCATTTACCAAAGGGTCTTCTGGCCCTACCACAACCATATTTATGTTATTATTGAGTACCGCATCTTTGATAGCCGTGAAATCGTTGACACCAATATCGAGATTTGTAGCAATTTTAGAGGTCCCAGAATTTCCTGGTGCAACAAACAAATTATTGCATAATTCACTTTGAGAAACCTTCCAGGCAAATGTATGTTCTCTCCCTCCTGATCCTAGTATTAAAATGTTCATTTGGTAATGCTTTCTATTATTAATTTTTAACCTCTATCTTTACTTGATAATCAACCAATAACTAATTAGGTTAACCTTTATTTGTTTGTTATTTCTAATGATTTTGCAAAGCTAAAATATATTTATGAACATCACCGATTTTTCATTAAAACTAAATGGCTTTCCACTAAAAAAAGCAAAATCGTTGGTCAAGAAAATCAATTCTTATAAAGCATCAGAGAAATACGCAGTTTTAATTGAGCAAAGAAGTCGTATTGTTGATTTTCACCTCACAAATAATAGGTTTTATATTAATATGGTAGACACGCCGTCAAGTGCCTGGGAAGAATTACCAATTTTAACGAAGCAACACCTGCAAATACCATTAAAGGACCGACTTAGTAATGGTTATAACTTAAAAAGCTGTTATACCAATAAAACTTCTGGTTCTAGCGGTCACCCATTTTATTTTGCTAAAGATAAATTTAGTCATGCCATGACATGGGCAATTTTTGAAGACTGGTACAATTGGTATAATGTACATAGTAAAAAGCAAGCGCGATTTTATGGTATTCCGGCAGAAAAAAATGCTAGGAGAAAAGAGCTTCTTAAGGATATGTTTAGCAATCGTTTTAGATTTGATGTCTTTGATCTTTCTGAAAAGGCAATGACACAATGGCTTGCTGCTTTTAGTAAACAAAAGTTTGTATTTATTACTGGTTATACCTCTGTTATTTTGGCATTTGCTCATTTTTTAAAATCTAAAAACATAGTACTTAAAACCGTTTGCCCAACATTAAAAGTTTGTTTCCCAACTTCCGAAATGTGTTCATTGAATGAAAAGAAATTAATAGCCGAAGCTTTTGGAATACAAGTGGCCCGTGAATATGGGGCGGCAGAATTTGGTTTAATTGCTTTGGAAAGAGATAACAATTGGATTCTTAATAGCACAAACCTCTTTGTGGAAGTGGTTGATGATCAAAACAATGTTTTACCATATGGTAGCGAAGGTAGAATAATAATCACCGATCTTTTTAATAAAGCCCATCCTTTTATAAGGTATGATATTGGTGATATTGGATGTATTAATCTTGTTGATAATTTGCTCATTCTTGAAAAAATCTCTGGCCGAAAAGAAGACTATGTATTACTGCCAAGTGGACAAAAAGCGCCGGGCCTTGCACTTTACTATGTAACCAAATCTGTGATGGAAGATTCTGGAAATATTAAAGAAATTAAGGTGACTCAAACTGCAATAGATCACCTAGAAATACACTATGTATCTAAGATTGAGCTAGATAAAGGTCAAAAAGAAGCTATAGCATCAGCGGTAAAGAAGTATTTAGAAAGCGGTATGGTATTAAGTTTTATTAAGAAGCATGAATTGGAAAAAACATCACGTGGTAAATTAAAACAATTTACTTCTCTACTTAATTAGGTTTATAATTTTTTACCTGCCTTGATTTAATGAAAAAATATTCAATCAAAAAAATAAGCATAAACCAAATAGATTTTAACCAGTTGTAACCCAAAACTTTTTTGTAAACATTAAAATTATGTTTTAATAAACCTGTTTTCTTTGAAGATATTGAGTTTTTTCTAACTCTATAGAATGCTAATGATTCTGGAATGCCAACTGCAGGACCTCCTTTCTTTATCGCCTCCAACCACATGACCCAATCTTGTCTTTTTGGAATTTCTGGCATATATACTTTACCTACTTTTAAACAATTATACATGCCTGTCAGGTTCCCTATATAATTACATTTTAATTGCTTGTTGTAGGTGACCGTTGTTAAAGCTTGTACCATTTTATTCAAATGTTTGCCCTGCTCATTAATTAATTCATAGGAAGAGAAGCAAACGGCCGACTTACTATTACTGAGCACTGCAATTTGTGTTTCAAGCTTATGCGGTTTCCAGATATCATCTGCATCTAAAAATGCTATGTACTCCCCTCTAGCTTTTTTAATGGCAATATTTCTAGCAATTGCTGGCCCTTTTGGTTCTAAATTTGAGAAGAGTTCAATTCGTTGATCTGCCTTACAAATTCGCTCAACTATTTCTTGGGTTTTATCTGTTGAACCGTCATTAATTATTAGTAATTCCCAATTTGAAAATGTTTGTGCAATTACTGAAGCGATGGTTTCTTCAATAAACTTTTCGGCATTGTATGCTGGAGTAATTATTGAAACCATACTAATAGGCTTTTTCTTCTCCTTTGAGAACATTTATTATTGTTTGGAAGATAATTTTAATATCAAGCAATAGGGTCCAATTTTCAATGTAGAAAATGTCGTATTTAATCCTGTTGATAATATCTTCGTCTGATTTGATTTCTCCTCTATATCCTTTAATTTGTGCTAGCCCTGTTAGCCCAGGTTTGACGCTGTGTCTATAAATATAATTGTACTTATCAATGATCTTAGAATACTTTGCCGTATACGCAAGCATATGCGGTCTTGGACCCACTACAGACATATCGCCCAAGAACACATTAATAAATTGAGGTAATTCATCAATACTAAATTTTCTTAATATTTTTCCAGTCTTAGTTACCCTAGGGTCCTCCTTTGTAACATAGTCTTCCTTCCCTTCTGATTTGTGTTTTAACGTTCTGAATTTATAACATGTAAATTCCTTATAATTTAACCCGTTCCTTTTGTGACGGTAAAAAAGTGGGCCTTTGCTTTCTAGCTTAATAAAAATCAATAGAATCAATGTTAACCATGATAATATGAAAACAATTATAATAACTGAGAAAATAACATCAAATGCTCTTTTAAGGAAGACATTAATATCTAGATTAAGTACACTTTCTTGTGTTGATAATACAGGTATATAACCGTAATATTCTGTTTTTAACCGTTTAGTAAATAGTTTTTCTGTTTCTGTTATGAATTTAACCTTGACCTGATTCTTATTTGCTTCTTTAATCAAACTATTAATCTCTTCTTCTGTAAATTCATCTATAGAACAATATAATTCATCAGTCCTATTTAAGTTTAAAAATTTAGTGACCTCGTTAACCGTAGTGCCAATATTTTTTTCTTCACTCGTTTTAAAAACTTTAAGTAAATTATATCCTAGTTCTATTTGGGATGTCATTAGGTCTAATAAGTTGTTGGTTACTTCATTGCTCCCAATAACAATGATGTTTCTTTTATTACCATGCAGTAACCTTCTATATTTTTTTAAGATATAATAGGAAAGAAACTTCATTAAGGCAATACATAAAAAGCAATATAGAATGTATTCTAAGACATCTAAAGCCCTTATACTTATACTTCTAAATATCCCTACAAAAGAAAAAACGATTAAATAAAATGCTATTGCCTGTTTAATTGAAAGGGATAAGATTTTAAATTCTGAAGTGTATCTAAAAACACTGTAATATCTCATAGTAAAGGCCGAGAACAACCATAATCCTGAACAATAAATCAAGAATAAAAAATGCTTATTGTTTAGAAAGTCTGAGTTAAAAAAATAGAGATTTTCCTCGTTAAAATTGAAAAAATATAAAGAGAGGAGATTTATTACACCAAGGTCAAATATTATTAAAAATGGCCTGACATATTTTGAAAATCTAACTTTTTGAGGAGCTCCCACTATTTTTTAATATGGTTAGTAAAGTCTTTATGCTCTTTTTTAAATAATTGTTCTTTTGATAATCCTTTAAAATACTCGAAAGTTTTTTTCATTCCTTGGCTTCTTGACACCTTAGGCTCCCAGTTTAATATCCTTTTTGCCAAAGAAATATCTGGTTGTCTTTGAAGGGGATCATCAACAGGCAGTTCTTTATAAATTATTTTTTGATTTGCTCTTGTAAGTTTTATTATTTCCTTAGCAAAATCTAAAATGGTTATCTCATCTGGATTCCCAATATTGATAGGTAGTGTATAATCACTAAATAAGAGTCTATATATTCCTTCTACTTGATCATCAACATAACAAAATGATCTAGTTTGCAAACCATCACCAAAAACTGTTAGGTCTTCACCTCTAAGGGCCTGACCCATAAATGCTGGAATTACCCGTCCATCATTTAATCGCATTCGTGGTCCGTAGGTGTTAAATATTCTTGCGATTCTGGTTTCTAAACCATGGAAACGATGATATGCCATTGTTATAGACTCTTGAAATCTTTTAGCTTCATCGTAAACACCTCTTGGGCCAATAGCATTTACATTCCCATAATACTCTTCTGATTGTGGGTGTACTAATGGGTCACCGTACACTTCTGATGTTGATGCGATTAAGATACGTGCATTTTTTGCCTTTGCCACTCCTAATAAATTATGGGTGCCTAAAGACCCAACTTTTAATGTCTGAATGGGTATCTTTAAATAATCAATTGGACTGGCAGGTGATGCAAAATGAAGAATATAATCTAAGCTCCCTTCGATCTTAACAAATTCTGTAACATCGTGTTCAATGAATTCAAAATTAGGATGATTCTTCAAGTGCTCAATATTAAGTTGTGCACCTGTAATAAAATTGTCCATCCCAATTACATAGAATCCTTCCTTTAGAAATCGGTCACAAAGATGTGATCCTAAAAACCCTGCTGCTCCTGTGATTAATACTCTTTTCAATTCTTTAATTCGTGGTTTTCCTTCCTATTGAGCTATAATATATTCCTTCCTTTTTCATTTCTTCTATTTCAAAAAGATTTCTTCCATCAAAAATAGCAGGCTGTTTTAAAGACTTCTTTAGTCTTTCAAAATCTGGTGTTCTAAAAATACTCCACTCTGTACAAATAATTAAGGCATCGGCCTCTTCAATTGCCTCATATTTATTTAGACAATATTCTATTTGATTACCAAATCTTCTTTTAACATTGGGCATAGCTTCTGGGTCAAATGCTTTAATGTTAGCTCCTTTTTGTAGAAGGTCTTCAATAATATATAATGCTGGTGCTTCCCTAATATCATCTGTTTCAGGTTTAAACGATAGTCCCCAAACCGCAATAGTTTTCCCTGCTACATTTCCGTTAAAAAATGCTTCTATTCTTGGAATTAAAATTCGTTTTTGAACGTCATTAACCTCAATAACAGCATCTAAAATTTCAAAATTGTATCCAGCATCTTTACCCGATTTATGTAACGCTTTCACATCTTTTGGAAAGCATGATCCTCCATAACCAATTCCAGGGAAAAGAAATCTCTTGCCTATTCGTGAATCGGTACCCATTCCAATACGTACCTTATCGACATCGGCACCAACCAATTCACAAAAGTTGGCAATTTCGTTCATAAAAGTAATTTTTGTAGCAAGAAAAGAGTTGGAAGCATATTTTGTTAATTCTGCTGAACGCTCATCCATTACAATTATAGGATTGCCTGATCTCACAAATGGCTTATATAACTTTTTCATTAAACCAATGGCTTTCTCAGACTCTGAACCAATAACAATGCGCTCAGGTTTTAAAAAGTCATCAACCGCAAAACCTTCTCTTAAAAACTCGGGGTTTGAAACGACATCAAAATCTATGTTTGTTTCTTGAGCTATTACTTCTGAAACCTTGTCGGCAGTACCAACAGGCACAGTACTTTTATCAACAATGATTTTATATTGTGTTATTTTTTTTCCTATTTCTTTGGCTACCCCTAAAACATACGATAAATCTGCCGATCCATCTTCATCTTCGGGAGTAGGTAAAGCAAGAAAAACTATATCTCCATGCTCAAGACCTTGGTCTAACGAAGTAGAAAAGTTTAATCTTCCAGCCTTGATGTTTCTTTCAAAAAGAACATCTAGATGTGGTTCATAAATTGGCACCACACCCTGCTTCATTTGTTCTATCTTTGCTTTATTAATATCAATACATAAAACATTATTACCAGTTTCTGCTAAACATGTTCCTGTTACTAAACCAACATATCCTGTTCCTACTACGGTTATCTTCATTTATCTTTACTCTTTTCTTTATCTAGGTTGTCTCTTTTATCGAGATTAATAACTTCTTTAATATTGTCAATCTTCTTTTTAAATCTTATTCGCCTTTTTAAATTAGAAAAACTATAGTTGTATCTATAAAAGAAATAGGCTAAGGCAATGGCCGTTACCATTAACACAGTAACTAACCAAAAATTGTATGATGTGCTACCCAAAATTATGATTAGATAGACAAAAATTAAATTAAATCCACCAATTATAAAACTTGCTTGTTGATGCGAAACTTTAAGGTAATCAACAAGAATGTGGTGCGTGTGATTTCTGTCTGAAGAAAATGGGCTTTTTTTGTTGGCCAATCTAATAGTAAACACCCTTGCAGTATCAAACAATGGGACAATCAAAATACCTATTGCAATGAGCGGGATATTTTCAAGTAAAAATGGTAAATCACTATATGAATCTGGAGAAAGTGCCAAAAATTTAAGTGTTAATACACTAATTATGAAACCTACAATGAGGGAGCCGGTATCACCCATAAATATTTTCTTATCATCAGATAAATTATAGCGCAAAAACGCCATTAGACTCCCATTAAGTGTAAGGCAAAGTAATACATAAAAATACTCCTTTACCATGTAAAATATTGCGGTATAAATAATTAATATCACTATTCCTACAATGGCAGCTAAACCGTCAATTCCATCAATTAAATTATAGGCGTTAATAATGGTAACCATCATAAATGTTGCTATAATGTAGTATAGGTAAGTGGGTATTTCAAAAACTCCAAGAAACCCATTTAAAGAGTGTATCACGAAGCTTTCATTAGATAAGACAAATATAATGGCTAATAATTGTGCCATTAATTTTGAAAATGGAGAAAGTACAACCAGGTCATCTTTTAATCCAGTAATAAATAAAATTGTTAACCCTGGAATTAAATATATTCCTTCACTATAAGTATTCCATTCTCTTAAAAAAAACAGCGCTAATATTAAAGAATAAAAAAAAGCCACTCCTCCTAGAGTTGGCGTAGTTTTTAAATGAGAACTCCTTCCATTAGGTTTATCCATTAAGTTCTTATACTCAACTAACCTAATAATTTTAGGTATGGTGAAAAAACATAATAAATAAGCCCCTGTAAAAAAAAGAATTGGGTAATATATTGGCACCTGCAGTAATTTTTTTCAAAAATAAGGATTTTTTGATGCCTTAATCAAAATATTTATAGTTATGAATTAAGATCCTTTTTAGTTTTTATAAAATCCAACATCTTTAAGGCAAGTACTTTTCTGTTAAAATCAATCTTTATTTGATCATACCCATTTGTAAAATCATTTTCCATCGATGCTATTTCATTAACCTTGTTTAAGAAGTCTAGTTCATTTTCAGGCTCAAATACTAATCCAATTTTATAATCGACTACCAGCTTTTTTGCTTCTCCTTCTACACCTAATAATATTGGTTTGTGCATTCCAGCTAACTCAAATATTTTTGAAGGAATAACTGCTTTAAATGTGTCTGATTTTTTTAAATTCACTAGCCCTGCATCAATTATTGAAATATACTCCTTGATCTCGTTTTTTGAAACTTGATTTACCATAGTGATATTCCTTAAATTAAGGTCTGATTTAAGTTGTTCAAGTTCATTTTTCATGGCACCTCCTCCAACGAATAAAAAATGTATTCGCGAGTCGGTGATTTTTTGTGTGCTTTTGAAAATAAAATCTAAAGCATGGGCCATTCCATGAGTTCCTATATAACCAATCACAAATTTATTGTTTAATGAGAGCTCGTTTAATAGCTTCTTATTCTTTGCCTGTGGTGTAAATAAATCTAAGTTGATTCCATTTTTAATTACTGCAATTTTACTGGAATTCACTTTGTGATTTTTTATGAGCTGATCCTTAAAACTGTCTGTTACAACAACAATTTTTTGTGCGCTTTTATACATTCTCTTCTCTAAATACTCAAAAAACCTAATCACCAGGCCCTCCTTCATTGCACCAACGGCCTTTATTGATTCTGGCCATATATCTCTCACCTCCATTATCCAAGGAGTTTGTTTCCAGAAAGAAAGCCATCTTCCCGCAATTGCTGTGAAAAATTGAGGTGAAGTAGCCACAATTATATCTGTTCTAATAAACAAGCCAACTATAAAGGCAGAGATCATAAAACTCATATAATCTAAAATTCGCTTTACAGCTCCTTTATTTGCACTCATATAGCTCCAAACTCTTACAACTTTAATACCACCAACAATTTCTTTTTGATAGAGCTTATTCTTGTAACCATCAAAAACCTTCCCTTTTGGAAAATTGGGAGCACAGGTTATTACTGTAACTTCAACACCCTTTTTCACCCACTCTTTGCAATGCTCATAAGTTCTTGTTGCGGGTGCGTTAACTTCTGGAGGGAAATTGTCTGTTAAGAAAAGAAGCTTCATATACAAATCTTGGTTTCAAGAGTTTGGTCAAACTTAACTATTATTTTTTTTGCTTGTAAGGTATTATTAAATCCAAAAGCGTAATTGTAGTTTTTAATTTCGATAGCAATATTACCATCAAATATGAACTTTATGTTTTTATTAACCACTACAGTATTGCGTTCTATTTGTATCTCTTTTACCTCTGGATGAAAATGAAAATAGGCCCTAGCCAATTTTTGTGTTGGCCTCGATAATTTATCTAATAATATTAATTCATTATTTGAATAGCTAAATGTTCTTTCGTGTAGGTATCCAAATTTTTTGAAGCCATTATGTGTTGCCTTAATTGTATTATCCTTTTCTAACAGATCAATTATTTTGGCTCTTCTCCCAACACGAAAACCTCCCCAAACATCGGTTTGTTCTATAGCTCCAATTTGAACTGTATTATGTGCAGCTGTACTTCGTTCTTGTTTTCTTTGAATGTTTTTCTCGTAAGTACTAGTTCCTGTGTCGACAATTATTGGTTTTTGATTGATATGCATCTCAAAGTTAAACGTATCTGCATGGGCATGCCCAGGTTGATAATCTGGCCCAATATTGCCAACATCTAATACTGCTTCATAATTTTTGTTTTCTATTTTTCGATATCCTGAACCTTTCAACTCAATTGTTTTCTCAAATTGGAGGTTAAGTCTCTGAGCATATGCAAACAATTTTTGTGAAGATGGAGCAATGTTATGAGCAGCATCATTCAACATTGGAATATCTCCATTTTTAAAAGTAATAGTACTCAACCACGCTAGCATTTTCTTGGCAGCATGTTTCAATAATTGATTTAACTCATCACGTTTCCATGGGTTTTGGATAATTAAGCTTATTGAATCCAACAGTCTATGCAGCAAAATTTGATGGTACATTGGAGACAATTCAAAATGTGCGCCATCATCAAGTATTTGCTCCTTAATTTGTTCTTCTAAAATTTGCTTTGCCTTGGTATACATATATTCATCTTGAAAGTAATACGCTCCAAAAAGCAATGAAAACCCGTTTTCAAGAAGGTGATTGGCCATCAAATGATATTCTAAATTCTGAAGTAAGATTTGATAGTGCTTAAACAAGATGTTGTCTATTTCATTATCACGTATTTGGTACTTTGATAAGAATTTTGACCAATTAATCCCTCTTAGTGATATTGGATAGGGTTCTTTCCCATCTTGATGTGTTGGTTCTTTCTGTATATAATCTTCGATAAGAATAAGCCCCTCTTTGGTTGGTAAACTTTCTTGATTTAAAAAATCAAAATAGTTAAGATTGTAAGTCCAGAGTTTACCGTACTCATTAAAATTCCAATCAATATCGTCATGAAATTTATGGGTGATATTTAAGAATTTGAATTCGCCATTGCTAAAACTATTAGGATATAAAATATCATTTAATCGCCAAGAAAATTGTGAGGGTGTTGTTGTAAGTTCTCGAAATCTTTTTTTTGGAAAAAACTTGTTTCTTAAAACAAAATAAACGCGATAAATAATTTGTTTAGTTCGTAGATGTTTTACGGTTGCAATAAATTGACTTACTCTACCTTTACCCATTCTCCCGTCTTAAGTGATTCTATTGCTGCAAAAGAGGCTTTGGTAGTATTTACAATTTCATTGAAGGAGATTATTGGTTCCCCGCCCTTTGTTTGTTGAATCATCAATTCTTGAAACTGATTGTAATGCCCTTTATCTTGTTTTGAGCTAGTTCTTGAAAACCCTTTAAAACCGTATCCTTTTAAATTTCTCCAATTATCCATAACCAAGGTTCGTTCTTGTGAGTAAACCTCCACTCGCTCCTTTGAATATGCCTTGCTTCCGTTAGCGAAATAATTTATTACTGCGTTGGTCCCATTCTCATATTTTAATAAGATTGTAGCATTATCTGTATTTTCGGCTGGGTTCACTCCCATAGCATTCATACAAACTGCAATTACTTTGCTACCTGACAGGTAAGTACATAGGTCTATAAAATGACATGCTTCCCCTAAAATTCGCCCACCACCAACTTCCATATCGTGTACCCAAACATCTGAGGGAATAAAACCCGCGTTCATTGTTGCCACAATATTAATTGGGGATTGATCTGCACCTATCAAATCTTTCATTTTTCTTGCCAATGGTGCAAACCGTCTATTAAAACCTACAGAAATATTTACATTATTGTCAATATAAGACGCTATTATTTGTTCAAGTTCATTTTCTTTTATTGCTAAGGGCTTTTCAACAAATACATTTTTTCCGGCCTGTATACATTCAAGTACCATAGAGGCGTGCATGTGATGTCTGGTAGTTACTAAAACTAAATCGACATCAGGATCTCTTAATATTTGTTTATAATCTGTTGTTGATTTTAAAATACGATGTTTTTTTGCCATAATGGTTGATGTCAACCCTCCTGAGCTTGCAATGTATTTTATTTCTGCCCCAATCTTTTTTAAATTAGGTAAGATGGTAGAACTGGTAAAATTACCTGCTCCAATGATACCTAAAACTCCTTTTTGGCTTTGATATGTTTTTTGGGCTAAGGACACAACTGCTTCTTGTTGTGGGTCGTTATCATACACCAAGATTGAAGCTATTGCCTTTGCATTATCCATATGATCATAGATTTGATCATAATTATTTAGTGAAACCTTTTCTGTTATTAGCGGTTTTACATCAAGGTCTTTTTTAGACATGGCATTTAAAATAGCCTCAAAGTTTCTCTTTTCTGTCCATCTTACAAACCCTATTGGGTAGTCATTCCCTTTTTGTTCGTAAGACTCGTCGTAACGTCCAGGGCCATATGAACAGGATACTTGAAATGAAATTTCTTTTTCATAAAAGTCTGCTCTACTTATATCCAGTCCTATAACACCTACTAGTATAATTCTCCCTCTTTTACGACACATTTGTGCAGATTGAGAGATTATCTCGTTGCTTTTATTGCTAGCTGTTATTATGACACCGTCTGCGCCTACTTGATGGGTATATTCTTCAACAAATTTGACTTGATCTGTACCATCTGCTGGATTGATCGCTATAATCCCTTTTTCTTTGGCGATTTTAACTTTTTCTGAATCGTAATCAAAACCAATTACGTTGCATCCATTGGCCACTAATAATTCTGCTGTTACCAATCCTATGAGGCCCAACCCTACAACTACAATTGTTTCTCCAAAAGTGGGGTTTAGAAGTCGTATCCCTTGAAGCCCTATGGCACCAATCACTGTAAAGGTGGCTTCCTCATCTGAGACATTCTCTGGGATTTTTGCAACCAAATTCTTTGGTACATTTACAAACTCAGCATGATGGCCATTTGACGCAACTCTATCTCCAATTTGAAACTCTGTAACTCCATTACCTACACCAACTACCTCGCCAACATTACAATAACCTAATGGTAATGGTTGGTTAAGTTTATTGAAAACCGCATTCATAGTTGGTTTTAAACCATCAGATTTTACTTTATTTAAAACCATTTTGACCTTATCTGGCTGCTGTTTGGCCTTCTGTATAAAATTGGCTTTACCAAATTCAACCAACATTCGCTCTGTACCTAATGACACCAAGCTTCTTGTGGTTTTTATTAATACATGCCCAGACTTAACCTGAGGAACAGGTACCTCTTCTAAAATGGTGTTTCCTTTTTTAAGGTCTTGTATGATTTGTTTCATTAATGCTAAAGTATAATTTATTAGAATTAAATGCCTCTATATTTACTCTATTTTTCAAGAACTCTTTTAAAAATTTTCCACCTGTTTTCTTTATAATGGGCATTTAAAAATTCTTCAATATCATTCTGAATACCATAGAAATTTTCATGAAAGTATTCAAGTGTATTTTGGTATTCTTCAAAGTTCTTGTTTGTTCGAATAACGGTTTGAGGAGATTCAATAATATATTTTAAATCTGCATAAACTAAAGGAATCCCGAGGGAGAGAAGATTAAATGCCCTGTTACTAATTGTACATGCTTGAACACTTTCAATTTGAGGATCATAAGGTAAAATAGAACTAAACACATCATTAACCTTTAGATCTTCCCATTTACAAAAACCAAAATATTCAAAGTTCTTTTCATCAGATAACATTTCTATCATCTTAGCATCTTTAGTTCTTGTAGTTGGCCCAATAAATCTATAATTATAATTTGTCTCTTTTACGAGTCGAACAACTAAATCCCAATCCAATCTTCCAATAAACCCAAAGTATAGAACAGTATTTCTTTTATTGGTGGATACCTCTGGTCGATGGTACTTTTTCGTGCTCCACGGAAACAAAATCTCTACATTATTAGTATAGGTCTTAATTTTATTAAACAAAGGATATGAAACTGTAAGCACAAAATCTGAATTGCTACAAGTGGCTCTTACTTGATTTCGAATTTGATATTTCATTCCAAATTTAGCCTGCTCTTCAAAATCATCATTGATAATTGTAACAACTTTCAATGATGGGAAAATTGATTTTAGAAAAGAATAGTCGTAATTAAAATTTACGATGTAGTCAAAGGAGTTAAATTTTGATATTCTTTTTAGATAACATTTAACAACCCAATTGTTTAATTTTTGAATTATTGGAAAATACCTTAATTGATGATGAATAAGCTCAGCATGTGAATAAAAGGTAATGTCATTTTCAAATCTTTTCCTAATAAATAAACTTTTATAAGTGTTTCTTTCCACGAATGTGACTTGATACCCTTTTTCTACTAAAAGTCTTGCTATCTGATGCCTAAGTCTAGGCGCTTCTTCCCAATTTGTTTTTGTTAAAACAAGTACGTTTTTCATTCTACAGGTTTAATAACACTTAATTCCTTAGACATTATAAAGAGCATTGTCATACAGCTTACACTAAACAACAATCCTCCCGAAAAGAAGCTGCAGGTTAAGATTATCACTAAAAGCGAATTTTTAATATTCTTGCCCTTTTCAAAAAAGTAAACTCCAAGAAATAATAAATACACTAAAACTCCAAAAATACCTAAAAAAAGAAAGATATCTACTAATTCAAATTCAACACGATAATCTAAATAATCTATTCCTCCAAAAAAGTAATTAATGCCACTCCATTGTTCATTGATATGGTTTATGGAATTTGACAATAAATTTGAACGAGTTGAAGTTACTGTGCCTAATAACCCATACTTTTCATAGATAGCAGACCAAAAACTAGATTTTAATATTAGCCAATTACTAATTTTTTCAACATAAAAGGCTGCCATGATAAACATTGCAATTAAAACTGGTCTAAACAACTTCTTTTTTTTATGGACAAACATTAAATGAAATAATAATAAGAGGGCAAAAAATAGGTACATAACCTTTTTGCCTAATAGAAGTGATACTATAATCAAAAACACAAATTTCATTATATTTTTTTCTTTGCGTGTAATTGATCTATGATATAAAATAGACATCAAAATCATGTACATGTATGACATTTCACCATTCTTTACGAAGATGCCATTAAAACCCCAACGCTCAGAAAAAAGATATGTTTTGAAAAACTCAACATTTAAAAAAAATCCTAAAATGATGAGTAGCCCATTGAATAGAAGTAATTTCTCAAAAATTATAACCGCTTTTTTAAAATTCAGCTCTTTACCATCAGATATTTCCAATGCACCCACGAAGAAAAAAATAAAAACAAGATTAACTAAATAATATAAGTTACCCTTGTTAAGTCCTAATATTATATCTGAAATTTGGACACCCATTGAAAGTTGACCAATAACCAAAATGGTTAATAATATCAATGGAATAAATAAAACAATTTTTGCTTCAAACTTTTTAAGTATATATATTAACAAATAGATTAGAAATAGAAGCTTAATGACGCCTCCAATTCTGTTGAAACTATTATTAAAATAAAAAACAGACAGCTTCGCTAGAAAATCGCCTATAAAGAATAGTATTATCCAAATGGGCATTAAGCTATCTATTTTAGCTTTTGATTTTACCATTTGTTCTTAAATCTTAATGATGGCTTTTCAATTACTTTCCATGAAATAAATCCGAATAAAACTGTTAGAACAAACGTTAGTAAAAATGAGAGTTTAGTATTAATATTTAATTCTATCAAGGTATTAATTACTAGCATGTGATAAATGTATACCCCATATGAAATATCATTTCCGCGCAAGAATTTACTAATGTTTGGTTTTGAATAAGCGACCGAAATTGTTAGTACTGATAATATGAAAAAACCTATAATTCCAAAAAGGTTGGGCACATAGCCTTTGCCGTAAAGGTTTCCTACAAAGTAAAAGAGGACTACATATATCACATATAACAAAATCCAGTAAACGGCTTTATTAATAATATATTTCTTTATATAATCCCAATTAATAAAAATCATTATCCCAAATACAAAATTATATAAGTAGGTTAATATATTTACTTTGCCTAGTTTGCCTATCAAGGTATCTGATGTGTAATTAATTTTAATAAAGTAAGCAAATACCAAAGAGAGAAGCACGATGCTTAATAAGCACAAATTTTTATGCGTTAGTCTTTTAAACTTATGAATTAAAATAAATAGAATTGGTAGTAATAGGTAAAATTGTAATTCTACTGTAATTGTCCATAAACTCCCGTTGGGTGTCCCTACACCAAACTCACGTAATAAATCTGGGGTGTAAAATTGAAAAAAGGAAATCTGACCTAAAACCCAAACTATAAAATTCTTTGAAAACGATTTTTCAATATCAATTATATTAAATACAAAAAAGAGCGCTATAGTAATTATTAAGCAAAACCATAGTCCAGGAAAAATCCTTAAAACCCTATTCTTAAAAAACCTTCGTAAATTATCCTTATTTCTTTCTAACGACCAATAAACTAAAAATCCACTTACAACAAAAAATATTGGCACCCCAGGGAATCTTTCAATAAATTCACTGACATAATACATGACTGAATTTGATTCTGAGGCAGGCCAATGTAAGTGTTTTGTAGCATGCACATATACTACTTGTAAGGCCGCAAGAAGTCTAATAATATCGAAATTATTCTGTCTAGAGAGTTGCATTTATATATTATTTAGAGAAACTCCTTTGTTTGTATCTCGCATAAAAAATGGCTGAGAAAAACACAAAAAAGAAAACTCCTCTTTGTCTTGTTACTAGATCTTCTGTAAAACCTATTACAATTATAGAGATAATAAATAGAAAAAAAACGATATTCTGTTTATATCCTTTATATAGCAAATAAAACAACATTAATAGTAACAGTAATAATCCAAGTAAACCGTTTATAATTAATTCATTGAAATAGATGTTGTGGGGAATCAAATTTTTACCCATTGGTTCTAGCGGATTCAGTGGTAATTCTTTTAAGTTGTGCTTGCCGATTCCAAATGGAAATATGTCGCCAATAACATCTAAGCACCTCTGGTAGATCTCCATTCTTTTTCCAAAACTTTGTTTGACACTTATTGAAAGCCATTCAAAAATGCCATATAAACCAACAATTGAAATAAAAATAAAGGCCGTAACATAATAATGAAGTCCCTTAATTTTTATTTCACTTAGAAAACTTTTAATTATTAGTACAGCAATAAAAATTCCAGTTAATAGCGTTGTACTTTTACCCCCTATATAAAAGCTATTAAAAAGGAAAAAAATACATATGGCAAAACCAATTAATCTTTTCTTCCTATTCATTTTAATGGTCTTTGAAAAAATATAAATAGTTGCAACTAGTATATAAATTCCAATATAGGTGTGATGAATTGCATAAGGAAATTCATTCGCTAACACATAAACGACAAAATGATCACTAAAATCAAAAATATACGTCGGGTGTTCTATTATGTAATAATACGCAACATACAACCATGCAATTAAAATGTAGGCCAAAACTCCAATTACAAATACCTTAAATAGTAATTCAAATAATTTAATTATTGTTTCACGATTAATTAGAATAAGTATTGGTAACACTACATAAGCTAGTTTCACTTCTCTTATTAACGGCTTGTCAAAATCTAGCGTCAACAAAGTGTTTAGAGCATCTGTTAAAAAGTAA
The DNA here is from genome assembly GCA_964487005.1 of uncultured Flavobacteriaceae bacterium. GTDB lineage: Bacteria > Bacteroidota > Bacteroidia > Flavobacteriales > Flavobacteriaceae > CAZAPO01. The sequence goes on from CAZAPO010000055.1 coordinate 30,467, forward strand.
AGTGTGAATAGAATAATAACTGGATCTTTTATTAAGGTTTTTATTCCCTTTAAAGAACTATTAGCAGAGATTATTAATAGATTTATCACTAATAGATTTAACGCTATTGCCGAATATTTCATTGGTAGGGGGAGCGGTAATACCAAGGGGAATAATAAAATTCCAATGTATTTACCCCATTTTTCTATCAAAAACATCATAACTAAAGAAAATTAACATTCCATAAATTGCTGACATAAATCTCATTCCATCAAAACTGCCAGATTTCAACGCATGTAACAAGAAGTAAACGCACATAAGTTTAATAACTAAGGGTTTATTTCTATAAACAAAAAGTGATACAAAAAATAACAAAACGGTGAGCGTAAGCCCTATTAATCCTAATTCAAACCAAGCCTCCAAAAAAATATTATGCGGGAATTCTTTTTTGTCTAATCCATTATACATAATTCCAAAACTACCAATCCCATGTCCAAGAAAAATGGTTTGTACCGAATCAAACATGTTTTCAAGCGTGAAACCAAAATAGTCAAATCTGGATAATACAGATTTATCTTGGCCATAATCAATAAAAGACATTATTCTTCCAAAGCCAACTTTAAAAGCACTCGCAAGTTGGTTTCTAAAAAAATAAGCCAATGGAATTATTATTAAAATAACATATTGAGCTTTTTTTATAAAGTTTCGGCTAAGTTTTAATTTTAAAATTGACGGTAGTTTCCAATAAAGTACCAAAAGTATTAGGAATATGATTGGCCCTCTACCCCCTAAGGCCACTATTAAAAGAAATAAAGCTAAAGCTAATAAATACTTTCTTAAAAAGATATAATACAAAATGCAAAATGCTAAGGCATTTGATAACAATAAATAGCTTCCAGAGAATTGCTTATAAAATATTCGCACGTTAGGGTCAGGTGAATACCAAGACAAATATCTTTTAATTAAAAACCAAATTGAAACTAGAACTAATGGTACCAAAATCGTTTTAAAGAATACCCTATGATTAAATCTCTTCATAAAAATTGGATACACGAAGCAAATTAAATTGAGAATAAAGAAAAACGTTTTGCTATATCCATAGCTATTTGATTTTGTATAAACCAAACTAAATACCATTACAACATAGAGTGAAATATAAGCACCCAAAAAAAAGGCTTGGTTTGACGATATTTTTTTATAAAAAACCGAGTTTAAAGAAAGGTTAAATAATATATCGACAAGTAATAAACTTGAAAATACAAGTGTTATGTCAATTGGAAACTCAATGTCACTAAAAACAAACTTTACAGCACCACTTATCAAAAGCAAAGCAAATATTATGTTTTGATAAGATGAATAATATTGTTTTTTAAGATACATATAGATTCAACATCTAAAAAGTTACTTTAAATTTATCTGCCCATATGGCAACATTATATAACTTCCATAATGTGTCCTTGCCGAGCTTGTTTTTGTTTAATTTATCAAAATCTACAAAATTTTCCATGAACGGTGATTCTATTACTTTGTCAAGAAAAAATGAGGTTTCAGAAAGCCAAACATCTTTTGGTGCTTCAAATCCAAATTTGTTTTTTCTCCAAACTATTTCATTTGGTAAAATATTTTCACTTGCATGCCTCAAAATATATTTAGACCATCCTTTGGTCATCTTATATTCAAAAGGAAGTGAAACAGCCATTTCCACAACATTATGATCTATAAATGGAACTCTGGTCTCAATTGAAACTGCCATTGAGTTTCTATCTTCATATTTTAAAAGTTTCTGTAATTGGGTCTTTGTGATTTCAGAAACTTGTAATCGATTAATGCTCGAATTATTTTTTGTGATTTCACCTAAAAGCCTAGAATTAAAATATTTTTTAAACGGTTTTTTATAAAATCTATTTCTTCTTAATTGTCTCGATCTTCTAATAAATTTATTGCTAAAATATAAGTTATATAGTAAGGCATCCTTTAGTGAAAGTTTTGAATTCTTACTGATTTCGACAAAACCTTTAATCTTATTAAACAGCCCTTTTTTCTCATTTATAAATGTCGCATAGTACCTATCATATCCTAGTAAAGTTTCATCCCCTCCTTGTCCGTCCAGCATAACAATACAACCATTCTCTTTTGCCTTTTGCATCACAAAGTATTGCATTACTATTGATGGGCTGCCAAATGGTTCTTCTTGAATTTCAATTACATCTTCAACATATTTCAAAAAATCGTCTTTAGAAGGTTTTGTAGTATCCCAGTTCAAATCATACATATCGGCTACCATTTTGGCGTAATGAGATTCGTCTGTTTTTTTCTCTATAGACTTTGCTGTAACAGCAGTGAATTTTTCTCCTGAATTCTTTTCATAAATTGGTGCGGCTACAGCCGCAATAAAAGAGCTGTCCATACCACCGCTAAGGCATGTTCCTACTTTTACATCAGAACGAAGTCTAAAGTTGATAGAATTGGTAATTAAATTTTTATAGCTATTAATAGCATTATTGAAACTTAAATTATTTTGAGAAGTTTTCGCTTTTAGGTCATAATATTTCTCAATCGAATATGTGTTTTTTCGTAAGGAATAAACCAAATTATGTGATTGTTCTAAAGATTTTATTCCTTCGAAAAATGTCTCATTTGTATGATGATGATATGAAAGATATAAATAATCAAAAAGTACTTGCTTATTCACTTTACGATTAGGTGTAAAAAATAATAGTTGTTTTATCTCGGACCCAAAATAAAAACAGTTCGTACTTTCTAAATAATAAAGTGGTTTAATTCCAAATCGATCCCTACTTAAAAAAACTATCTCATTTTTTTTATCATGAATGGCAAAAGCCCACATACCATTAAAATGATTTACACATTGAGTACCCCATTCCATATATGCCGCAAGAATAACTTCAGTGTCTGTGTCACTAATAAAAGTATGTCCTTTATTAATAAGTTCTTCTCTGATTTCCAGATAATTGTATATCTCTCCATTATACGTAATTGTATAATCTGAATAGTGCATTGGTTGATTTCCAAGCTCCGATAAGTCTAAAATCGATAATCTTCTATGTCCAAAACCTATGTTACCCTTATAGTAATATCCTTCAGCATCAGGGCCACGATGCCTAACAAGGTTGTTCATTGAGGTTAAACTCTCTCTTGAAACTTGCTCGTTTGATTTGTTAATTATTCCAGATATTCCACACATTAAATAATCACTCTTTTAAAACTATTGTATTGTAAAAAATAGTAAACCGAATATAATATTATCTCGTGTATCACATAGATTTTGAGCAATCCATAAATATCAACTTTCAATACTAAAATTGCAGTCAATAATACCGAGAAGGTAGTTACAAAGTATGTAAATTGCCATAGAGATGCAATCTTAACTCTGTTTGTTGCATTTAAAGTAGATGATAAAGGGCTAACAATTAATCTTACTGTCAGACTAATTGCTAAAATAGAAGCGAATTTGCCCGATGTTATCCATTTATCTCCAAAAACCAAGGCAAAAAGAAATTCCCCTAAAAAAAACAGTACGATGAAAATTAACACTCCAATTATAGCCAGGCCTAAAGTTGATTTCACAAAAAAAGATTTTGCTTCGGTAGCTTTGTTATTGTTAATTAATGCCGTTATATGCTGATAAAAAACATCTCTAAAAGAAACTCCAACTAAGGCCAATGGAGCAGTAAAACACATATTTGTTAGTCCAAAATATCCAAGCTCTAATTCTGAATAATAGTACCCTATTAGTATTACTAATGCTTGAAGTGATAGGGTGTCCAGAAAAGCAGGTATTATGCTAAATTTTGGATAATCTGAATACTTAGAAGCAATTTTTTTTATTTCCTTTAGGTCAACTTTTTCATTTGGAAGCTCTATTCGTTTTTTTATATACAATAGTGATGAGAGTACACCTATTACTTTACCAACAATCAATCCAATTGAAGTAATTACAAGTCCCAATGCACCACTTAAGCCAGCGTACATGCCTGATTGAATTACTTTTGATGTGGCAGTTATGTTAAAACTCTTTCGTCTTACTGCGAAGTTAAAATGAGACTGCCAAATACCAAAAATATATACATATATTGGAATAGCGAAGATTAGACCGTGCCTATTTAAAGGGTTCTCAAGTGTATAATAAACAATGAAACTGATAATTAGTAATAAAACTGAATAACAGAATGTTAATATGTTACTCAATCGAAAAACTTTAAAGGCATCGTCTTGGTTTTTGGGAAGTAAAATAGCAATATGATATCTTCCTCCCGCAGCAACAATTAATACTGCCGAATATGCCAAAAAAGTGGTGTAAATTGCAAATTCCTGCTCTGAATATAATCTTGTTAAAATTGGCATAACTAACAACGGTAAAAGCTGAGCGATTCCCGTTCCTAGCATTTGAGTACTAACGTTATTTAGAAATTCTGATTTTGATAGTTTCAACTTCATTAAATCACTTGACAAAAGGGTGCTTAACCATAGGTTTTTTTGCAAAAGGGTGATATTCGCCCTTTAAACCAATTGGAGTTGCATTTCTTATATTGTGTACAATTTCAATTGATTGTCTAGCATCTTCCAATCCGTAACCTTTCCCGTCAAGAATATCTTCATAAACTCGAGTGTGTAAATCTGTAAAACCTCCACTAAACTCCAACTCTTCATCTTCTATAGTGATTGATCTATAGGTTCTCTGTCCCTTATCTTTAATTTCTTGGGGTAAAACATCATAGTTTATAGATAAAAACCATCTAACCCTGGCTCTTTCCAATTCTAAATAACCTGATGCCCTGTCATGGGAATAAACATGGACAATGTTTTGTTTAACACTGCCAAAAATCCATGAAAGCATATCATAAAAATGAACACCAATATTAGTGGCTATACCACCTGATTTAGGTTCACTACCCTTCCAAGAGGTATAATACCAATTACCTCGAGAGGTTAAATATGTTAAATCTACGTCATACACTTTGTCCTTGGGTCCGTTATCTACTTTCTTTTTTAATTCGATAATGCTTTGATGCACCCTTAACTGAAGAATGTTCCAGACCTTTTGTCCAGATTCTTTTTCCATGTTAATTAACGCATCAATATTCCAGGGATTAAGAACAAGAGGCTTTTCACAGATAGCATCGGCACCACGCCTTAATGCCATTCTAATATGAGAATCATGTAAATAATTTGGCGTACAAATACTCATATAGTCAAGACGTAAATCATTTTCATATTTCAGCTTTTCAATATGTCGATCAAACCTCTCTGGTTCAACGAAAAAATCTGCATTTGGGAAATAGCTATCTATTATACCCACGCTATCAAATTTATCTAAGGCCGCGATTAAATTATTATTTGTGTCTTTTATTGCTTTTAAATGTCTCGGAGCTATATATCCAGAAGCACCAATAAGGGCAAAATTTTTCATTTCTTTATTAATCATTAATTTCTAAGGAAATATCTGTTAGCACTAATGGTAAACCTACAAATCTTTTTTGCGCTTCATCATAAATATATGTTTCCATTTTTTGAAAATCCAATATCTCTGAAGGTATATTCATAAAGATAAATTTAGAAGCTCCTAGATCCCTAACATTCATATCTGCATACCATGAATCAAAAACTACATTTTTGTTTTTTGAATCTTCTCTTAACAAATCAATATAAGCTTCTGTTGGATAAATATTCACCATGATACGCTTATTATCAAATAAGTCATCACTATATTCGCTACTTAGTCTGTAAGCGATCTCCATTCCTTTCGAGTCTTCATTTTTGTATATTTTAAGGCTGTTAACCGAAAACTCTCGCCCCAAAATTCCTTCTATCTGAAACGTGTTATCTGCGTTATCTGATAATAAAAATTTATTAAACTCATAATCAATGGTTACCATGTTGTTTAAATACTGCCCCTGTTCCTGATCATAAAGATATAATTCAATTTTCTTGAATTTTGAAATTTCTGTTTTAATTGGAAAAACGGCGTAATTATTTTGATTACTTGCCGTTATTTTGAAATCTGAAAACCAAGAATCATAATTTAAATTTTGATTTTTCGTGTCCTCCCTCAAAAGATTACTATCAGACTGAAATGGTGTTATTCTAATATTTAGTCTAAATTTCTCTTGATCTATTTCTTGATCAATATTAAATAACTCGAAAACAAAATGAGTTACCTCAGTAGAGTCTTTAAACAATGCCATATTTCTAATCTCTGCAACATCCCCCAAGTTTTTATTAACTATTAATGAATTGGGCTTTTCTGATAGTTGCAAGAATGAACTAATGTCTTTAACATCTTTATCGTCAATAGTTTCTGTCTTTTCTTGTGTTGAAGTAATATCTTCTGTTTGTTTACTATTTTCTTTGCAACCTATGGTTACTAACACTAATAAGAGAAGTATTATTATTGTTCTCATTGTTGATACAATTTAAGTTATTTTTTATGTCAATTTCTTTACGCTATTATTTTCAAGTCTATACTCTTGATTTGTTTCTGAACAATAAGCGACACCTTGATTATCAAACTCAAGTCTGTGTCCATATTCACTCACCCAACCAATCTGTTTGCCTGGATTTCCAACAATTAATGCGTACGGCAATACATCCTTTGTAACCACCGAACCTGCACCAATTAACGCAAATTCTCCAATTGTATTGCCACAAATTATGGTGGCATTAGCGCCAATAGATGCTCCTTTTTTAACTATCGTGTTTTGATATTCTCCTCTTCTAACTACCGCACTCCTTGGGTTTGATATGTTGGTAAATACCATTGAAGGCCCTAAAAAAACATCGTCTTCGCAAACTACACCTGTATACACAGATACATTATTTTGAATTTTAACGTTTTTCCCTAAAATCACTCCAGGTGAAATAACAACATTCTGCCCAATATTACAATTGTCGCCAATGATGCTTTCTGGCATAATATGAGAAAAATGCCAGATTTTGGTATTATTCCCTATACTTGTTCCTTCATCTATCACTGCGGTTTCATGTGCAAAATATTCCATATTACTTTTCTTTGCTCAAAACCCCGCAAAAATCTAAGATTACTTTCCCTTCAATTTTTGGCAGTTCCTTAAACTCATCATGTGCCACTAGAAAAGCAACTATATCGGCGTTCTTAAAAGCTTCTTCAACATTGGTGAGTTTAAATACTTTATGGGTTTTTATGTTTGGTTCTACAATGTAGTATTCTTCATCATTGGCGTTTTGAAGTACTTTTTGAACGATATATTTTGCTGGGCTTTCTCTTAGATCATCAATATTAGGTTTAAACGCAAGCCCCATTAATGCTATTCTTGGTTTCCGCCCATTTTTAAGTTGAAATTCAAGCTTTGCATTCTTGACTTTTTCTGCACACCAGAACGATTTGTAGTTATTAATTTCTCTTGCTTTACCAATTATTTGCGATTCCATTGGGTAATCTGAAACTATAAAATACGGATCAACTGCTATACAATGCCCCCCAACACCGCAACCTGGTTGCAAAATGTTCACTCTAGGGTGTTTATTAGCCAAGGCAATAAGCTCCCAAACATTGATATCTGCTTTATCACAAATGAGTGACAATTCGTTTGCAAATGCAATTTGCACATCCCTAGAAGAGTTTTCAACGAGTTTGCACATCTCGGCTGTCCTAGCATTTGTTTTATGAAGTGCGCCTTTAACGTATCTACTATAAAAACTTACTGCCTTTTCTGTAGATGCTTCGTCAATTCCACCAATAACTCGATCGTTATTAACCAACTCGTACATTACATTGCCAGGAAGCACTCTTTCTGGACAGTATGCTATATTTAATTTTCCTTTCAACTCTGGTCTTTTAGAAAAAATTAATTCAGACATTTTTTCGGTAGTTCCTATTGGTGAAGTTGACTCTATAATATACAAATCTCCTTCTTTTAACAACGGGATAATTCCTTTTGTAGCAGCTTCAACAAAAGATATATCTGGTTCATTCTTTCCCTTAAACGGTGTTGGTACTACAATGATATATGTGTTTCCTGTACGTGCATGTGTTGAGGCTTTAAGATTTCCAGAATTTACGGCATTGGCAACAGCATTATCCAGTTCGGGTTCTACAATATGAACTGCTCCATTATTGACAGTATTCACGATTTCTTCATTTACATCAACACCCAATACCTTTGTTCCTGATTGTGCTATTAATGCTGCTGTTGGTAATCCAATATAGCCTAAACCAATCATAATTACCTCTGGGGTGAATTGTTCTTGCATATTACTTAACTAATACTGGTTCTAACTTTTTTAAGTGGTCAACTATTTTCGAACATGCATTTCCATCTCCATACGGATTATGCAAGTGACTCATTTGCAAATAGAAAGCTTCATCATCAATTAATTTCTGAGCCTCAGCTACAATTTTTTCCTTATCAGTACCAACCAATAAAACTGTTCCTGCTTTAACTGCCTCTGGACGCTCTGTTGTATTTCGCATAACTAATACCGGTTTCCCTAAACTTGGCGCTTCTTCTTGCACACCTCCACTGTCTGTAATAATCATATGTGATTTTTCCATTAGCCATACAAACGCAGGGTACGACAAAGGCTGGATTAAATCAATATTAGGAATATCTTCCAGTAATTCATAAACGGGTTTTTGAACATTTGGATTTAAGTGCACTGGATAAATAATCTGATAGTCAGGATTTTTTTCTGCAATCTCTTTTAAAGCACTACAAATATTTATAAATCCTTGCCCGTGATTTTCGCGTCGGTGACCTGTTACTAAAATAATTTTTCTGTTGTTCGCGGTAAATGATTTCAAGTTGTTAATCTCACTGTCGTTAAAAGATTCATTATTTACCTTATCAACACTATACAGTAATGCGTCAATTACGGTATTTCCTGTAATGACAATTGAGCTTTCTGGTTTGTTTTCGGTTAATAAGTTTTGCTTTGAGGTAATTGTTGGCGCAAAATGAATATTTGAAATCACCCCAGTTACTGATCTATTCATTTCTTCTGGAAATGGTGATTGCATATTAAAGGTTCTTAATCCCGCTTCAATATGACAGATCTTTGCTCCTGCATAAAAGGCGGCAAGGCTGGACGCCATGGTGGTTGTGGTATCACCATGCACAAAGACATAGTCTGGTTTAAAGTCTTCTAATATTGGTTTAAGATTTACCAAAATATCTGACGTTAACGAATATAGGTTTTGATTAGGTTTCATTAAATCTAAATCAAAATCTGGTATGATTTCGAAAAAGTCCAATACCTGATCCAACATTTCTCGATGCTGCGCTGTTATACAAACTTTTGTATTGAAATAATCAGTATTTCTTTTAAACTCTTTTACGAGCGGCGCCATTTTAATAGCTTCAGGACGTGTTCCAAAAATGAGAAGTATTTTCTTTTTCATTATAAAAAGCTTGGGGTTACTAGAAATCAAATACCCTATTTACTAATACAAAGAACCGAATTCTTTGGTCTTTTAGCAAAAGTACGATAATTCCCCCCTTTTACAAGGTTTATTTTATCAATCAAATGATTGTTTTCAAGTATGCTTTTTGCAAACTCAAACCAGGTCATTTCATGCCCATCACAATAATGTTTGATTCCATAAGAGGTCTCATTGTTTTTTATAAGATCATATATGTAACTCGCTAAATTAACCGTGTTTGTTGGGCAGCCTTTTTGATCATTGGTTACCGTAATATCTTCTCCTGCCTTTCCCTTTTTGAGTATTGTTTTATAGAAGTTATTGCCAAACTCTTTTGAATACAACCATGAGGTTCGAATAATAAAATATGCTTGAGCTAACTCTTGAATATATTGTTCACCAATACGTTTTGATTTTCCATATTCGTTGATTGGATTTGGTATATCAAATACTGTATATGGTGTTTGTTTTTCACCATCAAACACATAGTCTGTTGAAATATGTATTAACGTTGTATTTGATCGATTACAAGCCAAGGCAATATTTTTAGCACCAATGGCATTCACTAAAAAAGCATGTTCTGGTGATTTTTCAGCTTGTTCTACATTTGTAAATGCCGCACAGTTTATACAATAATTAAAACGATCAAGATTAAATACTCTTGTAACGTCGTCACTGTTAGAAATATCTAGTTCTTTTTTCGATAAGAATGTAAAGGCTATCTCATCAGCATTTGTTTGGTATAAATCCTGTAATGTCTTTGCTAATTGTCCGTTAGCTCCTGTAACCAATACCTTTATTGTCATTTAAAAAGATTTTCAAATGTTGGTAAATTCAAATCTTTTTCAGAAAGTATGAGATTGTTTAAAGGAAAGTTCCAATCAATATTTAGGGTAACATCATCATATCGAATTCCTGCTTCAGCATTTTTATTATAGTAGTTATCACATTTATAACTAAATATAGTGTTGTCCTCTAATGTTAAAAATCCATGGGCAAAACCTTTAGGTATAAAGAGCTGTTTATTATCGACTCCGTCTAAAATAATTGAAAAGTGCTTACCAAAAGTGTCGGAGTCTGGTCTTATATCAACACAAACGTCAAGTACGCTTCCTGTAACAACTCTTACTAGCTTAGCCTGAGCTTTATCACCTGTTTGAAAGTGTAGCCCTCTTAAAACCCCTTTTTGAGAAACTGAGTGATTGTCTTGCACAAATGTTGTTTGATTAGCTATTGCAGTTTCAAATTCTAATTGATTAAAACTTTCAAAAAAGCACCCTCTATTATCATAATAAACCCTTGGGGTAATTACGTAGCACCCTTTTAAATATGTTTCTTCTACTTTCATCTAACTTACCAATTGCTGAAGATACTTCCCGTAACCACTTTTTAGTAGAGGTTTGGCTAATTCTAAAAGTTGCTTTTTGTCAATAAAGCCTTGATTATATGCAATCTCCTCTATGCACCCAATTTTTAAGCCTTGTCTTTCTTCAATAACCTGCACAAATTGCGATGCTTGCATTAACGAATTAAAAGTACCTGTGTCTAGCCATGCGGTACCTTTATCTAAGATTTCAACCTTTAATTTTCCGTTCTTAAGGTAACTTTTATTTACGTCGGTAATTTCAAGTTCTCCTCTATTGCTTGGTGAAATGCTTTTAGCAATTTGCACTACATTATTATCATAAAAATAAATTCCTGGGACAGCAAAATTTGATTTAGGATTAGCGGGTTTTTCCTCAATAGAAACAACCTTATTGTTTTTATCAAATTCAACAACCCCATACCGTTCTGGATCCTGTACATGATAGGCGAAAATAATTCCGCCCTTAGGATTGCTATTTGATTGAAGCAAATGCGAAAGTCCAGATCCATAAAAAATGTTATCACCAAGAATTAAAGCGACCTTGTCATTACCAATAAACTCTTCTCCAATAATAAAGGCCTCAGCTAATCCTTTTGGTTGTTCTTGCACAGCATATGAAAATGAGCATCCAAATTTGCTTCCATCGCCAAGTAGTTGTCTAAAGCGTTCAAGATCTTGGGATGTTGAAATAATTAATATTTCGTTTATACCAGCAGACATTAAAGTGCCTAAGGGATAATAAATCATTGGTTTATCATAAACTGGCATTAATTGCTTGCTCACAACCTGTGTTAGAGGATATAATCTTGTGCCAGATCCACCAGCTAAAATAATTCCTTTCATGAGTTTGAATACTTATTGATATACCAAATTACGGTTTTTTTGATTCCCGACTCAAAATTTTCGTCAGCCTTCCATTTTAACTCCGATTCTATTTTTGATGGGTCGATTGCATACCTAAAGTCATGCCCTGGGCGATCTTTTACAAATGAAATTTGCTCGCTATATGACTCGGTTTTAGGAATCATTTCATCCAATATTTTACAAATTGTTTTAGCAATGTAAATGTTTGTCCTTTCATTATTCCCGCCAATATTATATACTTCGCCCGCTTTCCCATTTTTAAATGCTAAATCAATTCCATTGCAATGATCTAATACATATAGCCAATCTCTAATATTTTTTCCATCTCCATAAATTGGAATGGGCTCATTATTTAAAGCTTTTCTAATTATTGTTGGAATTAATTTTTCGTCATGTTGCTTTGGTCCATAATTATTAGAGCAATTTGTAGTTACTACATTTAGTCCGTAGGTGTGGAAATAACTTCTTACAACAAAATCTGACGACGCTTTTGATGCACTATATGGGCTATTTGGTGCATATGGTGTTTTTTCTGTAAATAATCCTTCTTCGCCTAAGGATCCAAAAACCTCATCTGTAGAGATATGGTGAAATCTAGACGCTTCATAACCTTTTTTTACATTAAATGGCCCATTCATCCAATGCTTTTTAGCTGCATCAATAACGTTGAAGGTGCCTAGTACGTTTGTTTTAATAAACTCATCTGGTTGTTCAATGGAATTGTCGACGTGAGATTCTGCTGCAAAGTGAATGACTCCTTTAATATCAAAATCTTTAAAGATAGTATCGACCACACTTCTGTCACAAATGTCTCCTTTAATAAAAGTATAACTTGGATGGTTTTCTACTTCAACCAAATTGGAAAGCTCACCTGCATAAGTGAGCTTGTCAAGGTTAACAACCTTAATATTATTGTGAGTTGCTAAAAAATAAGGTATGAAGTTAGATCCAATAAAACCCGCTCCTCCCGTAACTAAAAGTGTCATGGCTGTTACATTACTTGATCTCTAAATCTTTCCAAGAATTTAACAAATTCAAAAAGTAATAAGAGTACATAAAGTATTAAAAATATTTTTACCGCTAATGCAATTGTCCAGCTTGTTTCAAATCCCAATAGTTTAGCCTGATTTTCAAGTGTTCCATCTCCATTTTGGATGGAAATTACTTCAATAATGTTTTCATAATTTTTCCTTTCAAAGGCGTTGTCTGCCAATTCTCTTTTCAAGTCTAAATCTTTAATAAACAACTCATATTCCTTTGTTTTGCTTTTGTCTTGTGTGTCGCCAATAGCAATATTTGTGGCTCCTTGAGGAAGTTCCTTTAAGGGCTGTTGCAACACTTCTTTATATACTTCTTGTAAAGTTTTAGATTCTTCTAACGAAGCATAAATAATACTGTCTCTAAGATTTAAATTATTAATAAGCTTCTCTCTTTCCCATTTGAAATATTCGGTGTTTTCAATGTTTTCAATAATATTTGTGAGTACTTGAGTGAAATTTGTTTTAATCTTCGATTTTAGTGTAAGTCTCTGAATTTTATAATTGAAATCATTTCTGTTTTCGGTAAAATCTTTATATGAAACATCTTCAATCAACGTCGAATCTATATCTCTAATAAACTCGTCATAAACTTTTAATTTATCATTTTCGGTGATATTCGATTCCATTTCTAAACTCACCATTGTTGATGCCTCTTCCGGTGTGATTCGCAAAACCTTTGCTACTTCTAAGGTGTCCCGATTTTGAATTAAAGAATTGTAATACCCAATTGTATTATTTAAGTGTTCGCCAGTATCATAATTTTGATTGATGATAACTGTGGATTTGTAAATTGGTTCCGTCAAACCCTCTTTTAGTAGCCCAAAAACAACACCTACTACAACGGCTAATCCAAGCTTTATTATATGTTTTTTTGTGAAGAAAACTATCCAAACAAAAGACAGAAATAGTTTATTGAATATCCCTCCAATAAATCTAAATAAGCGATCAAAGGCATTTCCTATTAATTTGAATAATTGTCCTAAATCTATTTCTTCTGAAGGTTGATTCTCTGGTAGGTTTTTACTCATGATTATTGATTAAAAATTTGTTCTAATATCTTTCTAGTTATTAAATATGTGGGTCTTACTCCACTTGTTCCCAACCCACCTGAAGCCAATGTACTCCCTGTCTCTAATGGATTATCGCTGGCATAATAAGCATACCGAACTTTTACCTCTGGATTTATGCTTTTTCTAATTCTTGAAGCCGATTGTATGGCTTTTTGATAATGTGCGCCTTCCATTTCTAGCCCAATAACATCCCAGGTCGATTCGTGAAAGAACTTTAAAATCTCTTTGTTTTGTAAAGACGTTCCCAAAACCGTCACCATTGCCCCCTCATAAATATCTACACCATGTCCTTCAAGGTCTTCTTTACAAAGTTCATTATCAAACGGGTAATTATCTGCCGTGCCTTCAAAAATATGAGAGGATGGAATCATAATATCTCCTTTCCCTCCTTCTAAAATTCCAGCTTTTCCCATGATTGAAACCGATTCCACATTTAGATGAATTTTAGTTGATCCATTTTTGTATGGTTTCAATAATTCATCTATTGTTTCAAAGGCTTGTTCTCCAAAAGCATAGTCCATCACGAATATAACAGGTTTTTTTGAGTTTTTACCATGATTTAACCCGGTTGATTCTATATTTATCTTCTCAGTATCAAATATTTGTACATCTATGTTTGTTCCTGAGCTATCTTTAACATATAGCATTCCAGACTTCAACGCTTGTTGAGTTACTTTATTTCGTAATTGTTCATTCTTTCCGTCGCTTAAATCTTCATAGACATCAAAAATGTCTTTTTTACTTACTAAGGTTTTTAAGGCGCTTGGTGCGTGCAAAGTATTCATTACACTATGCAAATTTGCGCTTATTATATGGATTGGTCTTTCTAATAAGCCTTTTTCTTTTAATATCGCTTTTATGTTATCTGACCAAATCTCGCCATGTATATGATGTCCTAACCTTTCTCTTAATACTGGACTAAATGTTACGGTTCTTTTCACGTTTTTTACCGCCTCACTAATGGCCAATTTACCTAGCCAATATACTATATGAAGGAGTCTATCTGGCTGTTCTTTAGATGCGAACGCCGGATATGCTTCTGTGATTTCCTCAAAGGTTCTACCCAGGATATTACCTGTATGCGTAATAGCTATTTCGCGATCTTTTTGTGTTAGTTTTTTACCGGCCAAGACGGCTTTCTCCAATTTGGTCCAATCGCGTGTTGTAGCTCCTTTTTCATTTATGAGTACGCGCTTACTTATTTTATGTGACTCAATAAAAAGAAAGGTTAAGTGTGTTAGAATATCATAAATCTCAGAGCGACCACGCGTAATTTCAATATTCATTTGCTCTTCATCAATTCTATAGCAATTTCTTCTTCTTTTTGGTGGAATAATCACCTCAAAATGCGAACTGCCATAGCCTTCGTCACTGGTTAAATTAATAAACCGACATTCTTCAATTCCTTTTGGAAGCCTATCTATCACATACAATAACCCATCCAATTCTGCCTTTTCTTCTGCTATAGAACCATAAATCTCTGGTCTTAGTAATAACAGCGCTTCTCTTAGTGTTTCACCAGACACTCCCATAGGTTTATAAAAACCTCTATTAAATAAGTGGCGCATAGTAATATACATTCGTTCAATTGCATTTGAACTTTCCTGCGCTCTCGTTCTTCCTTTGTGTTTTTTACTCATATATCTTATTTAACCTGCAAAGATAAGACTAATTGACTAATTTCTCAGAATATAGTATATCGGCTATTTTTCTATCATTACTTAATCTTGGGACTTTATTCTGCCCGCCTAGCTTTCCAATAGATTTCATATATGCCTTAAATCCTTGATTTTTAACTGTAGTTATTTTTAAAGGACAGAGCACCTTTCCTTGAATAAGATCAAAATAATAACTGTTTTGTTCTTGCAATGAGTTATCAATCTTCAGTGCAATTTCTTCTACGTTTGGCGGTAGTCCATCAAATTCTATGAACCACTCATGATATGGAAGACCCTTTTTTGGATTAATTTGAGGAGCAACTGTAAACTCTGACACACCAATATCATAGTCTTTTATTGCACTGTTCAGTGCTTCTTCAACCTCTTTGCCAATCACGTGTTCACCAAAAGCCGAAATAAAATGTTTTATTCTTCCTGTTACTATAACTCGGTAGGGATTTGTTGATGTAAATTCTACAGTGTCTCCAATATTATATGCCCACAACCCGGCATTTGTTGAAATAATCATCACATAATTAACTCCAACCTCGACATCCTTTAATGAGATTCTTTTTGGGTGCTCTTGAAAGAAATCTTCAGCTTTTACAAATTCATAGAATATGCCTGATTTGAGCTGTAAAAGCATTCCTTTTTCATATTGCTTATCTTGGAAGGCAAAAAAGCCTTCACTTGCAGGGTATAGCTCAATACTATCTACTTTTCTACCAATTAATTTTTCGAATTTGGAGCGATAGGGTTCATAATTTACTCCACCAAAGATAAAAAGGTCAAAGTTTTTAAATATTTCTCCAATTTTTTTGTTCGTCTTTTGTTGAAGTCGTTCAAAATACATCTGTACCCAAGAAGGAATTCCACTAATAATAGTCATGTTTTGACCAAGTGTTTCTTCAACTATGGCGTCTACTTTTGTTTCCCAATCTTCAATGCAGTTGGTTTCCCAGCTTGGCATCCTATTTTTTTGAAGATATTTTGGTACATAATGAGCCACAATACCCGAAAGACGGCCGAGTTTAATTCCGTTCTTTTCTTCTAGAATAGGACTTCCTTGAAGAAAAATCATTTTACCACTCACAAACTTACTCTTTCCTGTTTCTGCAACATAAAGCAAGATGGCATTTCGAGCTGCTTCCACGTGGTGAGGCATGCTTTCTTTTGTTATTGGTATGTATTTTGCTCCTGAGGTTGTTCCTGAAGTTTTAGCAAAATAAATTGGCTTCCCTTTCCAAAGAATATTCTCTTCACCTTCAACAACTCGCTCTACATAGGGTTTTAATCCTTCATAATCTCTTATTGGCACTCTTTTTACAAAATCTTCATAATTATTAATGCTCACAAAATCATGATCCTTGCCAAACACGGTTAGCGCACCATCTGAAATTAGCGATTCAAATACTTGCTGCTGAGTACTAATTGGGTTGTTGGCCCATTTATTGACTCTTTTCTTTATTTGTTTGGCAAAGGGTTTTGCTAGTAACGATTTTAATGATGTTATGTTAGATAAATTCATCTATTAAAAATCAATGAATGTTGTTGGGTTTATTGGATAGCCATCACTCCAGAGTTCAAAATGCAAATGTGGGCCAGTGGTTAATTCTCCGGTGTTTCCAGAAATTGCAATAACCTCTCCTGCCTTTACTAATTCACCTTGTTCTTTTGTAAGCGCCGCATTATGTTTATATGCCGAAATAAGACCATTACCATGGTCAATAATAATTACATAACCCGTTTGGGTGGTCCATTCAGCCAATACCACAGTTCCATCTGCAGCCGCCTTAACAGGTGTGTCTTTAGCCACTACAATGTCAACAGCATAATGTTTTTCCTCTACATTATAGGGTTCACTTATGGTTCCGTTTACTGGTGGAAACAAGACAAAATTTACTTTTGATGTGGCCGACTCAAACAAATTGTATTTGTCTTCTTTATCGACTTTGTCTCTAAGTAACGAATCTTCTCTTGAAGGGTTAAGATTAAAATCCTTGGCGTCTAATTCTGCTGCTTCTATTATAGAATCTTTATTAAAATCTATGGTTGCAACGTCTCCTTTTAAAACACGTTTAATGGATTCTAAATACTGCTGATTCATTAAAATAACTTGTTGCAGCGAGTCTGTTTTATAGTTTAGCATTGTAGCCTCCCTTTTTAGTGCGGTTGATGAATATCCTGGGATATATTCTCTAATGGGGGTAAATGCAATTAAAACTGTGGTAAGAATAACAAGAATAATTGCAGAAAGTGATACAATAACAAACACGTTTAATCGTGTGAGTTTGATGGCAAACCTTTCCTCAAAAGTGTCTTCATTTAATATTACAAGACGGTACTTATGAAGTAGTTTTCTGGCTAGTTGTTTTCTTCTTTGTTTCCCTTCTTTCATTATTGTGGCTAAATTAAATAAAATAATAGCATAACGGTTGTTTTAAATAATGCTAAAGTTTAGATTAAAACGTTTTTTTAATGTTTAATTGTTACCTTTGTTTTTCAAATCAATAACAAATGAGTTTATATATGTTACCACTTGCGATTGGAGCTCCACAAATTATTTTAATTGTTGTTGTAGTTCTATTATTATTTGGAGGAAAGAAAATTCCTGAACTCATGCGAGGTTTAGGTAGTGGCATTAAAGAGTTTAAAGATGCCAGCAAAGACGATAGTGATAAAAATATCGAGTCAAAAGAATAAAAAAGAAGCCAGCATTTTAGCTGGCTTTTTTTATGACTTAAATGCTATTGATCTTATTATTGATTCAAGCTCAAATATGTAATCTCGTTTTCCTGTTGCGGGTGCAAAAACAAAACCCTCTATAACTAAGAGTCTGTTATTAACTTCATCTTTAATGGCATAATTAATAAATGGCCCAGCCATAAAAGCGTCTTTTACCTCCCATGTACTTTTTGTTTCAAATGATGGCTTGTTTGCAATAATAGTTGTGCCACTAAATGGAGTATATGCCTCCTCGGTAATCATATGTGATCCATCTAAAGGACCAGGAATGTGAGCTTTTCCAATGGAGTCTCTCATTTTAATAATGTCTGTTATAGCATCATCTCCCTCTTTAATGGCGTCAATTGGCATTTCGTATACCAACATGTTTAAATCACCATTTTTAATATCTCTTCTTAACCAAAAGAAGTTTCCTTCATTTTTTGCAATTCTGTACGCCGAAGGAATCTTTAAGGTAATCCCTAGTTTTTGTTCAATGGTCTTATCTCCATGCAAAGATTTTGCTGTTCTTCTTTGTCTTTCTTTAATCTCGGTTGCCTTTAAAACTGATATTGCCTTACCTGCACTATTTTTTATCTGATCGATAATTTCAGTATTTGTATTACCCGTAATTAAAACAACTCTTTGAGGTTGTGCATATACATTTTCAAGGTATTTAGTGTCTGCAGGTTTGCCTTTTTCAATTTTTAAAATAATTCTGTTTTTAGTCGCAAAATCTGAAAACACAACCGTAGGCATTTGGCGCAGTGTAAACAAAGGTTCTTGTTGTGGTAAACCCCAAATTTCTGCAGCATAAATTTCTCTTATTGTTTCACCAACGTTTCCTTCCCATAGATCATTATCTATAACTACCGATAAGTTATTTATGTTTCCCGATGATGCCGAAACTAGTCTTTTGCCTGTTGTATTACTTTCGCAGCTAATAAACATTACAAAGCTAATTGCTATAAGGCTGATTTTTTTCATGTGATGTTTTAGTTAAAATTATTTCTTGCTTACAACAAGAACCATTCCAGCTTTTAAGTTATTACTTTTTAAATTATTCCACGTTCTTAAATTATCAATAGATACTCCTGGAAATTTTTGTGCAATACTCCATAATGAATCTCCATTCATTACGGTGTAGGTTTTCGTTCCTGGCACAACCGTTGATGTTTTAGGTGCAGCGGTAACACTTGAGTCAAACACTGGTTTCCTAGGATAAATTGTTAGCCTTTGTCCAACTCTTATATTATTGCTTCGCAATCCATTCCATTGTTTTATTTGGCTTACTCTTACACCAAACTTTCGTGCTATTTTACCAAGATAATCACCTGAACGTACACGATATCTCACTCTTGAGTTTGTTTCAAAAAATTGAGGTAGTGGTTTTTCTCGCTTATCAAGTTCCGCCTTCGCTAAGGCATAGATATCTTTTTCGTGAGTTACAAAAGGTCCAATATACGCTCTTGGTAGTCTGAGTACATAATTCTCGTCTTCTATAAATGGTATAATGTCTAACTTGTAAGACGGATTTAAAAATTGAAGCATTTCCATTTCTACTCCAGTTAGCTCAGAGACCTGATCGAGTGTAATCATTTGCTTCACCTTTATGGTGTCTGTTTCAATATATGTTATTTCTGGTTTTTTGGGGACAAAACCGTGCTCATCGGCATATTCAAAAATATACATTGTTGCTAAAAAAGCTGGTAAATATCCTGCTGTTTCTCGAGGTAAATGTGGTCTAATATTCCAGTAATTTTCGTACCCACCAGACCTTCTAATGGCTTTAGTAACATTACCTGGTCCTGAATTATAGGCTGCTAATGCAAGGTCCCAGTCACCAAAAATTCTATACAAACTAGCCAAATATTTGGCTGCTGCTTCGGTAGACATTAGCGGGTCACTACGCTCGTCTACATAACTACTTACCTCCAGTCCAAATTGCCTACCTGTTGTAAACATAAACTGCCACAGACCTGTGGCCCCAACTCTTGACCTTGCCCTTGGTTTAAGGGCCGACTCTACTATGGCTAAGTATTTTACCTCAAGTGGAATATTGTGGTTATCTAACTCCCGTTCAAACATCGGAAAATAGAATTCACTCAAACCCATTAATCGTTCAAGGTGTTTTCTTCTTCTTTTTAAATAACCTTTGATTACACTTTCTAACGATGGGTTATAGGAAATGTTAAATGGGGTTTTTGCATTTAGCTTGTTCAAACGCGCCTTAAGTGTATCTGTGGGTAATTCTGGATAATAAACCTCTTCATAATCTAGTTCCGAAACCGACTTATAAATTGTATCAAACAACGAGTAATCATATAGTTCATTTAACCATTTCTCATCGTATTGTGCTGCTAATTTATTGTCATCAAACGCTTTTCTGATTATTGAATCTATGGGTTTAATTTCTTTATTACCCGTAGATCGTCCATCTATTAATGTGTCTGAAATAACAATACTTTCTTTACTATTTTGTTCAGTTGATACAATAGTGTCTTTTGTTTGGGTAAAACCATACTGAACTATAAGAAATGCTATTAATACTCTATACATCATACCTTTGGGTATAAAACGTGATTTGGTTATGAAATGGTATGTTAATTTAAAATTGCGGCTATTCCAGGAAGTGTTTTTCCTTCTAAACTTTCAAGCATTGCGCCACCGCCAGTGCTAACGTAACTTACTTTGTTTTCAAAACCAAATTGTTTAACGGCTGCAACCGAATCTCCACCTCCTACAAGCGAAAACGATCCGTTTTTGGTTGCTTCAGCAATTGAATCTCCTAAAGATATTGTACCCTTGGCAAAAGAGTCCATTTCAAAAACACCAAGAGGTCCGTTCCACAGTATTGTTTTACTTTCTTTGACAACCTTGTCGAAATTCTCCAAAGACTTTGGTCCTGCGTCTAATCCTTCCCAGCCATCAGGAATATTCATTACATCTACTATTTGTGTATTGGCATTATTATTAAACCCATCTGCAGCCACTACGTCTACTGGAAGGTGAATTTGAACATTCTTAGCCTTCGCTTTTTCCAATATATTAAGTGCTAACTCTTGCTTATCATCTTCACAAATAGAATTTCCAACAGACCCACCCTGTGCCTTGGCGAAAGTAAAGGTCATTCCTCCACCTATAATTAGGTGATCAACCTTGTCTAAAATGTTTTCAATTACAGTGATTTTAGAAGACACTTTTGCTCCTCCTAGTACTGCCAATACCGGTTTCTCGCTATTGTTTAAAACTTTATCAATGCTTTCAATTTCTTTTGCTAATAAGTCACCAAAACATTTATTTTCAGGGAAAAATTGTGCAACAATTGTTGTAGAGGCGTGCGCTCTATGGGCAGTACCAAAGGCATCATTTACGTAAACATCTCCAAGCTTTGAAAGTTGCTCTGCAAAATTAATGTCTCCCTTTTTCTCTTCTTCATGAAAGCGAAGGTTCTCTAATAATAAGATTTGTCCTGGCTGTAAATTGGAAGCGGCTTCTTCGGCTTCTAATCCAACACAATTACTAGCAAACTTAACTTCTACTCCAATTATTTCTTCAACCTTACCAATGATGTGCTTCAATGAGAATTCTTCTTGAACTCCTTTTGGGCGACCAAGGTGAGACATAAGCACACAGCTGCCTCCATCTTCTAAGATTTTTATAATAGTAGGTTTTGCAGCAACTATTCTTGTTGCATCTGTTACCTGAAAGTTTTCATTTAATGGTACATTAAAATCAACTCTTATTAGTGCTTTTTTATTCTCAAAATTTATATCATTGATTGTTCTCATTTTCAGAAATTTGATTGTTAAGTGAAAATCCAGATTTAAAGAGCAATATTAGTTCATTTATCGCTTCTTCTATGTTATTTTTTAGTTTTTTTACTAAGATTGGTTTCATTAAAACCCCCAATGGTTTAAAGTCGGCATAACACTCGGCTATTAATTGGGTTGAACCTCTTTTTGTTTCTTCTAAAACATAGTATACGTTAAACCTTTTCATGAATGGCACCTCGGTTGTAGACTCACCGTAGACATATTGATTTGGTCCTGTTTCTTTTGTAACTGTTGTTTGTGAAACTTCTTTGCTTCTATCAATTAAACATTTGTGTTTAATTCCCTTCTTATTGATTTGATCTTTTTGATAATCTAATTGATCAACTCCTTTCACCCATAACAACCTATAATCAAAATTACTTATTGTTTCATACAGGTCTAAAATTGGAATCTCGAGCGTCTTGGTAAACGTAAATAATTTATGTTTTGGAACTTCATTTGGTATGGGCGGAACATACGGTAACTCAGACTTAAACACCTCAAGCGCTTGATACTTGAATACTATATTCCCAAAGTCAAAACTAGCTTTCATTGCCGTCTCCAATTTGTCTATTTGCGAGACTTTGTCTGTATAGAGCGCATACTCATTAATAGGAATTTCATTCTTTAATAGTCTATGTGCTTGTATGACACTGCTTCCATAAGGTTTTAATGTTTCCTTTACCTTAATAAAGTCTATCTCTCCATAATGGGACACAAATTTCAAGGACAGGTTATAGGCTGATGAGCAAGCACCACATTGACATATACGTTCGTACTCATACCGTTTTAGGTGCGTATGAAAAGCTATGTACATTTGCTTGATCTGCTCTTCTAACTCGCTGATATTTACCCCATTTTGCTCCTTATAAAAGAATAAAGCATCACCTTCAATTTCAGCAAGTTGCAAATCCATAATATTTGCATCAAGAAGCACTTCTAACAATTCTGAAATAATGTGCTTGCTATGTTTTATTTCAGTGAAATGCACAAATTCTGTAAATCCTGAAATATCTGGAATAAAAAGCAGTGCATTTAATGTATTTCGTGAATCGCCCATATGTAAAAGAAGCATAAAAATACTACTTTTTATGGTTGAAGTGTCTTAAAGGTCTTGTTAAATACGTTTTATAATTTTCATTTGTTTGGGGTATTTTGCAATTAAAAAATTCATGTACTTTTGCCTTATGTTGTTTGCAGATATTATTGGTCAATTGCACCTAAAAAATCATCTCACAAATAGTGTGGATAATGGGCGAATACCACATGCGCAATTATTTGTAGGCAATGAAGGTACTGGAGCCTTACCAATGGCAATTGCATATGCGCAATATATCTTGTGCAATAATACTTCTGGAGAAAACAACACAGGAAATGATGCGTGTAATTTAAAATTGTCAAATCTATCTCATCCAGACTTGCATTTTGCCTTTCCTGTTGCTACAAATGATAATGTTAAAAGACACCCTGTCTCTAATTTATTTCTTGAAGATTGGCGTAAACTTTTAGATCAACAGCCTTATTGTAATTTATTTGATTGGTATAAACAATTAGGTATAGACAATAAGCAAGGGCAAATTGGTGTAGACGAGGCTCATGAAATCGTAAAATCACTCACTTTAAAATCGTATGAAGGTGGTTACAAAGTGATGATTATTTGGATGGCTGAAAAAATGAATATTGCTTGCGCCAATAAGTTGTTAAAACTAATTGAAGAGCCGCCTGAAAAAACACTTTTTGTTTTGATTGCCGAAGATGAGGAGCAAATTATTTCTACCATTAAATCTCGGTGTCAAATTTTACGTTTTCCACCATTAGCCGAAGATGATATTAAAAACGCTTTGATTAAAAAATTTAGTCTAGATGTAAATGTAGCCACCAAAATAGCGCATCAGGCAAATGGAAATTTTAATAAAGCGTGTGACTTGGTTTATCACGATAGCGAAGATCTACAATTTGAAGAATGGTTTATTTTCTGGATTCGAAGTGCTTTTAAAGCAAAGGGTAATAAGGCTGCTATTCATGACTTAATGTCTTGGAGCGAAGAAGTTGCTAAAAACGGTCGTGAAACCCAAAAGCAATTTTTAAATTTTTGTCTCGATTTCTTTAGACAGGCGCTATTGTATAATTATCAAGCTAAAGAATTAGTTTTTATGGAGCCAAAGTCAAATAATTTTAAGTTGCAAAATTTTGCTCCTTTTGTTCATGGTGATAATATTATGCAAATTAGTGATGAGTTGCAGGATGCCATTTATCATATTGAGCGCAATGGTAACTCAAAAATTATTCTTACAGATCTTTCTATTAAACTCACCAGATTGTTACATAAAAAATCGGCATAGCTATGTCAACAGCCAAATGGTTTGTTATAATTAATCCAACATCAGGTAACGGAAAAGCAAAAATAAGTTGGCCTAAGATTAAAGCCCTTTTAGAATTTGCTGGTTTCAGTTTTGATTTTGCATTTACCGAAAGTGCTAATCATAATAGGGTTTTAGTTCAAGACGCTGTAAATCAACACATTAACAATATTATTTGTGTCGGTGGTGATGGTACCATTCACAATACCATAAACGGTATCATGGAGGTTAGTGCGCATGAGCGTTCGCTTCTTACTTTAGGTGTTATCCCTATTGGTACTGGTAATGATTGGGTAAAAACCCATGGTATTTCAAAAACCATTGAAGATGCGATTCAAACTATTAAGGCAGGAAAAATTTTGATTCAGGATATTGGAAAAATCTCTTTCTTAAATCAAAAAACTTCTCCTGTCTATTTTAATAACCTTGCTGGAGTTGGGTTTGATGGCTATGTGGCCAACAAGGTGACTAAGTACAAGCATTATGGCAGTTTGTCTTATTTAATTGGTGCTTTGGTTGGTTTATTCGCATATAAGAATGTTGCCGCAACAATTAATATTAATGACCAAAAAATCACTACAAAGGTCTTAATGGTTTTAATAGGGCTCGGGAAGTATTCTGGAGGTGGAATGCGATTAACCAGCTTTTCACAAAGTGATAACTCACTATTTGATGTTACCATCGCTAAAAACCTAAGCAAATTAGATATTTTACTTAATATTTCTAAGCTCTACAATGGATCAATAGTGAACCATAAGAAAGTAATGAATTTAAAGACCACGAATATGCAGGTAATTATTAATCAACAAAAAAGTCCGTTGCTACAGGCAGATGGCGAGATGATTGGTTCTGGAAATTTTATGGTTTCAATTGTTCCAAAAGCATTAAGGTTCTATGGTAACTAAATAAACCAGACAAGTGTCTGGTTTATTGAATGTGATTATTAAAAAACACGCTTAATTATTAGTATACGATGCATTTAATGCTTCTAAAATTACCTGAGTGAGATCTGATGCTTCATCTCCGTACATAACACTGCCTGCTTCATTGCTTCCAAGTATAAACTTATAACCATTTGTTTGACCGTATTCTTTTACAAAATTTTTAACCTTTTGTACCAGCGAATCGTTTTGGGTTTGACTTTCTTGAGCAATTTGCTGTTGCTCAAATTGTAAGCGTTGTGAAATTATTTGTTCACGTTGTTGTAATTCTTGCTGAAGCTTTTGAAGATTTGCTTGAGACATTCTTCTGGCTTTTACCTCTGCTTCTTTTATTTCCAATTGAAACGCTTGGCTTAAACTATCTCTTCTTTTTTCATAAGCAGCAATCTTCGTTTGCAATTTTGCTTCTATGTCTTTCTTTTCTAAATAATCATTAATTAAAACTGAATTATCAACATATCCAATTTTTTGGTTTTCTTGACATGACGATATGACTAACATCAATATCCCTGCAATAAACAATCTTTTCATTTCTCAAATTTTAGTTGGCGCAAATTTAAAAAAGTAAAACCAAGAACATACAAATTTTACATAATAAATAAAACTTATTACATTTTTGTGTTGCTATATGTTTTATTTATTAATCATTAGCGAAAATAAAGGCCTGTAAAGACGCTAAAAACAGAAATAAGGTAATTAGTCAACTTATCTAATCATCGCAGAAATTTGGCGCTTAAAATTAGTTTTATGTGTTTTTAATTACATAAATAAGGGAAGAATACTCACCCGATTGTTTTGCCTTTAGATTTGAACGCAAACCAATCATAAAAGCACGTATAAAGTTCATTTTTCCGTTCTTGTATTTTTCTGAAAGTAAACTCACATAAAAAGCATCAAATTTCATAGGTAGTATTTTGACCACTTCCATTTTTACATTTTGGAAAAGCAATTTGATCGCGTTTTGTGAAAAATGCCAGAGGTGTCTGGGTACATCATAACCCGCCCAATAATTTTTGTAATAAGAAGCATCAAAGCATTTATAATTTGGTACCGCCACAACAATTCTACCATGTGGCTTTAGCAGCTTTTTACAAATTTCTATATGTTGCTCTTTTTGGGGAAGATGTTCTAACACATGCCAAAGTGTAATTACGTCAAAGCTTTTTTCTTTTAATTCATAAAGACTTTTGACATCATACACCTTATTATTTGTTTTTTGATTAGCGAGCTCGCGCGCCTTTTCATTTGGTTCTACGCCAAGAACATTCCATCCTCTTTGTTGTGCTGTTTTTAAAAAATCACCCGTACCACATCCTATATCTAACACATCCTTACCAATTAAGTTAAACGAATTAATGAGTTTTACCTTTCGGTTTAGTGAGATTCTTTTAACTAAATGATATGTCCACTCAAGTAGATTACGTTTATTATCGGTGTGCGAAATATAATCTTCGCTTTTATAATACCTTGAAAGTTGATGTGCTTCTGGTTGAGGAACCGTCTCTAACAGCTCAAGATTGTCATTGTAAACAAGTTTAAAATCTTCACCTGAAACAGCGTAATCCTTAATTTCCAGACAAACGTTATTCAATTTCATTAGTGTAGTGTTCCACGTGGAACAGGTTAATTGTTTTCTAGATTAACGACCCATATATACTAACAACACCGAAATGTCATTTGGTGAAACACCACTTATACGAGAGGCCTGTGCAACTGAAGTTGGTTGTACTTTTTTTAGTTTTTCTCTTGCTTCAAAACTCATAGATTTTATTTGTGAATAATCAAAGTTGTCAGGAATTTTTACATACTCCAGTCTATGTAATTTGTCGGCATTATTTTTCTCTTTTGCTATATATCCAGCATACTTTACTTGAATTTCAGCTTGTTCAATAACCTCTCTGTCTAAACTATTACTCTGTATATAAGATTCTACCGCCTTAAATTTTCTAACATCATTGATGTCTATGTTGGGTCTTGAATAAATCTTAAACATCTTATCAGATTGCTTCATTAAACTAGAACCTTTGCTTTCCAAAACTGGATTAGCTTCTTCAGGCTTGACACTGGTTTCTCTAAAAAACTGAACGAATGCTGCTGCTGCATTATGCTTTTCCTCCATTCTGTTCATCCTGGCCTTTGTTGCTAAGCCAAGTTCAAAGCCTTTTGGTGTAAGGCGTTGATCTGCATTATCTTGTCTTAATAAGGTTCTATACTCTGCCCTAGAGGTAAACATTCTGTATGGTTCTTCTGTGCCCTTGGTGATTAAATCATCTATTAAAACTCCTATATATGCCTCATCTCTCTTGAGTGTAAACGGGTCTTTTTCTTGCACCTTTAAACTAGCATTAATACCAGCCATAAGTCCTTGAGAAGCCGCTTCTTCATATCCTGTAGTGCCATTTATTTGTCCTGCAAAATACAATCCAGCAACAAGTTTTGTTTCCAAAGTATGTTTCAACTGTGTAGGTGGAAAATAATCATATTCTATGGCATAACCAGGTCTAAAAAACTTGACGTTTTCAAAACCAGCCACAGATCTTAAGGCCTTAAATTGCACCTCTTCTGGCAAAGAAGTTGAAAATCCATTAACATAATATTCAACAGTATCCCAACCCTCTGGTTCAACAAATAATTGGTGCCTCTCTTTATCTGCAAAGCGATTAATTTTATCTTCTATTGAAGGGCAGTACCTAGGTCCTATACTTTTAATTCTACCATTAAACATAGGTGACCTATCAAAGCCTTCACGTAATAAATCATGTACCACTGGACTTGTATACGTCATATGACACGATCGTTGTTTTTCTAATGGTTTTGTTATGTCCAGATATGAGAATTTTTCTGGATTAATGTCTCCTGGTTGTTCTATCATTTTAGAAAAATCAAGGGATCTACCATCAACTCTTGGAGGTGTCCCTGTTTTCATTCTTCCAGAATCGAAACCAAGATCTACTAACTGTTCTGTTAAGCCGGTTGCCGCTCTATCTCCTGCACGACCTCCTCCAAAGTTTTTTTCACCAATATGTATTAAGCCATTTAAAAAAGTACCATTGGTTAATACTACTGTTTTCGCCTTTACTTCAATCCCTAATGACGTCCTTACACCGTTTATTTTACCATTCGTGACTATAAGACCAGAAACCATTTCTTGATAAAAATCGAGGTTTGGTGTTTGCTCCAAAAGCATTCTCCAGTCTTCGGCAAAACGCATGCGGTCACTTTGTACTCTAGGACTCCACATAGCAGGGCCTTTAGATTTGTTTAGCATCTTGAACTGAATTGCTGATGTATCACTAACAATTCCGCTATAACCGCCCAGCGCATCAATTTCTCGAACAATCTGACCTTTAGCAATACCGCCCATCGCCGGATTACAAGACATTTGTGCTATGTTTTGTAGATTCATAGTAATCAGCAAGGTTTTGCTACCCATATTAGCAGCGGCAGCGGCAGCCTCACTTCCTGCATGCCCACCTCCTACAACTATTACATCATATATGTCATTAAACAAACTCATAATGTTCCACGTGAAACAATTTTAAATCAATTATAAAAGATTGCAAATATAAAGCTTTACTTAAGTTTATGTCAATAGCTTTAAGTAGTAATCTTCCTTATCACGCATAATGTTTTTCTCCTCCCGGCTTTTATCCTTATAACCACAATAATGAAGTATGCCGTGAATCATTACACGATGTAACTCATCAACAAAATCTATATCTAAATCATTAGCATTATCAATTACCCTTTCAATAGAAATAAAAATATCTCCATGTAGTTCTTTTCCTACTGTATAGTCAAAGCTAATAATATCAGTTAGCGTATCGTGATCAAGAAATTCGACATTTAACTTATGTAGATACTCATCATTACAGAAAATATAATTTATCTCTCCTTCCTTGCGGTCTTCCGAAATAATTACTGAATGTATCCAGCTCGTAAGTTTGTCTTGATTCTCTAAATTAAAGTTTACTTCAAAATTAAAGTTGATCATTGGTCTTTTTAAAATACTCTTGTACCTTTCTTTTGTAATGCTGCTGCAAAGGTAAGGTTTGTCGATTTAAAACCTCTGTAGTATTAAAGTATCTTTTCGCATCATTAAGCTGTTTGTTGGTAAGTACGCCAAACTCCTTTGTATTGGTCTTAGATTTTCTTTTATTGTCTTCTCCTTGTTGGAAAGTTGCGTTCTCAAGTTTAAGTAATTGATGCTTTAAATTAGACATTCTTTGAAGGGTCCTATTTGTAAACCCTCTATTTAATAGGTCTCGTTCAATGTTTTCCATTTCTCTTACCAGATTTCCACCAGAGCCTTTCATGCCTTCTTTTCCTAATTTGTCTTCTAATGCTTTACGTAGTTCTTGTTGTTGCTGGTAGATTCTAAATAATTCTCCATTCATTTCTTCATTCTCACCTTCTCCTCCCTCTTGTTGCTGACCATCATTTCCCTGTTGCTGATTTCCGTCTTCTCCCTCTTTTTGTTGCCCCTCATCACTCTTCTTCATACCCTCTTGCATTTGTTTGTTCAGCTCTTCCTGACTCATAATTATATCTGGTAATTGCATATCTCCCTGTCCTTGACCAGGCGAAGGGTTCATTTGGTTTTGCATATTATCAAGTATATCACTTAACAAATTTGCTAACGCATTGGCCGATGTTACAGCATACTGTTGTGCGCCAACTCCTTGGTATAATCTATTATCTGCTAGCTGTTCTAGCGCTTTGTCGATATTAAAATATACCTCTGTCACTTCCTTATTAATAGGTTCAGAAAGCATTGGCTGTCTTAATGAGAGGGCAAACAAACTGTCATCTACATGCTCAAAATGTTCCCTCAAATTTTGTTGATTGATAAGATATTTTGCATACTCATTATGGTTAATTTGAATAGATTCAAACCGTTCCATCAAATCTTCTTGATCAAATGAATACAGCACTAAATTATCTAAAACTTGACGCAACATATCCATGTCTTCAGACATCTGTTCGGCCGAGCTGCTCATCATTGCTTGTTGCATCTGTTGGCTTAACTGCTTCATCTTTTCGGCAGCCTTTTTTTGGTTTTGCTTTGCTTTGTTTTGCTCTTGTTGTTTCCCTTGTTCGTCTTGACTTTGTTCTTTTTTCTCTAAGTTGTCACTTGCCTCCTGCTGCTCTTTCTTAATATCTTCCTCTTGTTTTTCACTATTAGGAATATCCATAGGCTCTATGAGTTCCTGATTTTCTTTTCGTAACTCTTCAAGCTCTTCCTTTAATTCATTAAACCTTTCATTTAGGGCATCTTGTTTTTCTTTTGTATTGTTTTTAGTATCTTCCTCTGAAAGTGATTCTTGTTCTTTTGCCAGCTCTTCTAATTCGGCTCTTAACTTCTCACTCTTCATAGAAACGTAGTATCTTTTGGTGAGTTCTAATAATTGTTGAAGGCTTCGTTTCTTGTTTTTATTTTGCTTTGCTAATTGTTCCAGTTTTTGAGATAATTCTTCCTTTTGAATCTTTTCTGATAGCTTTTCTAGCTCTTTAAGGAGTTCTTCATCTTGTTCTAATTGCCTTTGATTCTCTTCTAATCGTTGTTCCAGACTTTCTTTAAAGGGGTCTTCTTTATCATTTTGAAACTCCTCCAGATTTTCCTTCAACTTCTTATTGAAGTTTTGCATTAATTGTTCCTGCTCTTTTTGCCTTTTTAAAAAGTTTTCAAGTTTCTTCTTATCATTGAAATTAAGCTCTGATTTTTCTTTTTGTGTTTTAGAAAACTCCTTTAACTCCTCATCTTGTTTATTTAGTTTTTCTAATGAATTATTTAAATCATCAATGGTTTCTTCTTGTTCTTTGAGGCGTTCTTCATCTAGTTCATTTACAGTTAACTTTCTAAATGAGAAGACCTCGCTCTTTGTGCTTTTGTATTTACTAATGGCATCATTGTCAAAAACCTCAAAATATAAATCATAGCTTACCCCTTCCTTTAAATCAAGTTGATCTGGAAAAACGCTAATAAATTCATCAAAATTAGATTTGCTAATTTTAATTTCTTCTCTCTGCTTCTCTTCGTCAAGACCGCTCGGGAAATAAACAATTTGAAGTTTGCTTAAACCATAATCATCACTTACTTGTCCATAAAAATATAAGGTTTGAATATCTAAGGAGTCCTGCTCCATTTTGACATTAATCTCAGGATACTCGTCTCTAATCACCTTAATTGAAAAAGCCAGGCTTTCATAATCTTCAAGGTTTTCATTACTTGTATTGAGATTATAGTCTAAGCTTTTATATATTCTCTTGCTAAAATTAAAGTCGCTCTGGTCTGCGTCAAAATTATATGTTGAGTCTTGGCTAAATAACTTAACTTCATTGGTGTTTTTGGTTCTTACCTTCCAAGTCACCTCTGTGCCTTGTGGGACAACAGCATTACCATTGCTTTTGAGCACCTCATCTTTCTTTTTTGTGTAAGACGGGTAGTCTAAAACCATGTCAAACCCAAGCATTGAGGGTGTGTTAATAATTTCGAGGTTTAACATTTCAGATTGTACGCCATTTGACGTTAGATTGAAACTAACATCTTCACGAGGCTGGTTAAAAACAAATTCAAAAACCCCGTCCTCCAACGATTTTAAATAATAACTTTCTTCGTTGTAGTGAATTTGTACGTTCTCTGGCACAATTTCTCCCTCTGTACTTACAGTCAATACAAAATCTTGTCCTTCAATAGTTCTTAATTCTTCATTAAGAATAAAAAAGTTGAATGGTGCTGGTGGTTCATATGCTGTTTGATAATTTACCACGCGTTCGTAGCTATCACTAAACCAATGAAACTTACCAGAAATAAAGGATACAGCAATTATTAATAATGGAACAGCCGCATACTTAACATATTTGGTGTTTTGCTTAAAATTAATGGCAAGCTTAAAGGGTATTGGTGTAAGTTCTTGAGATTTCTGCTCAATACTTGCCAGTAATAGTTCTGATTCCTTGCTGTCTTCTTTAAGCTGTAAGACATTAAGCAATTTATCGTCCACCTCAGCAAAATGATTGCCAATTATACGAGAAGCTTCTTTGTAATCAATCCCACGCTTTAATTTAAGCAATTGAGCTAATGGTAAAACTAAAAACTTTACGAGTAGCGCTAATTCGACAATTACAAACAGCCAAAATAAAATTGTTCTGCCGGTCTCATCTAACCAAAGCATATACTCTATAAATAAAGTTGCTAATAAATAAAGTAATCCAACAGCAAAAAATAAAATTGTTCCCTTAATAAGATCGTTTAAATAATACTTTCTTATAAAAGACTCTAGCTTATTTTGTATGTGTTTAAAACTGCTCAAAACCACTGTTTATAGTGCATCAACAAATAAAACTACAATTTTATTGTTAACTTGGGGTATAAAAATCTGGTAACATTGTGTTAAAGTCGATAAGTTGCTTTAACACCTGCCAGAACGAATGCTTATGAAAGACTTAAAGTATTTAGCAGCTTTTACTGTTCCTATCACGGCGCTAATTGGCCTAACCCTTAAAGAATATTGGGTGTTCTTGACTCCAGTGTACACCTTTGTGTTTGTTCCTCTATTAGAGTTAATGTTACCAGAGGATAACCGCAACTATTCTAAACAAGAAATTGAGAACAAATCTCTAAGTAAGGTTTTTGATTGGATGCTTTATCTCAACCTTCCTATTGCATATGGGGTTTTGCTTATGGCGTTATCTGTTGTAGTATCTCAAGAAATTGCCGTTTATGAGTTTATTGGAATTATGCTTTCTGTTGGTATGGTATTAGGCGCAAACGGTATTAATGTAGGTCACGAACTGGGCCACAGACAAACCTCAAACGAACGGTTTATTGGTAAAGCACTTTTGCTACCATCCTTATATATGCACTTCTATATTGAACATAACCATGGTCATCACTTACATGCAGCAACCAAGGAAGATCCTGCAACAGCGAGGTATAATCAAAGCGTGTATTCTTTTTGGATAACCTCAACATTTAGGCAATATGTTAGCGCTTGGAAAATTCAATCCAAATTGTTGCAAAATAATGGTAACTCATTCTTATCATTTAAAAACGACATGTTTTGGGGTCTCATTTTACAAATAACTTATTTAGGACTGGTTTATATTTTCTTTTCGTCATTGGGACTTTTATTTGCCGTTGGTGCAGCGGTTACAGGTTTTTTACTTCTTGAAACTGTAAACTACATCGAACATTACGGGTTGTTGCGTTTAAAAACCTCATCTGGTAGATATGAGCGCGTAAAAGAAGTACATTCTTGGAACTCAAATCATGTGGTGGGGAGAATAATTTTATACGAATTAACCAGACATAGTGATCATCATTATAAGTCGTCAAAAAAGTACCAACTATTAGAATGTCATGAAGAAAGTCCTCAAATGCCATTTGGTTACCCAACTTCAATGGTTATTGCCTTAATTCCGCCGCTTTGGTTTGCGATAATGAATAAGCGTGTTCCGCAAGAAATGATTTCGGCTGCTTAGCTTTCAATTAATAAATATCATTTTATCTTTGCCCCCATAATTTGAAACCTTTTCTATGAGTAGTAATGTCCGTGTTCGTTTTGCACCTAGCCCCACAGGGCCACTACATATTGGTGGTGTGAGAACCGCTCTGTTTAATTATTTGTTTGCTAAAAAACATAATGGAACTTTTGTCTTACGAATTGAAGACACCGATCAAAACAGATATGTTGAAGGCGCGGAACAATATATTGTTGACTCATTGA
Organism: uncultured Flavobacteriaceae bacterium; assembly: GCA_964487005.1. Taxonomy (GTDB): domain Bacteria; phylum Bacteroidota; class Bacteroidia; order Flavobacteriales; family Flavobacteriaceae; genus CAZAPO01. The sequence goes on from CAZAPO010000055.1 coordinate 64,431, forward strand.
ATTGGTGTGGAATACCATTTGATGAGGGGCCAGGTAAAGACGGTGGTTTTGGTCCATACAGACAAAGTGAGCGTAAGCACCTATATAAACAATACGCATTGCAATTAATTGCAAACGAAAAAGCTTATTATGCTTTTGATACTGCACAACAATTAGATGCCCATAGAAAAGAACATGAAGCCAATGGAAAAACTTTTATCTATAATTGGCATAATCGTGAAAAAGGTAAGCTTGTAAACTCATTAGTACTATCGGCCGAAGAAACGCAAGCCAAAATAGACGCTGGTGAGGATTACGTGATTAGATTCTATACTCCACAAGATGAAACAGTTCATCTTCAAGATATTATTCGTGGTGCTATTAAAATAGATAGTAATACCTTAGATGATAAGGTGCTCTTTAAAAGTGACGGAATGCCTACCTATCATTTAGCTAATATCGTTGATGATCATTTAATGAACATTAGCCATGTAATTCGTGGTGAAGAGTGGTTACCATCTTTAGCATTACATCAACAGCTATACGATGCCTTTGGCTGGGATGCCCCTCAATTTGCACACTTACCTCTTATATTAAAACCAACAGGAAAAGGTAAATTAAGTAAACGCGACGGCGATAAACTTGGTTTTCCCGTGTTTCCGTTGCAATGGGTTGATTCTAATAGTACCGTCTCACGGGGTTATAAAGAAGATGGGTATTTTCCCGAAGCTGTTATCAATTTTCTTGCTTTTTTAGGTTGGAATCCCGGAACAGAACAAGAGGTGTTTAATTTAAGCGAGTTAATTACTGCCTTCGACCTTAATAAGGTGAATAAATCTGGTGCCCGATTTGATCCAGATAAAACAAAATGGTTCAATCATCACTATATGCAGGAGCAATCAAATGCCGCTCTTGCGTTGGCTTTTCAGGCAATGAAACCTGAACTAACTCAAATTGATGTCAATTTTATTGAAATGGTGGTGGGATTGGTAAAGGAGCGCGCTACTTTTGTTGGTGATTTTTGGGGGCTTACCAACTACTTTTTTAAAGCACCGGCAGTGTATGATGAAAAAGCTAGTAAAAAGGCATTCAAAGATGGCACAGGAGCAATTCTAAGAAATATCATTCAACATATTGAGTCTATTGACAACTATACAGTGGAAAACCTACAAAACACCATTAAAGGATGGATTACCTCTAACGAGATTGGTTTTGGAAAAGTAATGATGCCATTAAGACTCGCCTTAGTAGGTGCCTTACAAGGACCCGATGTTTTTGACATCATGTTTATGATTGGTAAAGCAGAAAGCATTAAACGTATTAATACCGCAATAAAGTTTATTGAGAATTAACTTAAAAGGTAAACATTGCTGAAAAAGCAATCATTTCTGGATTCCCTTTGAAGGTTGAAGATAGGTCTAAATTCTTGTTTATTTTTTCCAGCATGTTTAAAAAACCATAAACATATTGGGCTTTAACTTTAACTGGTCCAATACCTGCTGTGATTCCAATGGTGCCGTTGAAATTAAAATTTGACAGCGTGGTAATATCCTCTGCTCTTAACGCATCATATCCATTTACAAAATATGATTCTTGTTGTGAATTTGTAAAGTTGAGATCACCATTATACTGCAATTGTGGTCCCGCATCAATGGTAAGAAGGTCATCAATTATTTTTGCGTGCATTAAAAACCCCATTTGTACGGTCATCAATTTATATTCTATGGCTTCATTACCTGCAACATCATCTGTCATTCTTCCTGAAACCTCAAATTTATTCTCTGAAATTTGCATTCCGAAGCTTGCATTATACCACTTATGTGGAAGCTCAACGGTAGAATACATTGTGGCAATAAATCCATTACCTCGTGTGGTTGTAAAGTTGTCTGTTTTAATGTTAAAATAGCTTACTCCTCCTCCTAAACTAAAACCGTTCTGTATACGGTATCTTCTATGTTGGGCTTGAGTGTCTGTAACAAAAAGTACTATTAGTACTACTAATATAATAAGCGGTTTGTTTTTCATAAGATTTATAGCGTTCAAAGACAAATATAGCTTAATTTAGTATTCAATTATTTTCTAACCATTAAAAACATTGTTATGGGTTCATATCTCTTTATTCCTTTTATATTTTTTGGTTTAATCATCTTGATTTCCGCCTTTTTTATTGTTAAACAGCAAACTGCAGTAATTATTGAACGCTTTGGTAGGTTCCAAAGTATTCGTCATTCAGGCTTGCAATTAAAAATTCCATTAGTTGACAGGGTTGCTGGCCGACTAAGTTTGAAAATTCAGCAATTGGACGTTATTGTTGAAACAAAAACACTTGATGATGTATTTGTTCGTTTAAAAGTGTCTGTACAATATAAAGTAATTAAAGACAAGGTTTACGAGGCATTTTATAAGCTTGATTATCCACATGATCAAATTACTTCTTATGTGTTTGATGTTGTGCGTGCCGAGGTGCCAAAAATGAAATTAGACGACGTATTTGTAAAAAAAGATGATATCGCCATTGCGGTTAAGACAGAGCTTAATGACGCTATGATTAATTATGGATATGATATTATTAAAACCTTAGTTACAGATATTGATCCTGACGCTCAGGTTAAATCTGCAATGAACCGTATTAATGCCGCAGAACGTGAAAAAGTTGCTGCGCAATATGAGGGTGATGCTGCCCGTATTTTAATTGTTGAGAAGGCTAAGGCGGAAGCAGAAAGTAAACGTCTACAGGGTCAAGGTATTGCTGATCAAAGACGTGAAATTGCGCGTGGACTTGAAGAGTCTGTTGAGGTGTTAAATAAAGTGGGTATTAACTCGCAAGAAGCTTCTGCATTAATTGTAGTAACACAACATTACGATACGCTTCAGGCTATTGGTGAAGAAACCAATAGTAACCTTATCTTGTTGCCTAATTCTCCTCAAGCTGGTAGTGATATGCTAAATAATATGGTAGCTAGCTTTACTGCCAGTAACCAAATTGGAGAAGCCATGAAGCAGCGCAACAAAAAGAAAGAAGATTAATTATCAATATATATAACAACAAACCTCGAAGCTTTTCTTCGGGGTTTATTTTTTTCTAATGTCCAATGAATGAGATAGGGTGAGTAAAGTGGCCCAGCGTTTTAGATTGCTAAACTGCCAATGCATTATTCCTGTTGTTAGTTTCAATGCATTGCTAATTTTATAATTTGCTTTTAAAATTATACGGTTTTGCTCAAAGCTAGAATTTTTATTAATGAGAAAAACCTCCTCACTAAAAACTAATTCTACTTTTTCAGATAAAGGAATACCTAAATCAATACCTGCTCTATATCTCATCTGAAAGCTACTGTTAATCCAACGCTCTTCCATTGTAAATCTATTGGTGATCTTAAGCTTATTTAATGAAGATTTTATGGCAGCACTTTGGTACATACCGTGCTCAAGAAAAACACCTTCAAACTTTAAATATCTATGGCCTGCACCAAAGGACAAATTTGGTGACACCGCATAACTAAAGCCATTAGCCAGCATTGTTTGCTCATTATCAAAATCAATATTGTTAAGGCTTCTTAATTGATAATTACCATTGTAAGACCAGTTGTCTGAAAGTTTAGCATTGATTTTATAGTTATACCAAATACCCAGATCGGTTTGGGCTGCAACCCCATAGGTGCAGATAAGAAACAATAAAAGAGGTCTAATTAATTTCATTTGCGATTTGATTTAGTGTTTGATTTATATCTTCTTTTCCTTTATTAATAAATGCTGTTATTTCGTCATTTAATGCTAATCCGTTATCTAACATCACTTTTAAGGTAAGCGTGGCGGCGATTCGTGTACCCACCTTTTTTGCTGCGGTATTAAACAATGGCTGTAACTCTTCATAACTAACATTATTTGCTAATTCAAGGATTTCTGCCTTTGCTTTTTGCTGCTTTTCTTCTGGAAGATTGGTGTACTTCTTCCCTAGTTGTTTTATAACATCTATTGCTTTACGTTGTGATGGCTGTGATGGCTTTTGCTGAAAACCTTTATTGGTTTCTTTTGGTGCTTGTTTAGCCCAAGTATCTCGTAATCCAACTGTTTTGTTAAAAACTATTTTTCGCGAATTTGTGTCATCATCTACATTAAAGTATCCAAGTCTTTGAAACTGAAAGCGATCGCCAATTTTAACATCTTTTAAACTTGGCTCTATAAAAGCTTCCTTAATAGTTAGTGAATTAGGATTCAAAAAGTCCATGAATGTTTTTCCTTCATGGCTGTCTGGTGCTTCATCGTTAAACAACCTATCATACTCTCTAACCTCAGCTTTTAATGCATGTTTAATTGATATCCAGTGTAGTGTTCCTTTTACTTTGCGTAGACTAGCTTCTGTTCCACTACCACTTAAACTATCGGGATCATATGTACAGTGAATTTCTGTGATGTTTCCTTCTGCATCTTTAATTACATGCTCGCCTTTAATGATATACGCATTTTTTAAACGAACCTCTTTTCCAAGCGTTAGTCTAAAATACTTACGGTTTGCTTCTTCTTTAAAATCTGCACGTTCTATATACAGTTCTTTTGAGAATGGTACTTCACGGCTTCCTGCGCTATCGTCCTCTGGGTTATTTTCGGCAATTAACCACTCTTCTTGCCCTTCTGGATAGTTAGTAATTACCAACCTAACTGGGTCTAAGACAGCCATTACCCTATTTGCGGTCTTATTTAAGTCTTCTCTAATACAAAACTCCAATAAGGACACATCTATAACATTGTCTCTTTTTGCAACCCCAACGGTTTCTACAAACTTTCTTATAGCTGCAGGTGTATACCCCCTTCTTCTTAAACCAGAAATAGTTGGCATTCTTGGATCATCCCAACCATTAACAATACCCTCGTTTACCAATTGAAGTAGCTTTCGCTTGCTCATGATGGTATAACTAAGGTTTAAACGTGCAAATTCACGCTGTTTAGGTGGCATTGGGTACCTATTTGAGCTATAATCATGTACTATATCCCTAAACCAGTTATAAAGCTTTCTGTGCGGCTTAAATTCTAAAGAGCATAGTGAGTGTGATATTTGTTCGATGTAGTCGCTCTCACCATGGGTCCAGTCATACATAGGGTAAATACACCATTGGTCACCGGTTCTATGATGTGATTGATGTAAAATACGATACATGATTGGATCGCGCATTAACATGTTTGGATCTTCCATATCTATTTTTGCTCTCAAAACATGCGTTCCTTCTGGGAACTCACCATTTTTCATTCGTGTAAATAGATCTAAGTTCTCTTCTACCGTTCTATCTCTGTACGGACTATTGGTACCAACTTGTGTTGGTGTCCCTTTTTGTTCGGCCATTTCTTCACTGGATTGTGAATCAACATACGCCTTACCATCCTTGATCATTTCTACTGCCCAATCATATAATTGATGAAAATAATCTGAAGAATAAAGCTCGTTTGCCCATTTATATCCCAGCCAAGTGATATCGTCTTTTATTGCATCTACATATTCTTGCTCTTCCTTAGCTGGATTTGTATCGTCAAAACGAAGATTTACTGGCGCTCCATATTTTTCACCTAATCCAAAACTTATTCCAATAGCCTTTGTATGACCAATATGCAGATATCCATTTGGCTCTGGCGGAAAACGAAAACGTAATTTGTCTTTCGATAGTCCATTTCGCAGATCTTCTTCAATAATCTGCTCAATGAAATTTAATGGTTTTCTTTCTTCAGACATGTGGCAATTTATTATCTTCTTTTTAATGACTCGCAAAATTACATAATTAAACATTCTTATAGCTATATTTCTTTGGTAGAATGCTTAATTTTAAACAAAATTAAGTGTATGGAACATTCTAACTATAAATGCCCTAAATGTAGTAATCGTACTTACTATGTTGATCAAATGAGAGCTACCGGAGGTACCTTATCTAAAATCTTTGATGTTCAGAATAAAAAATTTACATCGGTAACTTGTGAAAGATGCAGTTATACTGAATTTTATAAGGCAAGTACAAGCGCAATTAGTAATATTTTTGACCTTTTTACACATTAATGGGAACTATTAAAGTTGAAAACATTCGCGTATTCGCCTATCATGGTTGTTTAAAAGAAGAAAGTAAAATTGGTAGTGATTACCGCGTTGATCTTGAAGTTAAAGCCAATTTGAAAAAATCATCAGTTTCTGATGATTTGAAGGATACAGTTGATTATGTATTGTTAAATAAAATTGTAAAAGAAGAAATGGCAATTGCCTCTAAGTTGTTAGAAACTGTAGCTCAACGTATCTTAAAAAGAGTTCTTTCTGAAAGTGACATGGTGCAAAAAGCAACGATTAGCGTTTCAAAATTAAACCCTCCTATTGGTGGTGATGTTGAAATGGTAACGATAAAAATGACTGAAAAACGAAAAAATAAAAGGTAAATAGTGTACGAATGATATTTTTTTTACATTTGCTGCCTGTTCTTGATTCCTTAAGAGCAACAATAATTAAATAATAAGGCGTCTTGGCCGAGTGGCTAGGCAGAGGTCTGCAAAACCTTTTACAGCGGTTCGAATCCGCTAGACGCCTCAAAAAATTAAAGCTGTTTTTAACAGCTTTTTTTAATTATTATCATTCATTGGATTGATATTCTCAATGCGTTCTTTATTCTTTTTGTAAGACTCAGGAAAAAATCCTTGAACCAATAATAAGACCCCAAACCCCAAAATAACTATCGCTATTACTTTTTTTGTTTTAAAGATTAGTCTAGGGGTAAGTTTACTTTTTAATGTTTTAGCAGCATAGATTTTTAATAGATCAAC
>CAZAPO010000056.1:0-3166 GCA_964487005.1 uncultured Flavobacteriaceae bacterium
AGTACCTCTAATATCTAATTAGAGAAAAGCATTTGTAATAACTAGTATCAAAAATGGAATAAGTGGTCAGTTTTTTGCAATAAAGCAATAAAATGTTGATCCTAAACAAAATGGCAATCAATCATTATTTAGATCACAACCATATAATTATTGGGACTTTGAGTTTACATATTTTAGTCAACAGCGTTCAGTAAAATAGCTGCTTTATTAAAGTCAGAAGCGGCATTAATGACACTTCTAAATTTCTCATAGCTACTTAAATCGTATTCATTGGTTTTATAAAACTCTTGAATAGTTACAATTAGTTGATCACCTTCTAATTTGTAATTAGATTCAAATTTGCAAACCTTTTCACCTGATGGTGCCGTATAACTCTTGTAAATTTTTAGGGCGTCGAGGCCATCTACTTCATAACCTGCAGGAATATTAATGGTAATGGTGTAGTCGTATTGATTAGGAAAGTCCATTTCAATAGGATTCATACGTTCATTTTCCTGATACAATTCACTTTGAGTACCAATAACTTTTCCAATTTGAAAAATGTAACTATCACCAGCCTCTTCTAACAAAGACTCTGAAGTAATCTCAGCCTTTACAATAAATGGAGGGTTGTATTCAAGCGGATTCATATCTACATTTTCTGTTTCAAAACTTTCAACAACCTTATCTTCAATCCCCGAACTTGTTAAATAGTCCTGAAATTGCTTGACAGATTCTTTGGGAGAAAGATTCATTATAGCTCTGTTAGTTACTGCCCAATGCCCATAATAAGAGTGATTTTGTGACAGGGTTACACTTTCAATATCTTCATCAAAAGAGATGTTTGTAATTCTATTGGTTCTGCTAAATTGGGGATCAGATTGTATAATTTTACTGAAGTAGTATTCAAAATCTTTATTAAGATATAACCCGTAATTACCCAATAGATTAGATGGTGCTTCGCCTACACGATATTCAATACGGTTAGGGGAGATGTATTTCTCTTCACTAGGTAAATAAATAATAAAATCACGCAGCATTCCAGGTGTAAAGAAATCGGGGTCAAATTTGTATTCATATCTATTGGCAGTAATCACAAATTCGTAATCAATGTTTAAGGCCGATAGATATTGCGAGTAGGCTTTAATAATTCCAAATTCACTTGCAGAACGGTTTTCAAGAATATAGTCTAAATCTGAAAGCTCAGCATTATTATTTTTAACAATGGTGAAATTGGTTTTAATAAAATTATCTACCATTGAAGCTACTTTAAAAGCAGTAAGTTCTTCTTCTCCTTTTACAAAACCTTTTACATCTTCAATAACCTTAGGGTTTATTTCGCCGGCAAAAAATTGAGAACCAATATTTGATACTACGTTTTCCCAAAACATTTCGTGCGTTACATTTTGTCCGGCAGGAAAGCATTGATAGGCGATAGCTATTTTGTTTGCATCAGGTGTTGAATACTCTTCTTCTATCATTGCTGGCACATCTTTCAATACCAGCTTTTTAGACATCTTACCATTGACATCAAAAGATTCAAATGCACGATCGGTACGGTAGGCTTTAACGTTAGCATTTAAATCTCCAGTTATAAATAAAAACTGCGCTTCCTTAATAGGGAAATCAGACTGAATTGTTTCAGTACCATGCATGTCATACTCTTTTTCAACGGTATAGAGTACTTCTATTTCTGAACCTTCTTCTGCACCTTCTATAGCAAATATTTTAAAATCGCCATATTCTTCAACATTATTAACCTCTTTTATATTGTCTTTATTTAATAGCGTAACATTTCCATCGGGATGTATTGTTCTAGCTTTAATATCTACAACTTGTTTTACCTCATACATTGGAATGTAGACTGTATTGTGTCGGTTTATTCCATTATCATCATTCACTCTAACAATGGTGTGCTGTGTCTCGTATCGCTTCAATGCCTCGGAGAATAGACTTTGCTGATATTCAACAATATTTTTTTGCAGGATACCGACCGATGATTCTTTTAAATCTGCAGATGATAAATCATGCAATTTTGGGTTGCTTTTCCAGTCGTAGGTTTTGTAATACTGTGCGTAAGTAGCGGTAGATACAAGAAGTATCAAATAAACTATTTTCTTCATAAATCTTTTTCTATAACAATGCTTTTTTTGTAGGCTTTTACTAAGCTTTTTATATAGCCATTCCAAGCATCAAAATCGCTATTATCAACATTTAATGTATTGATATACAATTTTTTATGCTGTATTATTTTATTTTCTTCTTTAGTGTAATTAATACTAAATCCATAATAAGGATTGTCAAATGTCAACGGTTTTGGTATAGAGCTAACTTTATAGCCCTCTGGAAGCACAAATGTGGTAGTAAACTCTTTTTGAAACTTATTATCAATCTTCTTGCTGTATTTGCGATCTTCAAGATCTATCTTACTATTGGCAAGTGTTCTGTCAATATTCATATTCACAAATGTTTTGCCAGCAACCGTTTTTGCATAATTGTCAATGGTGAGGTCGTATGCAAGTACTAGGGGTGCTGCACTATTGTCAAAATGATCTTTAGTTATATTACTATACTTCGTCTTATTATTTCCTAAGGCAAGCGTCGTATTTAAGTATTCTTCTTCGGTTTTATCATCCTTTTTGTATACATAGTCTGAGATAAAATCTACCTTTTCATAGCCTGTCAAAGCCCGCTCTTCATGCACTTTTATGGTTTCATTATCAAGGCTCATATTTGTGGTAACTACAGATACCGACTTTTCCATGTCTTGTACTGGAACTTTTATTACTTTAAAGTTCTCGTCATCCAAACCAAGTAATGCTTCCTTGGTTTGCGTAAAAGCGCTAGGCATGCCAAATGGTACATAGCTATCTGTTGCATCCAGAAAAATGGTATCGTTTTCAATAATGGCCGTTGTTATCATATGATTGTCTACCATGGGTGTGGGAACCTCATAATAAGAATACGGTCTATCACGTGTACCAATCCACGTTCTATATGATTCTATTCCAGAATAGTTGAGCATTTCAAAAAGTAGATTAGCCATATCTTTACAGTCGCCATAGCGTTTATCACAAACACTCGCTGCTCCGCGTGGGATAAAACCTCCTAATCCATCTTCAAAAGCAACATAGGTTATATTGTCTTGTACCCAGTTAAAAATGGCCATTGCTTTTTCGCGATTGGT
>CAZAPO010000057.1:0-3752 GCA_964487005.1 uncultured Flavobacteriaceae bacterium
GTAAATAGCCTTTACGACATAAAATAATTGTGTAAAAACCTTTGCAAAAAAAATGAAATAATTTACATTTGCACACGCAATTTATATGGTGGTTGTAGCTCAGCTGGTTAGAGCGCTAGATTGTGGTTCTAGAGGTCGCCGCTTCGAAACCGGTCTTCCACCCAAAAAGACAAAGTCTCTTGGTTAACAAGAGACTTTTTTTGTTGTACCATAGTTATTCTTTGCACTTTTCCTTTTAAAGACCCAAACTCCTAAAACCGCCATAGATCATTCTACTAGCATCAAAAATTGGCTTATCTGGATCCATGAGTGGAGCCACCAGTTTAGCCATAGTTTTATCGGTAGCTACTTTTTTGTGTGCAGTGTTACGAGATTCTCGAGAATCGAAGGTCACCCAACCAAAAATAATAGTTTCGTCCTTTGAGGTTGAAAGAACAGCTTCAAAACTATGAGTCCCTTCAATGGTAAGATTATCATAAACCTGTTCAAAATAATCCAGTGCGCCATAGGACTTCCAGATTTCTGCAACCTTAGGTACAATGTCCATATAGACCTCTAGATGATTTTTTTTAATGGGGAAAACAAATCCGTCAACAAAATTGGCCATATTCTTATTTTTAAAAGGTTTAAATGTAGCTGCTTAATTATTTTGCTAATAATTTGCAGCTAACTTCTTGTTGTTCATTATCCTAAAAATACGTAATTATTGATTCATCCAATTGTAGTGATAAACAAAAAAGCCTTCCAATTTGGAAGGCTTTCTAATTCATAAACTAGTATTATTATTCGGTCGCTTTATCAACAATAACACGTCCTTCACGGTTGGCAACTTCCCAAGCTGTGTGGAATACCAATCTCGAGCGATTTTCTAACAGGTCATATTCAATCTTGTCTGGCGTGTCTGAAGGTCTATGATAATCATCATGTGTACCATTAAAATAAAATATCACAGGAATGTTGTTCTTTGCAAAATTATAGTGGTCTGATCTATAGTAAAATCTATTTGGATCATCCCCATTATATTTATAATCTAGTTCAATATTTGTGAATGTCTTATTGACTTCTTCAGAAACATTATGGAGCTCTGTACTTAGCATATCACTACCAATTAAATAAATATAGTTTCTATCACCTTCTGTGCGTTTTGGGTCAACACGACCAACCATATCAATATTAAGGTTTGCCACGGTATTTGCCAAAGGTACAAGTGGCTCATAATCTGTATAATATCTTGAACCTAATAAACCTCTTTCTTCACCTGTTACGTGTAAGAAAATAATTGATCGTTTTGGGCCATGACCATTATCGGCAGCTGTTTTAAATGCTTCAGCAATCTCTAGCATGGCAATTGTTCCTGATCCATCATCATCGGCACCATTATTAATCTCCCCTGAATTAGAAATTCCAATATGATCAAGGTGTGATGAAATTATTATGTATTCTTCTGGTTTTTCTGTTCCTTCTATAATAGCAGCCACATTTTCTGATGCTAGTGACTCTGTTATACTTTCATAATTTACGTCAAGTTTTGTAGCCGTATTAGCGACGTCTGTAGTTTCACTAATATTTGGTACTAACGCTTTACCAAGGTTTTCACTTATTAAAAAATAATAGAGTTCTTCACTTGCGCCTTCTTTTTTTGGTAATGATAAACGTCTACTACCTCCATTTTCTTCTCGCTGTCTATAAAAATCTGAATAGCGTTTGAACAGCTCGGTATCCATGTAAAATAAGGCCTTTGCTCCATTATCTTTAGCCGCATCACGTTTAGCTGAAAGTGCTGCTCTTCCGTTTGACCATTGTGATCTTTCCTTTGATCCAGTAATAACATGATTTCCAGCAGCATCTGTTGGCTCACCACCTTTTACAACAACTATTTTTCCAGTAACATCTAGATTCGTATAATCACTATATTTTTCATCATCAATCCCATATCCAGCATAGACCACTTCAGAGGCCGAAAAAGTTCCTGTAGCAGCGGCGGTTTGAGAGATAAAATCATCAAAGTAATTGAACGAAGTTCCATTTACAGAAATATTCACATTTGGTGTCTTTACAATGTTCAAAGGAACATCTTGCAAGTAATTACCATCTATAACCGATGAAATTCCGGCATCTTGGTAATATTTCTTTAGGTACTCTACAGCTTTTTTCTGCCCTTCAGAACCGGTGTCACGACCCTCAAATTCGTCTGATGCATATACATATAACATTTCTTTAAGTTCGTCCTGTGTGATAGAGCTGGCGTAATTTATAATATCTTCTTGAGTTGCTTCTTTTTTACATGAAAAAGCAACAATACATACTAATGAAAGTAATAATAGTTTTTTCATTTTATCAAATTGAGTTAAAGTGAGTTGCGATATTACAAAAAAGTAATGAGTGTAGACTTTTGTTGGGTATTGCTTTTAACAATTTTTAACACTTATTTATCAACAATAATGCGCCTTTTCTGATTAGCCAATTGCCAAGCCGTTGCAAATATTAATTTTGTTCGTTTTTCTAACAACTCATAATTTATCTTATCTGGGGTATCTGTAGGTTCGTGGTAATCTTCATGTTCTCCATTAAAATAAAATATAACAGGAACATTTTGCTGTGCAAAATTGTAATGATCTGATCTAAAGTAATAGCGGTTATGATCGTGTTCGTCATTAAATTCGTAGTCAATTTCTAATTGTGTAAATTGATCATTCACTGCTTCTGATATGTAGTGTAATTCGGTACTTAATCTATCTCCACCAATTAAGTAGATATAGTTTGGGTTGAGGCTATGTTTTTTGTCAACTCTTCCAATCATGTCAACATTAAGATTGGCTACTGTTTTTGAAAGTGGAAATGCTGGATTTTCGGTATAAAATTTTGATCCTTGCAATCCTATTTCTTCCGCGGTAAGATGTAAAAACAAGATACTTCTTTTAGGTCCCACACCATCTTTTTTTGCTTGATTAAATGCCTCTGCCATTTCTAACAAAGCTACGGTTCCTGATCCGTCATCATCTGCACCATAATATACTTGACCTTCTTCACTTGTACCTTCGTGATCATGATGTGCAGAAACTACAACAACCTCTTCTGGACTTTCGGTACCTTCAACAAATGCCAAAACATTTTCTGAGGCTTCATATTCGCTACCAAAATATGTAGTGGGGATTTCTTGAAAATAATCACCACCTCCATAAGGCGATGGAATTTCGGCTGTTTTATAGTAATTACTTAAAAATTCAACCGCTTTTTTCTGTCCTGGTGTACCTACCAAACGACCCTCAAACTCATCTGAAGCAAAAATGTATAATAGTTCTCGTAACTCTAAGGTTGTAATAGTGCTTGCGTACTTTTCTATTTGTTCTGGAGCTTCAATTGAAATGTTATCCTTTATGGCTTGAATTTTTTCTTTATGACTTAAAGTGGCACAAGAACCAACTAAGACTAAAGCAGAAGCATACACAAATAATTTCATACTAAACAGGTAGGTTATTTTGAAGCAAAGAACGCAAAAAAAATGCTAATCTTCAATTTCAATTCCTTCCAACTCTTCAATCGCATCTTCTTCAGATTGTTGCTCTTTTTCAATGGTTTCAATATCATCAACCACTACATTTTCATCGAATATTGAACGATATACAGACATTGCCAATGCTACGATGGTGATTAAAAATATAACTTTTACAAATTTGGTATTCTTACCTTCTTTTTGAGCCATTTTAAATGCGATAAAACCTAAAATGAAGGCCAATATAATGGGAATCAAA
>CAZAPO010000058.1:0-8747 GCA_964487005.1 uncultured Flavobacteriaceae bacterium
GGTATTTTAGAAGCTTTTGGAAAGTTATTCTTTAAAGACCTGAAAGTTTACTTATATCCTATGATTAATCAAGATAGTGGAGAATTAACTACAAGTGAGAACTTAAAAGTGCATCCACGTATGAAAGAATTATACAAATTCTTTAAGTATAATGGTAAAGTGACCGATATTAAAGATTATGATCCAGAAAACTTTAATATCTTCTCGCGTAAGGTGCTACACATGATAGCGAAAGGAGAGCGCGGTTGGGAAGATATGCTTCCAGATGGTATTGCCGATATTATAAAGGACTATCGCTTATTTGGGTATACCAGAAAACCATTAATATTAAAAAGTAAAGTAGTGAAGAAATAAAAAAAGCGACCATTTGGTCGCTTTTCTTTTACTTTAAAATCTGATTTGTATGATCTTTGGTTTTAACCTTTGTAATGATATCTTCAATAACACCATTTTCATCAATTATAAAGGTAACTCGATGAATTCCATCAAAGGTGCGTCCCATGAACTGCTTTGGACCCCAAACTTCATAAGCATTAATTACAGCCTTATCTACATCGGCGAGTAAAGGGTATGGAAAATTGAATTTATTTCTAAAATTAGCTTGCTTACGCTCAGTATCTGCACTCACCCCTAAAACATCATATCCTTGAGATACAAAACGTTCATAATTATCACTTAAATTACAAGCTTCTAAAGTGCATCCAGGAGTATTGGCTTTTGGATAAAAGAATAATACTAACTTTTTCCCTTTATAATCACTTAATGAAATAGTGTTTCCATCCTGATCATTTACACTAAAATTTGGGGCCTTATCCCCTATTTTTAAAGTTGTCATATTTATTACCTTTGATTTTATTACAAAGATAAACGAATGACCAAACAAGAGAAGATAAATTTTGTTATAAATACCTTAAATGAACTTTATCCAGAAATTCCTATTCCACTGGATCATAAAGACCCCTATCCCCTCCTCATTGCCGTATTGCTCTCTGCACAAAGTACTGATGTCCGCGTTAACCAGATTACACCTCTCCTTTTTAAAAAGGCTGATAATCCGTATGACATGGTTAAGCTTACGGTAGATGAAATAAGAGAAATTATAAAGCCTGTAGGCTTATCACCAATGAAAAGTAAGGGAATTCATGGATTATCTCAAATTTTAATAGACCAGCACAACGGTGAGGTTCCACAAAGTTTTGAAGCACTGGAGGCGCTGCCAGCAGTAGGGCATAAAACGGCAAGCGTAGTAATGTCACAAGCCTTTGGAGTTCCTGCTTTTCCTGTAGACACTCACATTCATCGTCTCATGTACCGCTGGGGATTGAGCAATGGTAAAAATGTAGTACAAACTGAAAAAGATGCAAAACGATTATTTCCTGAAGAACTTTGGAATAATCTACATCTTCAAATAATATGGTACGGTAGAGAATATTCTCCAGCACGTGGTTGGAATTTAGATAATGATATTATTACCAAAACTATAGGTAGAAAAACGGTAATTAACGATTATATAAAAACAAAAAAGTCCTAGTTTTCACTAGGACTTCTTGATTCGCCAAAGTTTAGTTTAGAAGCGCTTCAAATTTTAGATTATTACACTTTATAACACTTAAAGCTCGAGAATAATTCAAAATAAAATCAACCGTTTCTTTTTTCGGTTGTAGTTTTTCAAGATGTTTAGAATCTTCAATGTAAAGTTTTGCCATGTGTATATTTTAGGTTTAATATACTAGTAACGCAACAAAACTTTGTTTATTGTATTAATTTGTTAAAACTATATTATGTTTGTCAATCACCTTACGCAAATTGATAAGTGCATAACGCATTCTACCAAGTGCCGTATTAATACTAACCCCTGTGTTTTCTGATATTTCCTTAAAACTCATATCATTATACATTCTCATAATGAGCACTTGTTTTTGATCTTCTGGAAGTTCTTCAATTAAGCGTCTAACATCACTTTCAACTTGCTCTTTAATCAATGATTTTTCGGCATTGAGTGAGGTATCACTAATCACAGAAAATATATTAAACTCTTGATTGTTATCAAATTTTGGCATTCGGCTGTTCTTTCTAAAATGATCGATCACCAAATTATGTGCAATACGCATTACCCAAGGTAAAAATTTACCTTCTTCATTGTATTTACCAAGCTTTAGAGTTTTAATTACCTTGATAAAGGTATCTTGAAAGACATCCTCAGTAACATCACGATCTAAAACTTTAGAATAAATAAAGCTGTAAATCTTTTGTTTGTGTCTTGTAATTAGGGTTGCAAGGGCATTTTCATTGCCTTCTAGGTAGTTGCGTACTAAAACAGCATCTGTGATAAGTTCTTGTTTCATAATCATTACTTTTTAATCCAGAAGTCTCCTTCCGTCTTGGGGTTTCCGATTTTAAAAAAGTAATGTTATGCTATAAGCTAATAGTTTAATTTGCTGATTAATACGAACCAAATATAACAACAATCATTCCTAAAAAACAAAAACTTCATGCTTTTTTTCACAAAAAATCGATGAAATAAACATTTTAAAAGCTAAGACAGATACTTTATCTTTGCAAAATTATTGCTCAAAAATGTCCGAAAACACTAGCATTGTAAACGTTGATCCTAAAACCAATATCGTAATTAAGGGTGCAAAACTGCATAATCTTAAAAATATTGATGTTGTAATTCCAAGAAATAAATTAGTGGTTATTACTGGGCTTTCTGGTTCAGGGAAATCAAGTTTAGCCTTTGATACATTGTATGCTGAGGGACAAAGACGTTATGTAGAAAGTTTGTCAAGTTATGCTCGTCAGTTTTTAGGAAGGTTAAATAAGCCAAAGGTAGATTACATCAAAGGGATTGCTCCAGCAATTGCTATTGAGCAAAAAGTAAACTCTACCAATCCTAGGTCTACCGTAGGCACCACCACCGAAATTTATGATTATTTAAAACTGCTATTCGCTAGAATTGGTAAAACCTATTCACCTAAATCTGGTAAGCAAGTAAAAAAAGACACTGTAACTGATGTATTAAATCATATAAAAAACTTCGAAATTGGAGATAAGCTGTTACTCTTATCGCCAATACACTTAGAAGAGGGACGTGAGTTAAGTGACAAATTAAAGGTGCTCTATCAGCAAGGATATGCGCGGGTAAAAGTTAACAATGACGTACTGCGTATTGAAGATTATATACAAAACATTCAAGACCAACAAGATGTATTGTTGGTAATAGATCGAATTATTGTTCGAGATGATGAAGACTTTTTTAACCGTCTTGCGGATGCCATTCAAACTGCTTTTTTTGAGGGCAAAGGTGAATGCGAGGTCGAAGATATTTCATTAAAGAATACTATTAAATTCAGCAACCGATTTGAGCTTGATGGCATATCGTTCTTAGAACCAAACACCCACTTGTTTAGTTTTAACAATCCATACGGTGCTTGTCAAAAGTGTGAGGGTTATGGTGATGTTATTGGAATTGACGAAACACTAGTAATTCCAAATACTGGACTATCAATATATGAGAATGCTATATTCCCATGGAGAGGCGAAAAAGTAAGTTGGTATAGAGACCAATTGGTGAATAATTCACATAAGTTTGATTTCCCGATTCATAAACCATTTTTTGAACTTACTGATGAGCAAAAAGAACTTATATGTACAGGTAACGAGTATTTTGAAGGATTAAACAGTTTTTTTACTGAACTTGAAGCAAAGGCGTATAAAATTCAAAATCGTGTCATGTTATCGCGTTACCGAGGTAAAACAAAGTGTGATGTCTGTAATGGAAAAAGACTACGTCAAGAAGCCAATTATGTAAAAATTAACGACGCTACTATTACAGATTTAGTTGAAATGCCTTTAAAAAAGCTTATCTCCTTCTTCAATGCATTAGAATTGAACGATTACGACCTGAAGATTGCACAGAGGCTACTTAAAGAAATTAAAAATAGGCTTTCATTTTTAACTAATGTAGGACTAAGTTATCTCACCCTAAATCGAAAATCTAATACCCTTTCTGGTGGTGAAAGTCAGCGCATTAACTTGGCAACATCATTGGGTAGCAGCCTTGTAGGATCTATGTATATTTTAGATGAGCCTAGCATTGGACTGCATCCTCGTGATACTGAAAGATTAATTGAAGTCTTAAAATCTTTAAGAGACCTTGGCAATACGGTTATTGTTGTAGAACATGATGAAGATATTATGGAAGCCGCCGATGAAATCATAGATATAGGTCCCGAGGCAGGAACCTTTGGTGGTGAGGTGGTTGCGGTTGGCTCTTATGAAGAAATCTTAGTGTCAGATTCACTAACGGCAAAATATTTAAACGGCAGTTTGAGTATTGAGGTACCTAAACATCGAAGATCAAGTGATAATTATGTTACTATTAAGGGTGCCAGAGCGCATAATCTTAAAAATATAGATGTTACCTTTCCGTTAGGTATGCTTACCATGGTTACAGGAGTTTCAGGAAGCGGTAAAAGTACACTCATCAAAAAGATATTGCATCCAGCTTTAATTAAAGAAATAGGTAGTTATGGTGATAAACCTGGGGAATTCACATCTATTGAAGGAAATTTTGCTAATGTGAAACAAATTGAATTTGTGGATCAAAACCCAATTGGTAGATCGTCACGCTCAAACCCAGTTACTTATATCAAAGCATATGATGATATTAGAGCATTATTTGCTAAACAAAAACTAAGCTTAATTAGAGGGTACCAGCCAAAACACTTCTCATTTAATGTAGATGGTGGTAGATGTGAAACTTGTAAGGGAGAAGGCGTTGTTACCATAGAGATGCAGTTCATGGCCGATGTACATTTAGAATGTGAGACTTGTAAAGGAAAACGCTTTAAGAAAGAAGTATTAGAAGTAACTTTTGAAGGAAAATCAATTGACGATATATTAAATATGACTATCGATAATGCAATTGCTTTTTTTACAGAGACTAGCCAACAAAAAATTCAAAAGAAACTACAGCCATTACAAGATATTGGATTGGGTTATGTCACCTTAGGACAGAGCTCCTCAACATTATCTGGTGGGGAGGCCCAACGCATTAAACTGGCTTCTTTTTTGGGCAAAGGTAATACGTCAGAAAAAGCACTTTTCATATTTGATGAGCCGACAACAGGTTTACATTTTCATGATATCAGTAAATTATTAAAATCTTTTGAAGCATTAATCGAAAAGGGACACTCAATTATTGTCATTGAACATAATATTGAACTTATCAAGTGTGCAGATCATGTTATAGATCTTGGACCAGAGGGAGGTGAAAACGGAGGGCAACTAATTGCTTACGGAACACCAGAAGCACTGGCTGAAAATCCTAATTCTTTCACCGGAAAATACCTTAAAGAAAAGCTTTAATAGAAGATAAAAGATCCTAATGCAATTATTAAAAGAGCGGTAGGAAGAATAAAACTGGTGTATAAAAACATTGCTATTCCCGTTTTTATGAAGGTGACAAAATATCCCTGTTCATAAAAGTTTCTCATAGAAAACCAAAGATAAAATGAGGTTGACAGCAATACTAAAAAGTCAATCCAATCTGGAACATCAAAAATATAATTCACTCCTAGAATGATTCCCAGCACAACAAATAAAAAGGAGAAATAATAAAAGCTAAAAACCAAATGATGCGCAAACCTACCCTTGCGCCAAAAGAGTAGTTTCATAATCATCGCAAAAATTGGTAGTAAAATAAATAAGGCAATAGGTATGGTGTCAAAAAATGCTTGTACAATACCAACACCTTTATTTTTATGAAACTTAAGCCTTTGTCTATGAAATAGTTTAGCAAAAAATCCTGCATCTTCTTTCATTCCAATATACGCTAGCTGCTCTTTCTCAGTAGCACCAGTTGCAATTAAAGAATCTAACCCCTTTCCATCGATACCAAACATATTAAAATCTGTATTTAACGGAATATTTGCCCCTTCAACCATCAATGAATCTAAGGTGGCGATCTCTTCAGGACTCATGCCTGTAACCACCTTACTCTGTTGTAAGTTTTCTGAAAGCCTTGCCACTTCTGCAGTATCTATCAACTTCAAATTAACATCTTGTTTTTTTTGTACATCAAAGGTTTGTTGCAGCGCTTTATCAGCGGCCTGACTATACTCCCTTACTTTAAACGAAAGAAGAAAAAAGAAGATTACCGAAACAAATAAATAATACTGGGCAGGATGTAAATAAGTTAATCTTTTACCACGAACAAATTTTTTGGCAATGAATCCAGGTTTAAACATCAAGGGAATAAAACTTCTTAAAAATCTTGCATCAAACGAGAAATAATTGCTAATGGTATTATAAAACAACACTCCAACAGTTAAATCTTCCTTGGTCTGCTGACCACAATGCGGACAAAATTTAAACTCAATCTTATGTTCGTTTTCGCAATTCTGACAAAGAATTACATCTGTGTTGTTCTCAGTTTCCATGGTTAGTGATAAAAGCTTGTATAAAAATACTAAAAGTTAATAGGTAACTAAAATTATGACGACATAAGTATGCATTTTGTAACCAAATATTTGTTAAGCTCTGTTATTCAATTAGTTACAATTTTGGCACGATAAATGAAAACGTTTTAAAAAAAATAGCGTAGGCCGAAAAGCTAAAGAGTAGGCATAATCTTAAATACTATTACTATGAAAAAGATTACTTTATTAGTTGCGATGTTAATAGGATTAACATCTGTACAAGCTTCAGAAATAGTTTCTGAATTAGACAGTAAAGATTTAAGAATTAATAAACGCTATCGTTATACACAACCTGTAGTGTTTGTGGAACGCGGTGTGGAATTCTTAATCTTTCCAAATGGAGAATTCGATTTTAATACAGATATTCATTATGGATATGATATGTATTATCGAAACAAAGGTAAACGTAGAAACATTAATGCCACTTATGGTGCTCCTGGTGTTAGAATGAATTACTCAAGAGGAGGAGGTGTATATGTTGCCCATAATAGATTTGGACAAGTTAGAAGAATTGGAAACGTTTTTATAAACTACGATCATGTGGGACGTGTAAAACGTATTGGATCTGTATACCTCAAGTATCGTCACGGAAGACTTAAGCAAGTAGGTGGGTTACACCTACAATACAATAGAAAAGGAAAGTTAATTAATTCTTGGGGTGACATTAATAGAAGTAACCAAGGATGCGGATTTTGCGGAACATACGGCTGTTCAGCAGATCATTACCAAGATGATTATCAAGACAACTGGTATGATGATAATTGGTATGACGACGATTACTACTATTATAGAAAAGGAGGCAAAACCTTAAAAAAGAAGAAAAACAAAATTGCAAAAAGAAGAAACCACTAGTACATTGTTCGTAACCTACTTTAATTTGGTTGGTTAGCAATAGAGCCCTGTAGAAAATTCTACAGGGCTCTTCTTTATTGCTTGATAAATTCTAAATTTTGTACTCTACCTGCATCTATTCTACACCCAACAATGGTATCATCTTTACGTTGAAACCTAAAAACAATGCCATCAGCCACAAATAAATCTTCTTCTGAAAGCACTAACTCGACTTTGCTGCTATTTGGTGGTTTCACCATTAGCTTATTGCTCTCGAGAAAAACTTGCGAAGTTGCATCTAGTTCTTCACTATAGTATTTTCCAACATAAACAGACAGGTCTACGTCATCCAGATTTAACGTATCTATTCGTTGACACGCTGTTGGATTACCATTTTGTACCACTGTAAGTGTCTGTGCATTCTTATTTTCTAGGTTTGAGAATATAAATTGTACGTTGGTATTATTAGGAATCTCATAGGTGTCTCCAGTAGTACGATATATACTATACGATACGTTATTCCATTTCTGATTTACATAAAGGGAGTCGTTATTAACCGAAACATCAATAACCACACCTGGCTGTATTTGATAGCTTCCAACAGCCTCAGTCATTGTAATGGTTGCGGGTTCTTTTTTATTAACAGCGGTGATTTCTGTATTGGGGTTTTCTTTTTTCTCTTCTTCTAATTGATCTTTAAGCATGACATCAGCTACGCGATAACTCATTGCGGTTGGATTTGCATCTCCCCTATTGGCCAATACAATCACTGAAAAATTTTGATCTGGAAAACGCATTAATTGTGCTCTGTAACCTGCCAAGGCACCTCCATGACTTACCGTTCTTAACCCTCGATATTCACCATTGTTTAAAGCAAATGCATAGCCGCTACTTGTCCCATCGTTTAATAATCCTTCTTCATGCATCTTATTAATAATTTGTTGTCCTCCCTTGCCAAGTTTATTGTTATAAAAGTTTTGATCCCATAATACCAAATCCTCCACACTAGAATATACCCCACCAGAACCCACAAGATCAAAGCGCATAATTAGATTATTAAAACCTCCCTCTTCTTTAGGCTCATAACTAAATACCTTATTTTTTATTAGGTCTCTATTATCATCATAGAAAAGTGTATGTTTCATACCCAATGGTGCAAACATATTTTTTTCGGCAAATGTTCTTAACGACTCGCCAGCTGCTTTTTCAACAATCATAGCCAACATAAAATAGCAAGAATTACTATAGAGGTAGTGCTCACCAGGAGTAAAATTAAGTTCCTTCTGATTTTTTATTAACTCATACACCTGTTCTTCCTCAATATGATCTAGATAATCTCTTCCTTTAAGAAACATAAGCGTCAAATAATCACGAACCCCACTTGTATGGTGAATAAAATGCCTAATTGTTAATGGTGCGTCATATTTAGGGAAA
>CAZAPO010000059.1:0-3063 GCA_964487005.1 uncultured Flavobacteriaceae bacterium
TAATGAACATCACGAAATATTTAAAAAAATAGATAGCTTATTTAATGAAGTCAACACCTTTTTTAATAACAATAAGTCTCCAGATTATAATTTTGTTTACGATCAAGTAGTTGGATATGGCGAACTAATATCTACAAAAATCATTAGTCAATTTTTAAACGAAATAGGCATAAAAAATAATTGGTTGGATGTTAGAGAATATATTAAAACAGACAATTTTTATAGAAATGCTAAAATTGATTGGGACGATACACAAAAACAGATTTCAAAAGGTGTAGACACTAAAATTCTAAATATTACTCAAGGGTTTTTAGGTAGTGATTCTAATAATTTTACTACTACACTAGGAAGAGAAGGTAGCGATTATACAACAGCTATTTTCGCATATTGTTTAAGTGCAGAAAATGTTACTATTTGGAAAGACGTTCCAGGTGTATTAAGTGCAGATCCTAGATATTTTAAAAACCCTCAATTACTAAATCAAATATCTTATCGTGAAGCTATAGAGTTGGCATTTTATGGAGCTTCAGTAATTCATCCCAAAACCTTACAACCCTTGCAACGAAAAGAAATACCCTTATATGTAAAGTCGTTCATAAATCCAGAAAGTGAGGGTACTTGTGTGCGTAAGGGTGTGGCATTAGAACCATTAATACCTTGTTTTATTGTCAAGAAGAATCAGGTACTTATTTCGCTGTCATCGCTGGATTTCTCATTTATTGTTGAAGAAAATATTAGTGAAATTTTCAACCTATTACATACCCATAAAATGAAGGTTGATGTAATTCAAAATTCGGCGATTAGTTTTTCGGTTTGTATTGATAACAACTACAATAACCTTGAAAAGTTGCTCCATCATTTAAGAGCAAAGTTTAAGGTTGATCATTTTGAAAATGTATCATTATACACCATTCGACACTTTAACAAACAAGCAGTTAAGAGTCTTGAAGAAAATAAGACTGTTTTATTAAAACAAATCTTAGGAGATACCGTTCAAATTGTAACAAAGTAAGATCAATCTATGTCTTTATGGTACAAAAAAATTGATTAGGTTTGTAATTCTCTCAACCAAACAACTAAATGGGACTCGTAACCGCCAAAGAAGTAGCTAAGGTAATTCATGCTGATAAGTATGGTTTTATTGGTACATTTTTTGGTTGGCTGTTGATGAAAGTCCTAAATATTTCAACAATCAACAAGATTTATAATCGCAACAGGCATTTAGAAAAACTGGACTTTTTAAATGCACTGCTAGATGACTTTCAAATCAAATTTGAAATTCCAGAAGAAGATCTTAAACGGCTCCCAAAAGATGGGGCCTACATAACGGTTTCAAATCACCCACTAGGCGGTATAGATGGTATCTTATTGTTAAAACTAATGATAGAGCAGCGAGCAGATTTTAAAATAATCGCTAATTTTTTGCTACACCGTATAGAACCGCTTAAACCGTATATTATGCCTGTGAATCCTTTTGAAGATAGAAAGGATGTACAATCTAGTGTGACTGGTTTTAAAAATTCTATTTTACATCTAAGAAATGGGCATCCATTGGGGGTTTTCCCAGCTGGTGAAGTATCTACTTATAAAGATGGGAAATTGGTGGTTGATAAACCATGGGAAGAAGCTGCGATGAAACTTATAAAGAAAGCCGAAGTGCCCGTTGTTCCAATTTATTTTCATGCCAAAAATAGCAGGTTATTTTACAGGCTTTCAAAAATTAGCGACACGCTCAGAACTGCTAAGCTCCCCTCAGAGTTATTAACACAGAAACACAGGGTTATCAAGGTGCGAATTGGCAAACCTATTTCGGTTAAAGACCAAAAAGAACATCATGGTTTGGAAGAGTTTTCAGAATTTATTCGAAGAAAAACCTATATGCTAGCCAATGCATTTGACAAACCAAAAATTCTTGACAATATTCAATCAAGCTTAAAAGTATCTAAACCTCCAAAACGCATTGTTACTCCGGTAAGTACCGAGGTCATGACGCAAGAAATAGAGGCACTGAAAGCTGGAGATTATAGGCTATTGAAGAGTAAAAATTATGAGGTTTATTTAAGTCCTGCACAGCAAATTCCAAATATATTAAGGGAGATAGGTCGATTACGTGAGATTACCTTTAGGGAAGTTGGTGAAGGTACAAATGAAGATATAGATCTTGACAAATTTGACACGTATTATCATCACATGTTTCTTTGGGATGCCGAAAAACAACTCATAGCTGGAGCATATAGAATGGGACTTGGTTCAAAAATCTTTGAAAAATTTGGAATTGATGGCTTCTATCTACAAGATTTATTTCGATTTGAACCTGAATTATACAAAATGATGAGCCAGTCTATAGAAATGGGCCGTGCTTTTATCATCAAGGAATATCAACAAAAACCAATGCCATTATTTTTATTATGGAAAGGTATTGTGCATACGACACTTAGATTTCCGGAGCATAAGTATTTAATTGGAGGTGTAAGTATTAGTAATCAATTTTCTAACTTCTCTAAATCACTCATGATCGAGTTTATGAAGTCTCATTATTACGATCCCTATTTCGCACAATATGTGCATCCAAAAAAAGAATTTAAAGTAAAATTAAAAGATGGTGATAAAGATTTTGTTTTTGATGCTACTAAAGCAGACCTGAATAAGTTTGACAAGATTATAGACGAGGTTGAACCTGGTGCACTACGTTTACCTGTTTTACTAAAAAAATATATTAAGCAAAATGCACGCTTAATTGGGTTTAACGTAGACCCATTATTTAATAATGCGGTTGATGGTTTAATGTATATCAAAATTGCCGATCTACCAGAAAGCACGGTACGCCCAGTGATGGAAGAGTTTCAGGCTGAATTGGAACGTAAGTTTTCTGAACAGAACGATAAAGAGAAGGCTTAAATCACCTTTGAAAAAACATATTTCATTTCGGTTGCTATTTGCAAACTACGCGCTAAATAAGTTGCTGATTGTTGTGGAGTTCCATCTGATATTTTAGGATCATCGTAGGTAACTGTAATTCGTTGATCACTCCCTAATACAAAAGGACAACCTTCATCTGCTTCC
>CAZAPO010000060.1:0-2608 GCA_964487005.1 uncultured Flavobacteriaceae bacterium
ATTCTTGTAGAGAAAAAAAGCATCATTGTCGTTTTCTTCCTGCGGATGACGATTTCCTGTAATTGTAACATAGGAACCGTTTAGGTTGCAAATATATGCCAAAGGAATAAATTTGTATCCAAAGACACAAATTTCATCCAATGACATAGGGGATCCCCCAAGTGATTGAAACCATAAAGAGGAGTCACTAACCTTGAGATCTTTGGGTGGTGAAAAAAATAGATATTCTAGAGAACCTAAACACTCCATTTTATTACTCATTGCGTGACCCTTCTGCATAGCTTTTCCCCTAGGCTTCAGAAGGCACTTTGAACAAAATTTGGATTCATTAAAATTGCTCACGTTGGCAACCGTGTTCTGGATCAAATTAAAATGACCTTGTATGTAGCCAGATTTGTCAAATTCAAAAATAGAACATAAAAATTTGTTTGAAGAGGTATGTGAACAAAAATTGCACTTGGAATGACATACCATTTCTGGGAAAAGGCGACTCTTAACCTCCGGAATATTGTCAGTCAATATAGAGAACATTTTTTCGAAAAAATTGTATGGGACATGCAATCCAGCCTTGGATGCCTCATTAATTTCGATGCTTACAACTTCGTGCAACATCCTAATACATCGACTAACGTCATTCTTATTCGTGTTCACATCCGTATTCCCATCCGTATTTGTATTCCCCAAACTAGTTTCCAATGCCTGAAAGAATAACTTCGAGGCATTATCCATTGTTCCTGTGGACTTCTGGTGCAAGCAACACTCAGCAAGGAATGGAAGCTTTAGTAGCATGTACATAAAGTTATCGAGCAACTCGAAGGCATCCGGTTGGATATCCGGTTGGGTATTAGCCTTGGCATTTTGGCTTTGGGTTTGGGTAATGACATTTGGTGCTTTCCCAACTTCCTTCTTCTGTGGCGTTTCCATGTAGGCTTTCCCTACTTCGTTCTTCTGTGGCGTTTCCATGTAGGCAGTAGGCATAGTAAATGAAGTAATAAAATCTGTTGTTAAGAAATATGGATCGTAAAGCAGCAATTGATTTTTAATTTGGAATCATCGAAACAGGAACGTTGCGGTAGGCTTTTGAACCACCCGCAAAACTCCCCTTGCGAGAATCTGAACTTAGTCAGTCAAATAAAACCAAAGCTGCGCAATCGGGGTGCACCGAATCACTGCAATTGGAGGCTCTACTACAACCACAATGGTGAATACAGCAACTCCAAAACAGTAACCAATACAAAACGATTACCGTCAACCTTTTTTAAACAAAGATTCACCAACGCCAATTACTGTCTTGCCCCGCCCTTTAGATGTCAACCGAAGTGTCTAAGAGAAGCCAAAGAAGCAATTTCGACAAAGAAGGAACGTCCATCAGTCTGTTCTCCTACGTCAGTTCTTCTCTATCATAAGGTAAGGTCGGTTCGTCTGTCCAACTATGGTACTAGAATTGTCGTAGGGTATTGTCCAAGATATGTCCAAGAGATGTCGTACACTTATGTCACAACAAAAAGTCTGTACTGCCTCCGTCGATACAACTTGCTTCCGAAGCCGTCTGCCTTATGATGGTATGGTTAGCACCGTGAGCTAAATTGACGCTTGGGATAGATGCTTCTCTTCCTATTGCTGCTTCTCTTAATGACCCCTCTATTATTATTGTATGTAGTACGGATGTTATTTGCCAAAACCCGATCTTCTTGTTGACCCTATCTTTCTGCAACGTAATCGTCGTATGGTTCGCAGCGCCACCCCAATCTTTCTCCTTTAATCTGAATGTAGCCTGAGACAAAATGTTTCACTACCAAGCCCTTCCCCTTGATATGCTGCGCAGGCCACACTGATAATGGTCTTACTAACACTGGTACTGGCAGACGGGGGTGTTGATGTTGATGATACTGTTGATGCTGTTTCTGCTGGGATTATCCTTTGAGGAAAGATATGGCAAATGCGTCCTTAACTTTATGTGGTTAAAATGTCGTTAAATAACGTTCTTTCTTTGTTTTATGGTAAAATGTGTTTTTCCTAAGTATTCTGGACGATCTTAGGTTTTTATGTACAAGTATTAAATGAATATTTGGATTTTTGAGTTTGGCATAAGTAATTTATCTGAACTGTTAACTGTTGGGAGCTCCATATATGGTATAAATATGTGATAACGGTCGGTTAACTGTTCACATGGAATCTACTTAGACCTGGCCAGTCTAAGCAAGGTGTTTACTTAAACAACTGTTACCACAGTTGCTATTTCAATTGTTACAGTTTGAATTCAAATCCATTTTGAATCTAGACTTAATTATTAATCCTGAAATGCGCTTCACTTTTCAGTTCACTTCTTTGTCTTACAATTTGGACCGAGTAAAACTGTGAAGAGTACATTAGGAACAAGTCTTAGTTTTAGTGATACCAATTATTACAGTGATTTTGTCTTTAGTATTATCTACTAGTATTGTTGTTGATTACTCTTGTTGTACTGGTTGAAGCTTTCTTTAATTTATTTCCCTTCATATACCTATGGAGAGATGGCACCTGCACTTACCTTGCTGTAATTGTGAACTCAAACATGGCAAATCGTTCCTGTTTAGGAAAGAAATTGCCAATCCATCCTTAACTTTCT
>CAZAPO010000061.1:0-5410 GCA_964487005.1 uncultured Flavobacteriaceae bacterium
AGTCTGCATGTTGTGTTGTACTTCCTCTAAAAAGCAACTGTATGGATTCTGTTGATGATTTGAATCCAGCACTTGTTGAGTGTCCCTCGGTATTACTGAAATAATCAAAATTAATATCTCCAGAGGAAGAATTTTGGGCCGCAAACCTTTCTGGGTTAATGTACAATACACCACCTAATGCGTCACTACCATAGAGAAGTGAGGCCGGACCTTTTATAACTTCTATACTTTCTATTCCAGAACTGCTAAGTCCAAGTCCATGTTCGTCTCCATATTGCTGATTTTCTAAGCGAACACCTTGTGCATAGACCAAAACTCGGTTACTACTTAAACCTCTAATCACAGGTTTTCCAATTCCAATTCCTGTAGACAGCGTGGCAACACCCGATACATCAGAGATACCATCGGCAAGTGTTACTGCACCATTTGATTGAAGTTCTGCAATTTTTTTCTGCTCAACTTTCATTACATTGTCTTTTTGCAACTTATGGAATGGTGTTGATAGAATGATCTCATCCATTTCGATAGCAGAGGAATTTAGACGTATTTCTAAATTACCCGTATATGGAAAATTTAGCGCTGTTTCATAAGTTTCGTAACCTATTATTGAAACTATAATTTTATGCTCTCCATTTGGTAGATCATTAATTGTGAAGAATCCGTTTTCATTTGTGATACCTCCTCTTTCAATAGTAGGTAAATAAATATTTGCAAATGCTATTGGTTCTTCTGAATTTATGTCTTTAACTACACCTGTTAAAGTATTTTGTGCTTGTGTGGTTATACAGGCTATAAAGAAAAATAGCCATACCGCGTATGATTTCATTTTGATTTTGTTTAGTGTTGATAAAAAGTGATTTAATGCTTACACTAAACTAGGTGGCCCTCTAAGGGCAAAAGATAATTTTTGATAATCACTAATGAAGTGATATTGCGAAATAATTTTATCTGAAATTTCAAAACTATCGTAAAATACAGTTACAGAATTGGTGAAAGAGAATTGTTGATTAAGCTTAAATTTGTAAAACTCACAATCTAATTCAAATTCATGAAAATGTAGTTTCTGCGGTACCTCACAGACTTCGTGCTTATGATTTTCAAAAGCATGCGCCATTTTAACAGCAGATGGGACAAGAATGGTTAGCACTAATGTAAGTGCAATGATTTTAAAAATAATATGTTCCTTAAATTGATTCACTTTTAATTCAAAAAACGTTTAAATCCCATTCGTTTTAGCATCTTTTTTTCAAAGTTCCAAAAAAACTGAAATTGCCCAAAAATCCAGCCAAAGGTAACCAAAAGTATTTGATAGCACACCAAACCAATTAAAATATATAAAATCCAGTAGAGGGTGCCGGGTAAATTATCCTTAGTAATTCCAAAAAAAGTAGTTATTGGTTTACCAATAAATGCGGCAGAACTGCCTGTTATGGCGAAAACAATATAAATGCGAATCATTTCCCATTTATAATTTACAATCCATTTGTTTTCAAGCTTTTTAAACGTCCATAAAATAAACTTTAGAAGTACATAATACAATACGGCTGTGACTACAATTAGGTATGGAATATCTGTTAAGTTCGCTCTGTCAAAAAAAATAGCTGAAAGCTTGTAGCAAGAATAGAGCAAAAAAATAACTCCTAAAAAAGGAAAGAGTAACTGCCAGTTTTGTTTGATTTCCCAGCGTTCTTTAAATCTTTTCATTTACACCTTGAAATTTGCGCTGCAAATATATCACTTAACACTAGATTCTGGGAGTAAACGCCGATAATTTTTGATTATTCTGAAGTTGAAAATAGATAAAGTAATTATAAAGCTTATAATTTACTTCATAACCATAATCGATTTTTGGGTCATAATCAATTTGTAATTCGTACAATCTAGGGCTGTATCTCATTGGTTGCAACACACGGTTATTCCATTCTGTAACCATAATATAATTTCTGGTTTCCATGAATTTCTGAGAATAATAACCTTTTGGTCGTGCTCTCGTTTCTAACCAAGTATTAAATCCTGGATCAATAATTATAATTTCGTATTCCAGTTCTTCATTTGCAATTTTCACGGTATCTTGTTCTGAAACATAGGTTTCATCTGAATTAGATGCAAGCTTTTTGGGAGTATTGCAACCTATTACCCCAAAGCAAATAAGAAGTATTAAAGCTACATTTTTCATTTTCTACGATTTTCTATTAAAGTTACAAAAATCGTACCTAATTGGTGTTTTTTTAACACAAAAAAGGCTAAGTATCAAAAACTTAGCCTTTCATATTTTTATAGAAGTGTAGCTATTTTTTGAAGAGTCCACCTAATAGCCCTCCTAGACCACTTTTTTTCTTGCCTCCACCAAGCACCATTCCTGCAACATCGTCTATAACGTTTCCATCTCCATCTGCATCTAAAATTGAAGTCAAGAAACTTTGTTCTTGCTGAGGTGAGTTACCTTTTAATAGCCCTCCCAATAATCCATCTAAACCATTTTGGTTACTTACTTGTTTTTGCCTTTGTTGTTTTCCTAAGAATCCCATTAAAATTGGTGCAGCTACTTTTAGAATATCTGCTACTGCACTTGAGTCCATACCAGATTTCATACTTAAGGCGTTTGTAACATTTTGTTGTTTATTACCAAGTACATGTCCTAAGATTTTACCACCATCGTCCATCACATTTTTATCAACGCCTCCTGCAAATAAACCTCCCAAATCATCTAAAATACTCCCATCATGTTTACTATTGAGTGCCCCTAACAAACCTTCAGCTCCTTTTGGAGTTGATGCATTATTTTTCATTGCTTGCATGAGCACGGGTAATGCCATTGTCAATACACTACCTGTTTTACTTTTGCTTTGTCCTGTTTGACCTGAAACTCCGCTAATAATTGATTTTCCCAAATCACTATCTAATAAATCTAATATTCCTGCCATAGTTTAGTTTTTTAATGTAATAGCTGTTATTATTATAGACAAAAAATGTCCTATACAAGATAGGACACTTTAATATATTTTTGGTCACTTATTTTCTATTACTTCAAAATAGAAATAATTTGAGTGGCCAACTCAGTACCAATTCTATCTTGTGCTTCATTTGTTGCTGCACCTGTATGTGGTGTCAATGATAGCGCTGGATTCATTAACAACTGTACTTCCGGTGTTGGTTCTTTTTCAAACACATCTAAAGCGGCTCTTGCAATTTTACCGTTATTGATAGAGTCAATTAATGCAATTTCATCAATAACACCGCCTCGCGCTGCATTTACCAAAAGCACACCTTCTTTCATAATGGCCATTTCTGGTGCTCCAATCACATAATCTTTTTGAGCTGGAACGTGTAACGTAATAAAATCTGATTGTTTTAAAACTTCTTCTTTTGAAACTGTTTTAATATCAAAGTTTAATTTTTGTCCGTCGAAGAAATCTAACTCTAAATTAGCTTCTTCTAAAAATGGATCATAAGCAATTACTCGCATTCCAGCACCAATGGCCACCTTGGCAGTTGCCTGGCCAATCCTTCCAAAACCTATAACACCCAATGTTTTACCCTTTAGTTCAACACCCTTGGCATAAGCTTTTTTAAGGTCTTTAAAACGTGAATCTCCTTCAAGCGGCATTTCTCTATTGGCATTGTGTAAATATCTTGCCAAACCATATAAATGGGCAAATACTAATTCTGCAACCGAGTGTGATGATGCGGCAGGAGTATTAATTACACGTATTCCTTTTTCTTTGGCATAAGCAACATCAATATTGTCCATACCAACTCCACCACGACCAATAATCTTTAAGTTAGGACATGCATCAATAAGATCTTTACGAACTTTAGTTGCACTTCTCACCAACAATACATTAATATCGTTCTCATTGATGTAGTTAATCAACTGTTCCTGTGCTACTGTAGTAGTGCTAACCACAAATCCTTCTTTCTCTAAGGCTTCGATTCCAGATTGTGAAATTCCGTCGTTTGCTAATACTTTCATTTTTATATTTATGCTTTTCTTTCTAATTCACTCATTATTTCAACTAATACTTGCACACTCTCCAGTGGTAAGGCATTATACATCGAGGCTCTATATCCGCCTACACTTCTATGACCGTTGAGTCCACTAATTCCACCTTCTTTGCACATGGTATCAAAGGTTTCTTTTAGATCTTCATTTGCAAGATTAAAGGTAGCATTCATAATTGATCTGTCTTCTTTTACAGCAAATCCTTTAAAAATAGGATTTAAATCAATTTCTGAGTAGATCAATTGCGCCTTTTTTTCATTCCTTTTTTCAATCTCAGCAATGCCACCACTATTTTTGATCCACTCCAAGGTTAGCATGGAGGTATATACTGCGAAAACTGGCGGTGTATTAAACATACTACTTTTGCTGATATGAACCTTATAATCCATCATTGATGGAATTTTGCGAGAGACCTTACCCAAGATATCCTCTCTTACAACAACTAAGGTTGTACCTGCAGGCCCCATGTTTTTTTGTGCCCCTGCATAGATCAAATCAAATTTTGAGTAATCGATTTGTCTTGAGAATATATCGCTGCTCATATCACATACCAATGGTATAGGGCTGTCTGGAAACTCTTTCATTTGAGTCCCAAAAATGGTATTATTGGATGTGCAATGAAAATAGTCGTAATCGGCTGGTATATCGTAACCTTTAGGGATGTAATTATAGTTGGCATTTTCAGAAGATGCTACTTCATAAATATCATCGTAGATCTTAGCCTCTTTAATTGCTTTTTTACTCCAGGTTCCCGTGTTTAAATATCCAGCACGTTTCTCTAATAAATTAAGTGCAACCATTAAAAATTGCGTACTTGCACCACCTTGTAGAAATAAAACCTTGAAACCTTGCCCTTCAAGTCCTAAAAGTTCTAATACCAGTGACCTGGCATTTTCCATTATATCTACAAACGATTTACTGCGATGCGAAATCTCTAAAAGGGATAGATTTTCGTTATTTAAGTTTAAAACAGCTTCAGATGCCTTTTGAAGTACTTCTTGAGGTAAAATACTCGGACCTGCACTAAAATTATGTTTCTTCATGCTTCATTTTTTACGAAGCCATAAAGGTCTTAAATTCTTTGTTAAATTCTAGTGAAAATTTAATAGTTTTTCAACTAAATAGTTAACAAAAATTCAATTGTATCTACTTCATCCGCATAATTCCATAATTCTGGTCTTTGCGTTTTACCAAATCCAACCTCATTGTTGGTAAAGCCACTAGATACAATACATTGTACTACATCGTTTTCGTTGGCTAACTTCAATTTAAGGTCTTCTAAATTGTCATAAAACTCATAAAAAACTGTAGCAATAGGAGAGGAGTAACCTTGATCTTCCTTAATCATTAAAAAACCATTCTCCCGCATATCAAATTCACCCATTAAATAGACCGCTTTGTTATAAT
>CAZAPO010000062.1:0-2542 GCA_964487005.1 uncultured Flavobacteriaceae bacterium
TATACCGATGAAGATATTGCCAATGCGCAACAAAGCATGCTGGATCAAGGAATGAAAATAGAACAAAACCTTAATGGAGACCCAGACTTGGCGGCATCATTTGCCGAAGACAAAGCTGCTAATGGTGCTAATTATGTAGAAATACATAATCGTGAAATCGTTGCATTAATAGCGTACTTACAACGATTAGGAACAGATATTAAAGTAGAAACCGCTCAAGAATAATTTAAACCAAAAGAACCATGTTAAAATTTGTAAAAGAACATATGGAGAGTATCACCGGGATAGAGATTTATCCTATTATCTCTCTACTTATATTTTTCACATTCTTCGTTGTGTTATTTTGGTGGGTCATTTCTGCTAAAAAAGAATACATCGAGACTGTAAGCAATATTCCATTAGACAACCAAAACAACAACACATTATGAGAAATTTAATCCCTTCATATATAAGAGTTCCGGCAATATTCTTTATTATTTTCGGAATTGTAGAATACATGATAGATTCAGGTGACAAACCTGCATTTATAGAGTATCCAGAAGTTTCACTTTTCTTATTCCTTGTATTGTTGATTCTTATAGCAATAGAAGCCATAATTGGTGCATTAGAGAATGTTATGATGCATCGTATGGACGAAGAAGCAAAAGCACGCTATATAGCCAATAAAGAAAAAGCTTACCAATTTACCTGGTGGAAAAAGTTATATGCTAAAATGACAGACTCGAAGCCTATTGAGGACGAAGGTGAGATTATTTTAGATCATAACTACGACGGAATTAAAGAGTTAGATAACTCGCTTCCACCTTGGTGGTTATATGGCTTTTATGCAACAATTGTTTTTGCCGCAATATACATGTTAAGATACCATGTATTTGATGGACCTTCACAGTTAAATGAATTTGAAACAGAAATGGCTGAAGCAAAAGCAGCTGTAGAAGAATATAGAAAGACTGCAAAAAACTTTGTTGATGTAAATACAGTTGAAATGTTAACCGATGTTGCCGATTTAAGTGCAGGTAAAGCAATTTGGGATACCAAGTGTGCCATTTGTCACTTGCCAGATGGAGGTGGTAGTATTGGTCCAAACATGACAGATGAATATTGGATATTAGGAGGAGGTATTAAAAACGTTTTCCGCACAATTTCAGAAGGAGGGCGTGATGGAATGGGTATGGTGCCTTGGAAGTTACAACTAAAACCACTTGAAATGGCGCAAGTTGCCAGTTATGTATTAACACTACAGGGAACCACACCTGCAACCGCTAAAGATCCTGAGGGTGAATTATGGATAGATCCTAATGCGGCAACAGAAACTGCAACCCAAGAGGAGGCAACTTCTGATACTGAAACAATAGAAGAATAATTCAATTAATACAAAGGTTTTGGAAACACCTGAAAACGAGAAATTTAGAGATTCCATAGGTACTGTTACCGAAGAAGGAAAACGTGCTTGGGTGTTTCCAAAAAAACCTAGTGGTAAATACTACAACTACCGCAAATATGTTAGTTACTTTTTACTACTATTCTTATTTGCCTCACCGTTTATAAAAATTAACGGGAACCAATTCTTAATGTTCAATATTCTTGAACGCCGATTTAATATTTTTGGATTTCCGTTTTGGCCTCAAGACTTTCATCTTTTTGTAATATCAATGATTATTGGTGTAATTTTTATTACACTTTTTACAGTAGTTTTTGGTCGATTGTTTTGTGGTTGGATATGCCCACAAACGATTTTTATGGAGATGGTCTTCAGAAGAATTGAATACTGGATTGAAGGAGATCGCGGTAAACAAATACGGCTAAGCAAACAACCATGGACTGCCGAAAAAATACGAAAGAAAGGGCTTAAGCTTATCATTTTCGCAATTATTTCTTTTCTTATTGCAAATATCTTCTTAGCCTATTTAATAGGTAGTGACAGGCTCATTCAATACATCACTGATGGTCCTTTACAACACCTTAACACACTCATTTCGCTAATAATTTTCACTGCAGTATTCTACTTTGTTTTTGCTTGGTTTAGAGAGCAAGTTTGTGTTATTGCCTGCCCATATGGAAGATTACAAGGAGTACTTTTAGACAATAAATCCATTGTTGTTGCCTATGATCATAAACGTGGTGAAGGAGCAAATGGTCGTAAGAAATTTAGGAAAAATGAAGATAGAAATGCATTAGGCCATGGTG
This sequence comes from uncultured Flavobacteriaceae bacterium, assembly GCA_964487005.1. Taxonomy (GTDB): domain Bacteria; phylum Bacteroidota; class Bacteroidia; order Flavobacteriales; family Flavobacteriaceae; genus CAZAPO01. Next base: position 2,188 of record CAZAPO010000062.1, read on the forward strand.
ATTGTATTGATTGTTTTCAATGTTTACATGTCTGCCCCACTGGAATAGACATTAGAAACGGTACACAACTTGAATGTGTGAACTGTACGGCGTGTATGGATGAATGTGATACCATTATGGAAAAGATCAATCTTCCACTCGGACTAATTCGTTATGCAAGTGAAGATAGCATTGAAAAGAAATCTAAATTTAAACTTACCGCTAGAGTAAAAGGTTACATTGCTGTACTTGTTATTCTTATTGGAGTACTAATAGGTATGCTTTTTTTAAGAAACGATGTAGAAGCTAATATCATAAAAATTACAGGGCAACTTTATGAACGAAAAGAGAATAATGTAATAAGTAACGTTTTTAC
>CAZAPO010000063.1:0-20570 GCA_964487005.1 uncultured Flavobacteriaceae bacterium
AATAGCAACAAAATTTCCAGATATATATACTTTCTTTACAAAAGGTAAATAAAAAAGCTGTTGTGCTAAGGGAGAATCTTTTGCATCATCAATATTATTAAATTCAAAGCTCTGGTAATTTGTTAAAAAGGAATTAGCTTCAAATTTAAGTATAGACGGTGTACTTGTTTCAACAATAGCAATTTTAAAATTTTCCATATAAACTATTTTTTGCAAAAATAATAAAACATATATCGAGTTATATATATATTTGAATATAGATTGTATAAATTTTTTGAGCTGGAATTGACCATTATTCGCTTAATATTCAGCATATTTGTACAGCCGTGAACTAAAATATCCAAAATTGAAGAAACTTTATTTACTACTTATAATACCCTTATTTGCGCTTTCGTCCCAAGCACAAGAAGGACTTCCAGTTTATTCAGATTATTTGACCGATAACTATTATCTCATCCACCCATCAATGGCTGGAGTAGCTAATTGTAATAAGTTAAGGTTAACAGGAAGGCAACAATGGTTTGGTCAATCTAATGCTCCAAGCTTACAAACCTTAAGTGTTAATGGGAGATTTGGTGAGTCACCGTCGGCGTACGGTGCAATAGCATATAACGATAAAAATGGTTACCATTCACAATCTGGAGCTTATTTAACCTACGCACATCATATTATGTTTTCTAGAAACCCGGTAGATCTAAATATGTTGTCATTTGGACTAAGTGCTGGAATAATTCAATACAAGCTAGATGAGAGAGAATTTTTGGCAGATGGGTTTGATCCAATAATTTCTGGAATAGAACAGAGTGCAGCTAATTTTAATATTGATTTTGGGTTTTCCTATCACTTTTTAGATTTCTATGCTCATGCAACCGTTAAGAACGTGCTTGAAAATGACGGTATTAATTTTAATGAGCAAGGGCTTAGTTATAGAAACTTAAGAACGTATCTTTTATCTGTAGGTAACGTATTTAGCAGTCTGTACAATGACTGGAGTTATGAGCCTTCTATAATGTATATGCATAGAGACGCAACTAAAGAATCGTCTATTGACATAAATTTTAAAGCCTATAAAGAAATGGAATTTGGCCAGCTTTGGGCTGGGTTATCCTATAGAACAAGTTTTGATGGTGCAGAATTTTTAGACGGTACAGGTGTAAGTAGCCAAAAGCTACAATATTTTACACCACTTATTGGAGTGAATTATAAAAACTATGTTTTTGCATATACCTATTCATATCAGGCAAATTCTGTAGTGTTTAATAACGGAGGTTTTCATCAAATAACACTTGGTATCAATTTTGGTTGCCGCAGAGAAAAGTATGACTGCAAATGTCCAGCAATAAATTAAAAAAAGCGCCTTGAAAATCAAGGCGCTTTTTTTTAATCCAATATAAATTTTGCATGTACCGTTTCAGAAATAATTATCTTTTTAAAATCAATATCATTGATGGCCTCCATGTCCATAGATTCGTATTTTCTCGCAGAAGCATTTGCATAACCCATTGAGTTAATGGTGTAATTATTAGAATTCTCTTTAATATGCAATGCATTACCAATTTCTTGATCAATAGCTAGAGCGTAATCTTGTGCTTTTTGTTTCGCAAGTTTTAAAGCTTTTAATTTTGTAGCCCTTTTCAAACTTTCCATTTCTGAATGATCAATTCTAATTATTGATATGTTAGAAATGTCAATAGCATCTAATTCTTGGTATACTTTACCAAGGGTTTCACCGTCATACACTAGTAATTGATATCGCTTGATCTTGGTTAACTCATTGTTAGCTAGAAATTTTCTTTTGTAGTAACCATCAAAATCTTCTACAGTTAATTGTTTATCTATATCAATATTGATTTTACGCAACTTTGTCAATAGTTGATTTTCTTGTTTTTCAATACTTATTCTTCCTTTTTTGTCATTTTCATTAAGAATTATTCTAACATAGATCTCATCAGGGGTGACTTCTGTTTGGGCATGACCTGATACTTCAATATATGGTTGATCAATAAAGTTTTTGGAGCCATTTTGTGCAGAAGTTTGCGTTATCGTGAATAGCATCAAAATAAGTGTGTAATACGCTGTTTTCATAGTTCGTTTTTTTATTGTTACTCTAGCTTAGTATCAAACAGTTTGCCAGAAATTGCTATTGTCAAGAAATTTGTGTCTTTATTGCTTATGACCAAACATTTTGACCTTTTTTGGTATTGATATTTGGCTGGTGTCATCTAAAATGTTAAATATGTACTATTATAAAATCCATTAAGTACAGTTATAATTTGTAAAGAATATGCCAATCATAAAACCTGTAAACGGAAAGACTCCAGAAATACCTAAAGATTGTTTTATTGCCGAAAATGCCACCATAGTTGGTGATGTTAGTATAGGCAATCAATGTAGTATTTGGTTTAATGCGGTCATTAGGGGAGATGTACATTATATTAAAATGGGGAATAAGGTTAACGTGCAAGATGGTGCTGTTATTCATGCCACCTACAAAACCTCTCCAACCAATATAGGGAACAATGTTTCAATTGGGCATAATGCCATTGTGCATGGTTGTACCATTAAGGATAATGTCCTTGTAGGTATGGGTAGTATCATTATGGATGATTGTGTAGTTGAAAGTAACAGTATCATAGCCGCTGGGGCAGTGGTAACCAAAAATACAAGGGTCGAGGCAGGCAGCATCTATGCAGGCACACCTGCAAAGAAGATTAAGGATATTAGTGAAGAGCTTATTTCTGGTGAAATAAACAGAATTGCTACTAACTATGTAAAATATGCAGACTGGTTTAAGGAATAAACCATTAAAAGTCTAAATAACTAATTGAATAGTTGTCTCCAATGAGTTGCTTTAAAATATTAATGCTTCCATTGGTATAGAACTGGTGTTTTGCGATTGATCTTTCGCTATTATTCAATTTGTTAATTTCTAAGATTGCTTTGGTTTGTTTGGCAACTGCTTCACCCGAATCAATGATTTTAACGCCTTTAGGGAGTATTTCTAACAATATTGGTGTTAGATATGGGTAATGTGTACATCCTAGCACTAAATGATCTATTTTGGCTTCTAGCATTGGCTCAATATAGCATTGCAAAAGATCTTTCATTTGACTAGAGTGTAATTGCCCAGATTCAATGAGTTCTACAATACCATCACCTTCCTGTTCAATAACTGTAACATTACTGGCAAATTGATTTGAAGTTTTTGAGAATAAGGCACTACTTAGAGTTCCTTTGGTTGCGAGTATTCCAACCGCGTTGGTACTTGTTTTTAAGGCTGCTGGTTTAATCGCTGGTTCTATGCCAATAAAGGGGATTGCATAAGTAGTTCTAAGATAATCTATGGCGTTGGTGGTTGCCGTATTGCATGCTACAACAACAAGTTTACACCCCATTTCTAATAGTAGCTCGGTATTTTTAATACTAAGATTAATAATGCTGTCTTTCCCTTTAGGACCGTAAGGAGCATTTTTACTGTCGGCCAGGTAAATAGTGTCTTCATTAGGTAACAGAGTGCAAATTTCTTTCCAAATTGATGTACCACCAACACCCGAATCAAAAATACCTATAGGACTATTCTTCATATAACAAAAATAAAAAAGCTGCCTATAAAGACAGCTTTTAAACAATTATTTAAAAAATTGGTTTTTAGAAACCAAGCTCTTTTTTAACATCTTCCATTAAATCTTTACCATCGGCTAGAATTACTCCTTGTCCTTGTGTAGAGTCTAATACATATTGAAAACCTTGCGCACGAGCTACTTTTAATATAGCTTCTCTTGCTTGCTCTGTAATAGGTTTTAATAAATCAAATTGCTTCTTTTGAAGTTCTTGATCTGCTTGCTGTTGAAATTGAGCAATACTTTGTCTGATTCCATAAACTTCTTCTGCTCTTTTCTGATTCTCTTCGTCAGTTTGAGTTGCAGCCTCTGCTTCATAACGTGTTACTTTAGCTTTAAGCTCATTCTGCATTTCTTCAATTTGCACCTGATACGTTTTACCTACTTTTTCCATTTCGGCTTGTGCAGCTTTAGTTGCAGGCATCGCAGCAACAAGTTCCTGCGTATTAATATGAGCAACCTTACTTTGCGCGTTCATTATGCTTGTACCTCCTATTAAAAGTACAGCTGCTAATACTAAGTTCTTTAATTGTTTCATTGTAATGTAATTGTGTTATAAATTGTATCTATTAATTATTATTTTTTTGATTTTTAATACTGTCTTTAGCCCTTTTTTGTGCTTCAATTTTGGCTTTGCGTGCTTCTAATATTTTCTTCTTTTTATCTTCTAAGGCTTTTTTTCTAGCCTCTTTGTCACTAATCTTTGTACTCGTTCCAGTTCCTTTTTTGGCAGCTTCCTTCTCAGCTTTCTGTGCTTCAATTTTTGCTTGCCTGTCTGCTAATATCTTCTTCTTTTTATCTTCAAGGGCCTTCTTCTTAGCTTCAGCAGGAGATAATTTTGGTTCTTCAACCTTTTTAACTTCCTCTTTTGCTTCAGTCTTTACCTCTTCGGTTTTTGCCGCTGCTGTATTAACAGTCTCTTCACTTTTTTCCTCTACCTCTTCAGTTTCGGTTTCATTTTCTTTCCCACTTCTAGCATCTAGCTTTTCTTGTCTTGCTTTTGCTCTTTCTTCAAGAATCTTTTGCTTCTTATCTTCAAGTGCTTTTTTCTTAGCTTCCCTATCTGCTAATTGCTGTGCTCTTTTATCTGCAATGGCCTTTTCACGCTCAGCTTTTCTATCTGCCAAGGCTTGTGCTCTCGCCGCTTTACTTTCATCTACCTCTTCTGGTACAATCTCTTCAGCCTCAGCTGCCTTTTTTTCTTTTCTACTCTGTGCCTGAGTACGTTTAGCAGTTCTATTTATAGAACGTAATACCTGATCACTTATATCATACCTATCTGCCGAATAAAGCATTACAACATCAGCAGATTTATCAAAAACAAAATCATATTTTCTAGCTGTTGCAATTTCTTGAACCGCAGTAAATATTTGATCTTGAATAGGCTCCATTAACTGCTTACGCTGAATCATCAGGTCACCATTAGGGCCAAAACGTTTTTGTTGGTAATCAAGAATTTCTGTTTCTTCAATGCTTATTTCCTCTTGACGTTCTTCAATAAGTTCAGGAGTTAATAATACACTTTCAGCAGTTAATTGCTTCTTTTTTTGATCTACTTCGCTTAAACGTTTTTCAATCTCTGCTTTCCATTTATCAACTTTAGACTCAAGCTGCATAGTGGCGTCTTGATATTCTGGGACATTTTGTAAAATGTACTCCGTATCGATATATCCAATACGTACACTTTTTTGAGCGTAGGTCGTGAGGCTAATAAAGGATGCTATAGCCAGTAAAAAAAGAACTCTAGTTTTCATCCGTATATGTTTTTAAATAATTGTTTCTTTAAAAAGCTAACACCACAGACAAATATTTTTCGATTTGGATGCGAGCGTTAATATTTATCAAATAAACGAAATATATTCTGAAAAATTTTAACGCACTAATTAAATCGTTAAACTGTAACAGTTACCCTGTCAATAGAAAATATCGTGCCAAACTTTAAAATTGTTGTCCAATTATAAAGTGTGTTTCCCATCCGTGTTTTTGAGCTTGACCTGGTAATGGATCAAATCCATGTGCAAAATCGATACCTAATAATCCAAATGCTGGCATGAATAATCTAAGTCCAATTCCAGCTGATCGCTTGAGTGTAAATGGATCAAAATCTCTAAAATTATCAAAAGAATTACCAGCTTCAAGAAATGCTAGCATATAAATTTTTGCTTGCTGTGACTTTAAGGTTACCGGATAACGTAATTCTAAAGAAAACTTGTTATAAATAGACCCTCCATCTTGTGACGAAAGTGACTGATTTGGATAACCTCTTAACTGAATCACTTCTCTACCGTCCATGGCAAAATTTCCTAAGCCATCACCACCTAAGAAAAACCGCTCAAATGGTATAACACCTCGATCGTTGTTATAGGCGCCTAGGAATCCAAATTCTACATTAGGTCTAAGAACTAAATCTCCAACGATGGCCTGATACCAATCTGCTTTAAACTTAATCTTATAAAATTCTAACCATTTATAACGTTCTTGGTCAATTTCAGAAATTCTATCTGCTGCATCGTTCCTTACTTCGTCAGTTAAAGAGGTATTATCTCTAATTGCTTCCTGATCTTCTCTTTCATCTTTTAAAGCTGCATAGTCTACGTCGTTAAATAATGAATATGGTGGACTAAACTTAGCTGAAAGACTCCAATTAGAACCTCTAGTTGGGTATATAGGATCTGTTGCAGTGTTATTTCGACTTATTCCAATGGTATAGGCGAAGTTTCTAGAATCTCCATCACCAAACGTGAATAGCCCAGTATTATAATTTTGCAGATCGTAATGCTGATAACTTAGCGCTTGCGATAAAACAAAAAAGTCGTCTGGCCATGCCAATCGTTTTGCTAAACCAACAGAAATACCTGTAATATTAAATCTTCTACTTTTGTCGGCTTGTCTAGTAAACGGATTAAACAAGAACTGTTTTGTATGTGAAATAGAGGTAGAAAAATTAACTGGTTTTTTACCACCTAACCAAGGTTCAGAGAACGAAAAACTATAAGTTTGAAAGAATCTACTCGCTTGTAATCGTAACGATAATTTTTGACCATCACCCATTGGAATTGGCTGATAAGCCTCTTTCTTAAAGATATCTTTTATAGCAAAGTTGCTAAATGATAGCCCTAGGGTACCAATAAATCCACCGCCACCATATCCTCCTTGTAGTTCTATTTGACTTGAACCTCGCTCAACAACCGAATAACGCATATCTAAGGTACCGTCATTAGCATTCACGTTTTCGAAGTGAGGCTCAATTTGCTGTGCGTCAAAAAAGCCTAATTGTCCAAGTTCACGAATGGTTCTAATTACTTCTGCTTTACTATATCGCTGCCCTGGTCGTGTTCTCATTTCACGATAGATAACATGGTCGTTTGTTCTATCGTTACCACTAATAGAAATTTTGTTAAAGTATGCTGGCTTACCCTCGGTAATCCTTATTTCCATATCAATAACATTTCCTTCAGCACTGGTCTCAACTGGCGTTATAGTTGAAAAGAGATAACCCCTGTCTTGATACCAGTTTGTTAAATCAAAAGCATCAGGTCTTGTATTGTCACTTATTCTTTTTTCTAACTCTACTCCATTATAAGTGTCACCAGGCTTAATACGTAAAATACTATTTAAAACTTCGTCGGTATATGTGGCATTACCTACAAAATCAATTTTACCAAAGGTGTATTTTTCACCCTCGGCTAAATCAATGGCCAACGAAATGGTATTATCATCATTGTATATTATGCTATCTGATATAATTCTAGCATCTCTAAAACCACTTTCTTTATACTTATCTACCAGGCTATTTAAGTCCTCCTCAAAATCTGCTTCAATATATTTTGAACGTTTAAAAATACGTATTGGGTTTTTACGTTTTGTATTTTTCATGGCTTTGCGAAGCTTCTTATCGTTGAGCTTTTCACTTCCATTAAATACAATCTCTTTAACCTTAATTTTTTCACCTTTATCTACCTTTAATTTCATATTGACCCTTTTCTTAGCGATTGAGTCAACTACCTCAGAAGTAGATATTTCAACTTTTGCATTTAAATAACCCTTTTTCCTATAGGTGCTTTCTATGTAGTTTTTAGTTGTGGTGATGAGGTTTTCTGTTACTTTAACACCTGTTTGAAGCTTATTTTCTTCAATAATTTCTGGTTTCTTAGATTTTTTTACCCCTTCAATAGTAACTTCTTTCAATTCGGGAAGATCGGCAAGGACAATTTCAATATCTGCTACCTCTTCATTCACCGTATAAAAGATATCGATATTACCAAATAAGTTTGATGCCCATAGTTTTTGAACCGCTTCTGCTATTTTTGATCCTGCTTTGGTTGGCACGGTAATTTCATCACCAGCTTTTAAACCAGAGTAAGTGATAACTGTTTGCTCACTAAACGAGGTGTTTCCAGTTACTGTTATAGTCCCAATTTTATAGGTTTTATAATTTATAGGCGCATCTATTTGAGCTGCCATATTAAAGCAACCAATAAAAAAAGCTATAAATAAAAGTTTAGTAATGTGTATGTTTAATAACTTATTAGCTAAGTTGTTCACTAGTTTTTCCAAATCGTCTTTCCCGTTTTTGATAATTTACTATTGCCTCATACAAATATTCTTTTGTAAAATCAGGCCAAAATATTTTAGTAAAATATAATTCGGCATAAGCAATTTGCCATAAAAGGAAGTTACTTATGCGCTGTTCGCCACTTGTTCTAATTAATAAATCGACATCTGGCAAATTTTGCGTGTAAAGATGCTCATTTATAACCGATTCATCAATTTTATCGGGCGAAATTATGTTATTTTTAACTTTAACGCTAATTTGTTTAACAGTATTTATTAATTCATCTCTGGAGCCGTAGCTCAAAGCCAGCGTTAAAGTTAATCTTTTATTGTTTTTTGTTAGTTCTATAACATCAATTAATTCCCTATATACTTGAGATGGAAGCGATTCTAGGTTTCCAATAGCATTAAGTTTGATGTCGTTTTCTTGAAGTGTTTTAATTTCTTTTCTCAACGAAGAAATTAATAGTTTCATTAAGGTTTGAACCTCAAATTTAGGTCTTTTCCAGTTTTCGGTAGAGAAGGCATATAATGTTAAATTATTAACACCTAGTTCTGCACAACCTTCAACTACTTGCTTCACTGCTTTGGCACCTTTCTCATGTCCAAATACACGAAGTTTACCTCTTTCTTTAGCCCATCTCCCATTGCCGTCCATTATTATTGCAATGTGATTAGGCAAGTACTCTAAATGTATTTGGTTTTTTATACTCATTCCAGAAAATCGCAGTAACAGGGTTTTCGCGCAAAGGTATAGGTTAATGTTAATCCAGTAAACATATACCAGTCATTATTATTTAAATTTCCAAAACTGTAGTTTGCCAATGCATCATTGTCTGGCATACTACCGTCTAGCTCATCGGTAAAGGTATAGCGTGCTCCAATTTCTGCAGCAATTAATATATGATCTGTAATTGTTGTTTTAAAACCAATTGCCATTGGTATTCCTACGGCCCAACTCGATGTGTTTTCAAAAGTTTGAATACCGTTTCTAAAATAATGGTTGTCATGTTTTCCAAAAGAAATCCCTGTAAAGAGATAGGGCGTCGATTTGTTTCCGTCGTAATGCAAATTAAAATCAAAGAAGGTAAACTCCATACCTAGTGCAATCTCTAAAAGGTTTTCGGCATAAGAATAGTCGCGTTGAATTCTTCTAGGATCTTTTGATTTGGCATCTTCAGCGTTTAATTCGGTAAAAATTACCGAAAGTCTATAGGAATGTCTTGGGCTTCGGTTCCATTTAAATACACCACCAAATGCGGCTTGATTTGGTGAAATATATTTTGTTGAGCCTACATCTCCAATTAAATTACTTCCACCAGCGTAGAAACCAATTTCATAAATTTGGGAAAAACTCAATTGGCTAATTAAAGCGCACAGCATGAAAACGATAAAATGCCTCATAGGTGTTTAAAAGTTTGCAAATATAATAAATCTGATGAGCCTATTATAATTTGTTGTTAGTATTACAGATAAACACTATTTGCGTTAAAATATTGCCTAATTACGCTTATCTTCTCCCCAAAGAAGTTTCTTTCGAAGGGTGTTTAAAAAACTTTCATTATCAAGGTCAATCATCTTTATTTTAAAATCGGCCTTTTTTATGATAATTGTTGTGTCTTTATCCACAGATGCTATTCTAGAGTCTAAAGACACCAAATAACTATCTTCTCTACCACTAACTTTAAGTCTTATTTCAGTAGAATCTTCTATAACCAAAGGTCGTGCATTTAAATTATGAGGTGCAATTGGTGTTATGGTAAGACTTCTGGTTTCCGGCATAATAACAGGCCCACCACAACTTAAAGAGTACCCAGTAGATCCAGTAGGTGTTGATACTATTAAACCATCTGCCCAGTATGAGGTTAAATACTCCCCGTTCAAACTCGTTTCAACCGTTATCATAGAGGTAGTATTCTTTCTGCTTAAGGCAATTTCGTTGAGCGCCGAATTGAAATCAAACATGTCCTCTTTTTCAGGTTCAAAACTTATGGTAAGCAGGCTACGTTTAGATATCTTATAACTACCAGCGGCAATGTCATTAATAGCTTTTTCAATAAGGTCTTCTTGAATTGTAGCTAGAAAACCCAATCTACCAGTATTTATACCTACAATAGGAATTGATAAATCTCTTACATAGGTCACAGCTCTCAAAATGGTTCCGTCACCACCAACGCTAATCAATAAATCGAATGATTTATCTAAAGCAGTAAAGGTTTTAAAGCCATTTAAATCAATGCTTAAATCTGGTTCTTCGTTAATGGAGTTAAAAAAATTAGTCTCGACAAATACGTTGAACGATTTTTCTTCAAGAACTCTAAACAATGTTTCAATAGGTTCTAATGAGTTTTTTTGATAAACCTGACCGTAGATTGCAATTTTCATAAATTACATGTTTAGATACTTGTTTAAATAATCTGATCGCTCTTTCAGGTTTTGCAAGAAACTGTCTTCTTCATGTCCCGAAACAATGTTGTATCCATAGCGTCTGTATGTTTGTATGATTTCGTTGAGGCCAGAATTTCCTATTTTAAGGGTGATTTGCACAACATCATTTTCAATTTTAGAAATAAATGCGCCCAAAAGTTTACCATTGTTAGATTCGGCTATTTGCGATACTTCACTAAATGAATAATCGTTGTATCCCTTTTCAACAATTAAAATCCCACCAGGTTCAGAAAAAAAAGGAGTTTGGTTGAATAATGAAATTATATCATGTAATTCATAATATCCCAAATACTTATTGTCATGATCTAAAACAGGCATGATGTTCGTGTCTTTTTGGGCAAATGCTTCCAAAACATCCAACCAAAGGGTAGTTCGTCGCACATAAAATCCCTCCAATGTGTATAGGTATTCATTAATTTGTTTATCGGCGTCGAAACAATGAGCATCAGTGTCAGAAATACATCCAATATAGATGCCATCTCTGTGAACAGGAATATGAGAATAGGTAAGTTGATTAAAAACTTCTTGAACCTCTCCAATATTTTCTGCCACATTTATGGGCTTAATATCGTTTATTATAAATTCACTCAAAGGCATTGATACGTATCTGCTATAGGTTGCAAATTAATCAAAAATATGTACAATAAGTCTAAGTTGCAACGTATTTTTCTATGATGAAAATTAAACTAAATACTATTTAACATTTAACGTTTGCTTTTTAATTTGGCTTCGTTCTTATTTCGCAATTGACAAAGTTTAAAATGAAAAAATTCATGTACTTTTGGGGCGAAATTTTTATAAGAATGACAAAGCTAAGTGTTAACATAAATAAAATTGCAACCTTAAGAAATTCGAGAGGTGGAAATACGCCAAACGTGGTACAATTTGCCAAAGATGTACAGGGTTTTGGTGCTCAAGGAGTTACTGTGCATCCAAGACCAGATCAACGACACATTAGATATCAAGATGTTCATGATTTAAAGCCAGTTGTGCACACAGAGTTTAATATAGAAGGAAACCCAATTCCACAATTTATTGACCTTGTTTTGCAGGCAAAACCAACACAGGTAACGCTGGTTCCAGATGCAGAAGATGCCATTACCTCAAATGCTGGTTGGGATACCATAAAGAATAAGGGATTTTTGACGGAGGTAATTAAAGAATTTAAGCAAAATGGAATTAGAACTTCAATTTTCTTAGACCCTGTAATGAGTCAGGTAGAAGGCGCTAAGGCTACTGGAACCGACAGAATTGAACTCTATACTGAGGGATATGCACATCAATACAGCTTAGGTAATAAAGCTGCAATAGAACCTTATACCAATTGTGCACAATTATGTAATGACTTGGGATTAGGTGTAAACGCAGGTCATGATTTATCACTTGACAATATTAAATTTTTTAAAGAGCATATTCCGGGTTTGTTAGAAGTTTCAATTGGACATGCCCTGGTGTCTGAAAGTTTATATTTGGGTATAGAGAATGTGGTGAATATGTACCTTAATAAACTTAAGTAAATGCTGTTATATTCAAATATTATAGGTGCTGGAACACCATTAGTTATTTTGCATGGTTTTTTAGGCATGGGAGATAACTGGAAAACACTCGCTAAACAGTTTAGCGAAGCTAATTTTCAGGTGCATTTAGTAGATCAACGTAATCACGGTAGAAGTTTTCATGATAATGATTTTGATTTAGAGATCTTGGCAGATGATTTAAAAAATTATTGCCAATACCATAATTTACAGGATATTATTCTGCTTGGCCATTCTATGGGAGGAAAAACCGCTATGCTATTTGCGGCTCAGTTTCCTGAAATTGTTGCAAAATTGATCATTGCAGATATTGCACCAAGATATTATCCAATTCATCATGAAACAATCTTGGCAGGATTGTTAGCAATAGATTTTGAACAACTTCAAACAAGAAAAGAAGCCGATGAAATATTGGCTCATTATGTGACCGATTTTGGAACTCGACAGTTTTTATTGAAAAATTTATATTGGGTTGAAAAAGGTCAACTCGGACTTAGGATTAATTTGCCCATATTGGCTGCAAAAGTTGGAGAAATTGGAGAGGCCTTACCAATATACCATAAGTTTGAAAAGCCTACCTTATTTTTAAGAGGAGATAAATCAGAATACATAGGTACGAGCGATGAAGTTTTGATAAAAATGCAGTTTCCTAATGCGCTAATCAAAACTGTATCCAATGCAGGTCATTGGTTACATGCCGAAAACCCACAAGAATTTTATCAATTTGTAACAGAATTCATAAAGTAAAGACCAATATTTTGTACCTTAAAAAGGTCTTTAAATAAAACCTTATGAAATTTTTAATGAAACTTATATTAAGTGCAGTCGCAGTAATTATTTTAGCGAAATTATTGCCAGGAGTGCATTTAGATAACTATACAACAGCGATAATAGTGGCTGCCGTGTTGGCCATTCTTAATGTGCTAGTGAAGCCCGTCTTAATTATATTCACTTTACCAATAACAATATTAACCTTGGGGTTGTTTTTACTGGTGGTTAATGCTATGATTATCTTATTGGCAGACAAATTAATAGATGGATTTGCGGTTTCTAGTATCTGGACGGCAATCTTATTTAGCCTCTTGTTATCTTGCCTGCAATCACTACTTTATTCTATCTTAAAAGAAGATAAAAAATAGGCTGAATTTCAGCATCTTAAAAACTTTGTTCAGTTGCAAAAATGTCGTACTTTTGCAGCCAATTTTTATGTAGCAAAATGAATATTACAAGAGAAAATATCGACGAGTTAAACGCAGTAGTTAAGGTTGCAATTGAGAAGAATGACTATGCAGATAAGGTTCAAAAGATCTTATCAGATTATAGAAAAACGGCAAACATCCCTGGATTTAGAAAAGGGCATGTACCAATGGGCTTAGTAAAAAAGCAATATGGTAAAGCGGTTTTAGTAGATGAAGTCAATAAACTTTTACAAGATGCACTTAACAAGTATCTAACCGAAGAAAAACTAGATGTTTTAGGGAATCCATTACCAAAAGCACAGGATGATCTAAATTGGGATGCAGACGATTTTACTTTTGAATTTGAGCTAGGATTGGCGCCAGAATTTGATGTAAAGTTAAAAGGTAAGAAGGCCATAACACACTACAACATAGTTGCTGATGATAAAATGATTGATGAGCAAGTTGAGAATATTCAAAAGCAATATGGAAAATTAGTAGCTAAAGATGAAGTGGCAGAAGGAGATGAAATCACAGGTACTTTTGTTAACGTAGAAAAAGAAATTGAAAGTACAGCTACATTTGGTCTAGATAAAATCAAGGGGAAGGTAAATGCAAAGAAATTTGTAGGCGCAAAGGTTGGAGATTCATTAACCTTAAAAACGAAGAATCTTTTTAATGATGATCACGATTTAATGACCTACCTTAAAGTATCTCACGATGATGCACATGACTTGAATGTTGAGGTAACTTTCACAATAAATGAAGTGAATACAAGAGAATTAGCCGATCTTGATCAAGAGCTATTCGATAAGCTTTTTGGAAAGGATGCGGTAAAATCGGTAACAGAATTAAAAGACAAAATTAAAGAGGATGCCGAAAGACAGTTTGTACAGCAAGCAGATCAAAAACTTTTAAATGATGTTACAGAGTATTTAGTTGAAAACACAAAGTTTGACCTTCCAGCAGAGTTTTTACAGAAATGGATGCAAACAGCAGGCGAAGAACCCTTAGATGAAGTTCAAGCAAAAGAGGAATACGAAAAATCTGAAAAAGGAATTCGTTACCAATTAATTGAAAGCAAATTAGTCATTGACAACAATCTTCAAATAAACTTTGAAGACTTAAAGGCTTATACAAGAGAAATGATTAAAGGTCAAATGGCTCAGTTTGGACAGATGAACCCATCAGAGAAAGAACTAGACGACATTTCTGCCCGTATTTTATCAAACCAGGATGAAGTAAAGCGCTTGTCAGAACAATTAACAAGTCAGAAGCTTTTAGGGTTCTATAAAGAAAACGCAAATCTTAAGGTAAAAGAATTACCGTATGACAAATTTGTAAAGGAAGTATACGGCTCATAGTATTAAAAATTCATTATATTTAGGCGTTGAATTCATTAGAGTTCAACGCTTTTTTTATCTCAATCAATTATTAAAATTTACTATGGATTACGGAAAGGAATTTGAAAAATTCGCAATAAAAGATCAAGGCATCAGCAGCACCTACTACCAAAAAATTGTAAGTAGTATGTTTCCTGTTGGTTTGACTCCAAATATTATTGAAGAGCGTCAAATGAATATTGCAATATTTGATGTATTCTCAAGACTTATGATGGATCGCATCATTTTTTTAGGAACAGGGATTAATGATCAAGTGGCAAATATAATTCAAGCCCAATTACTGTTTTTAGAAAGTACAGATTCATCAAAAGACATTCAAATCCATATTAACTCACCAGGGGGAAGCGTGTATGCAGGATTAGGTATTTATGATACCATGCAGCTTATTAAACCAGATGTAGCTACAATTTGTACTGGGATGGCCGCTTCAATGGGTGCAGTATTGTTATGTGCAGGAGAAAAAGGGAAGCGTAGTGGGTTAACCCACTCTAGAGTAATGATTCACCAACCATTGGGAGGTGCTCAAGGACAAGCTAGTGATATTGAAATTACTGCACGTGAAATATTAACCCTCAAAGAAGAGTTATATAGAATTATAAGTAAGCATTCAGGGCAAGATTACGACAAGGTTTATGCAGATAGTGATCGTGATTACTGGATGAAATCAGACCAAGCCCTCGAGTATGGAATGATTGACGAGATATTGTCTCGTAACTAAGAATTAAATCGAAACCTTTATATAGATGGCTAAGGAAGAATTAGAATGTTCGTTTTGTGGACGGAAGAAGCCAGAAACAAATTTATTAATTGCAGGGTTAGATGCCCATATATGTGATCGCTGTATTGAACAAGCACATGGAATTGTAATTGAGGAGTCTAAGCAAATGGACTCTGGAGACTTGTCTGCCGAATTGATGTTGAGAAAGCCTCAACAAATAAAGGCATTTTTAGATGAGTACATCATTGGGCAAGAGCATACAAAACGTGTAATGTCTGTTGCTGTATATAATCACTACAAACGCTTGTTACAGACGCCAACCGATGACGATATTGAAATTCAAAAAAGTAATATCATCATGGTAGGTCAAACAGGAACGGGTAAGACGCTAATGGCAAAAACCATTGCTAGAATGCTTAATGTACCTCTTGCAATTGTTGATGCTACCGTGCTTACTGAGGCAGGTTATGTAGGAGAGGACGTGGAAAGTATTTTGACAAGGTTATTACAGGCCGCAGACTATAATCTTGAAAAGGCAGAAAAGGGGATTGTATTTATTGATGAAATAGATAAAATAGCCCGTAAAAGTGATAACCCTTCAATTACACGCGATGTTTCGGGTGAAGGTGTACAACAAGCATTACTTAAGCTATTAGAAGGAACGGTAGTAAATGTACCACCAAAAGGAGGAAGAAAACATCCAGACCAAAAGTTTATTGAAGTGAATACCGAGAATATTCTGTTTATCGCTGGTGGCGCTTTTGATGGAATAGATCGTCATATTTCAAAACGACTAAATATGTCGGCGATTGGTTATAAAGCCTCTCATGATGGTGAAATTATAGATAAGGATAACTTCTTACAGTATATTATACCTAAAGACCTAAAGGATTATGGATTAATTCCAGAAATTATAGGTAGGCTACCAGTACTTACCTATATGAATCCGTTAGATGCAAATACCTTAAGAGCAATACTAACAGAACCTAAGAATGCTATTGTTAAGCAGTATAAGAAACTCTTTTCAATGGATGATATAGAGCTGTCTATAAGTGAAGGAGCTTTAGATTTTATTGTTGAAAAGGCAATAGAGTACAAATTAGGCGCCAGAGGATTACGTTCATTATGTGAAGAAATACTAACAGATGCGATGTTCTCACTACCTGGAAGTGATGAAACAAAGTTGAACGTTACTAAAACATATGCCGAAAGTAAGCTAACAAAGATTAGGCTTAAGAAATTAAAGGCGGTATCATAAAATAAAGAAACCACTCAAAATTGAGTGGTTTTTTATTTTGGATTGTTAATTAATTATTGCAGTAAGCTCTTAAATGTTTTTCTTAATTGCACATTAAAAGTAGCATTAATACTTAAAGAACAAAAGGGCTAGCTAGGTTTTTAGACGAAGACAACTCATTTTTCGTTTAAGGAAAAACAGATGTTAGTTTTCATCGATAAAAAGCATAGCAGTTAGCCATTAAGCTTAAGCAATTCGTCTATATAATCTCTCGAATTTGATAAACGTGGTATTTTGTGTTGACCGCCTAGTTTATCATTCTCTTTTAACCAATCGTAAAATAACTGAGGGCGTGCTACATTAATTTTAGGTTTGTTAAGTGTCATATTATTATAGCGCTTGGCTTCATAATCAGAATTTAGTGATTTTAGGGCATTATCAAAAAGCTCATTAAAGTAATTGAGATCTTTTGGTGGCGTTTTAAACTCTATCATCCATTCGTGAGCACCCTTTTCATTGCCTTGCATAAAGACTGGAGCGCCCGTATAATCAACAATCTCCGAACGTGTTTTTTCACAAACACTTTTTAAGGCATCCTCAGCATTTTCAATAATCAATTCTTCACCAAAAACATTGATATGATGTTTCGTTCTACCAGAAACCTTAACCCGGTAAGGGTTTAATGAGGTAAATCGAATAGTATCTCCAATCTTATAACGCCAAAGACCAGCATTGGTAGTAATAATTACTGCATAATTAACACCCGTTTCTACACCACTTAATGGTACCACTTTTTCTTGAGGAGTACCATAGGTTTGCATTGGAATGAACTCGTAAAAAATACCATAATCGAGCATTAATAACAGTTCACTAGAGTTATTTTGATCTTGAATAGCAAAAAAACCTTCAGAGGCATTGTAGATTTCATAGTATTTAAAATTTTGCCTCGGTAAAATGGCCTTATATTGATCTATGTAAGGGACAAAACTTACACCACCATGAAAATAAACTTCAAGATTTGGCCAGATATCGAACAAATTTCTCTTTCCTGTGGTTTCCAGTACATTGTTTAGTAATACCAGCATCCATGAAGGCACCCCAGCCAAGCTTGTTACATTTTCATTAATTGTTTCGTCAACAATAGCTTGCATCTTATACTCCCAATCACTCATTAATGACACCTTATTGCTTGGAGTACTGCTAAATTCTGCCCAAAAGGGCATATTGTCAATTAAAATTGCCGAAAGGTCCCCAAAAACGGTTCCGTTTTCTTTATAAAGTTCTTTGCTGCCACCAAGTCTTAAACTTTTACCAGTAAACAGCTGCGAATCTTCATTGTTATTTAAGTACATACATAATAAATCTTTCCCAGCAGCATAATGACAGTCTTCTAACGACTCTGCACTAACAGGAATAAATTTACTTTTAGCACTGGTAGTCCCACTTGACTTTGCAAACCATTTAATAGGCGAGGGCCAGAAAATATTTTGGGTACCACAACGTGCTTGTTCAATCATGTCCTGAATATCTTCATAGGCTCTAATAGGTACGCGCTCCTTAAAAGTTTCGTAACTATGTATCGAGGCAAAATCATATTGCCTGCCTATTTGCGTGTCTTTTGCGGTTTCAATAAGGTCTAACAACAATTCGTTTTGGACTTCATTTGGGTATTTTAAGAAGAGCTCAATCTGATGAAAGCGTTTTTTTAAGAACCAGGAAGCAATAGAATTTACTAAAGGAATTGGCATATATTAGCTATCTTTACTCACTACAAGAGGTATAAAACTCAGCGTGATTTTGCTCAACTAAAATAACAAAAAAATATATGCATTTCGAAGGTGTTCTTACAAAAATGGAAACTGAATTTAAGCAACCAGTTCAATATTTTTTGGTGTTTGAAAATGATTTTATTCATATGAACCAAATGCTCAACAAAACCATTAAAATTAGTTTTGTAAAATATGAATGCTTAGGATGTAGGTTAGATAAACCTATTTTTAGACAGGGTTTTTGCAGATCGTGTTTCTATGAATTACCTCAGGCCGCAGATTGGATTATGCGCCCAGAATTAAGCATGGCACATTTGGGTAAGGAAGATCGAGATTTGGAGTATGAAAAGCAGGTGCAGTTGCAGCCACATATTGTTTATTTAGCAAATTCTAGCAATGTGAAGGTTGGTGTTACCAGAAAAAGTCAAGTGCCTACACGTTGGATTGACCAAGGAGCACATGAAGCTATTGAAATAGTGGAGGTGCCAAATAGATACCTGGCCGGAATAACAGAGGTTGCCTTAAAAGAACATGTGTCTGATAAGACCAATTGGCGAAAAATGCTTAAAAATGAAATAGAAGATGAAAACCTCATTGAAAACCGAGAATCATTAAAAGCCTATATTCCAGAAGAGGTTAAAGAATATTACATTGAAAATAATAATGAAACCAACTTAGAATTTCCGGTTGAAAAATACCCAGAGAAACCTAAAAGTCTTAACATAGAAAAGCAACGAGAGTTTACAGGAAAACTGGTAGGTGTAAAAGGGCAATATTTAATCTTTGACGATGAAACCGTCTTCAATGTACGAGCCAATGAAGGGAAGGTCGTTAAAATAGAACTAGTCTATTGATATTTCTTCATTCACGGCTAACTTAAATCGTTTTCTAAACAACCATACCCCAAGATATAAGAATGGCGTATCAAAAGCGGCGACCATAACTTTAAACAAGAAGCCCGCAATTAGCAGCCCTGCAAATAAACTCCATTCAATTTCACCAAAGCTACACAGCAAGAATAATACGGTAAAGGTATCAACAAACTGTGATAAGAAGGTCGAGAAATTATTTCGTAGCCATAAATGTCGTCCCTTGGTTAGGCGTTTCCAAAAATGATAGATTTGTATATCGATAAACTGCGCTAATAGATAGGCCATCATACTTGCAAAAACTGCAATAGCCGTACTACCAAAAACGGTGGTATACATGGCATCCTTTACCGGAGACCATTCAGTTGCCGGTACCACATTGCCAACATAGACAATCAACATTGAAAAAAACGACGCAAAAATTCCAGTGACAACCACTTGATTGGCCTTTTTCTTACCGTAGATTTCACTAATTAAATCGGTAATTAAAAAGGTAATAGGGTAAGGCAATATACCAACAGAAATCTCAAACAAGTTGGAACCAAACAGCTCAATATCAAACGGGTACCAGTAAAAAAACTTCTTAAAAATAAGGTTTGAAACTACAAGAGAAGTGATAAATAAAGCTCCTAATAGCATGTAAATACGTTGGGCTAATAGTTTGTCTTTTGCAGTCATTAAATTGTGAATAAATACGTAGGGTAAATATAAAAGAATAAATTTTCTTTTAGTTATTTTGCTTTTCCTTATGGTCCAACCACAACAAGTATATATTTCATTAGGTAGTAATGTAGGTGATAGATTTAAAAATCTACAGACCGCTATTGATCTCATTCATTTAAAGGTTGGAAATATCAAGATCATCTCTAAAGTATATAATTCACCAGCTTTTGGTTTTGAAAGTGACGATTTTTACAACGCCTGTATATTGGTAGAAACTTACTTAAAACCTTCAAAGCTCATGAAAGAATTATTGAGTATTGAAAAGCAACTTGGAAGGGTTAGAAGTAAAAAAAAGACCTACGAGCCAAGAATCATCGATCTTGATATTTTACTTATTGATGACCAAATTATCAAAACTAAAACCCTTCCGGTACCCCATCCCGAAATGTCAAAAAGACGTTTTGTATTGCAACCCTTGCATAATATTGCAGCTAAAGTAGAACATCCAACCCTTAATAAAACTATTGCGGTATTGCTTGAAGATTGTGAAGACAATAGTGAATTAACAGGCGTAAA
>CAZAPO010000064.1:0-4954 GCA_964487005.1 uncultured Flavobacteriaceae bacterium
GTCACGCAGGGGGTCGCGGGTTCGAGTCCCGTCCAGACCGCAAGATTGCAAAAAGCTTCAATGAAAGTTGAGGCTTTTTTTAGCAATAAAAATTAGTTGTGTTGTTGAGTTCATAAAAATTGAACTCACGTAGTTAAATCCGGTTTAGGATTTACCAATGAGAAGCTTTCCTTAAAGGGAGGCTTTTTTGTTTTTATAACCTACCAGTTTGATTTTCATTATCTTTAGGTACCAACCAACTTCTTATGCTTAAATTCTTTAAACGGATACGCCAACAACTTATTGGTGAGGGTAAAACAACTAAATACTTAAAGTATGCCATAGGTGAGATAGTTCTTGTGGTCATAGGTATTTTAATAGCCTTGCAGATTAATAACTGGAATCAAGAAAAAAAGGAAAACCAGTTTGAAATAAAAATGCTCACAGAATTACAAACTGGAATAAATCATAATCTTAGTCAGCTAAAACGTGCGATTGGTACAAACGAAAACGCAATAGCCTCTTGTGAGATTATTATAACCCATTTAGAAAATAACCTGCCGTATAACGACTCCTTAGATGTTCATTTTTCACGATCACTAGCGTGGTTTTATCCTTCGTTGGGCAATGCCTCGTATGAAAGCCTAAAGGAATACGGTATGCAGCTAATTAAAAACGATACAATAAAGCAAATGCTTAGAGGTGTCTACGACATTCAATGGCTAACCGTTTTGAGCAATCGTCAGGAGTTATATTTCTATAACACGGTTGCCCCTAATTTAACTTCCTTATTTGAATCATATGATTTTAGAGGGCCAATGCACCCGTATAACTATGAAGCATTAAAAACAAATGGTACATACAAGCATATTATAAGAACATTAATGGCCAACAGAAAAACACAAATTAATGCATTTCTGGGATTTGCTGATAGCCGGGAGGAATTGGTCGCATTATTGGATAGAGAAATTAAAAATAGAAGTGACTAATTTTTTTATTTGGTTACGTTTGTTATGTTAGGTGCCAATCATTCAGCTTTATTCCTCTAAGAGCATCATTTTCTTCATAAAAGTTATCTTATTCTTAGTACCTTTAATGGTTATAACTATAGCTTAAAATAACCAACCATGACCAGAGTAGTAACTATTATTCTATTGTCCCTTTGTTTTTGCTTTGCAAGCAACGCGCAAAAGCGTAAATCTAAAACAGTCAACAACACACAGGCACTGGATCCTTCAATATTTGGAGGATTAAAACTAAGAAACCTAACACCTGCGAAAACTAGCGGTAGAGTTGTTGATGTAGCCATTCATCCAACAAATAGGAGTATTAGGTTTGTAGCGGTAGCATCTGGAGGCGTATGGAAAACTGTGAATGCAGGAACCACATGGACACCTGTATTTGATAATGAAGGTTCTTACTCGATTGGAACCGTAGTTATTGACAAAAATAACCCAAGTGTAGTTTGGGTAGGTACAGGTGAGAATAATGCGCAACGCTCGGTGAGCAAAGGCGATGGCATTTACAAAAGTGTAGATGGAGGTACCACCTGGAAGAATATGGGGCTGAAAACCTCAGAACATATTGGAAAAATAGTCATACATCCAACAGATTCAGATATAGTATACATCGCATCGCAAGGTAGTGTGTGGCAACCGGGTGGGGACAGAGGATTATATAAAACCACAGATGGCGGTAATACTTGGGAAAGAGTTCTTCATATTAGTGAGGACACTGGAATATCAGACGTTATTGTCGATCCGCGAAACCCCGATATACTTATTGCATCGTCTTACCAAAGAAGAAGACACTTTGGGATATTAGTTGGTGGTGGTCCAGAGGGTGGAGCATTTAAGTCTATTGATGGAGGCAAGACATGGAATAAAATAAAGGGTGGATTCCCTCAAGGAGAGCTGGGTAGAATTGGGTTGGCGCGCTCGCCGCAAAAACCAGATGTGCTATATGCACTGGTAGCTGGAACAGAGAGTACCAAAGGGTTTTACAGATCAGAAGATAATGGTGCCAGTTGGAAAAAGATGAATGATTATATGGTGATCGATGCGCAGTATTATATGGAGATATTTCCAGATACGCATCAGTTTGACAAACTTTATATAGTTGAGGTATACACCAAAGTGACTGAAGATGGTGGGAAAACCTTAAAATCTATAAATCACCAAAATATTCATGTAGATAATCATGAAATAGAATTTGATCCAAATGACCCAAATTATATCCTCATTGCTGGAGATGGAGGGATCTATGAATCATGGGATAGAGGAGATAACTGGCGATTTACAGACAACCTACCAATCACACAATTCTATCGAGTAGGTATCGATAATGCATATCCGTTTTACAACGTTTATGGAGGGACCCAAGACAATAACACCTTAGGAGGCCCAAACAGGACGACTCATAGATTTGGAATTCGCAATTCAGATTGGTTTGTGACTCAGGGAGGCGATGGATTTCAGAGTCGTATAGACCCTACAAATCATAATATTGTTTATTCCATGTCACAATACGCTGGTATTGTTCGTTACGACAAATTGAGTGGAGAAAAAGTTGACATACAACCACAGCCAGCGGCAGGAGAACCACCCTACAAATGGAATTGGGACTCACCATTACTCATAAGTGTCTTTGACAATAACACCTTGTATTTGGCAGCAAACAAACTCATGAAAAGTACAGATATGGGTAGTTCTTGGCAGGAGATTAGCGGCGATTTATCTCGGCAAATAGACAGAAACAAAATGGAGGTAATGGGAAGAGTATGGGGTGTAGATGCCATATTTAAGAACGTATGGACTTCACCTTATGGTACTATTGTGGCACTTGCCGAGTCACCGGTAAAAAAGGGATTGTTATATGTTGGTACAGATGATGGATTAATTCAAGTATCAGAAGATGATGGGATTACATGGCGAAAGGTAGAAGGAATTTCTGGTGTACCACGATTGGCATACACGTCAGATATTTTTGCTTCACCTCACAATGAGAATACGGTATTTGCCGTGTTTAATAATCATAAATATGGAGATTACAAACCCTATTATTACAGAAGTGACGACAAAGGAAGAACCTGGAAAAGCATAGCATCAAACTTACCAAAAGATGAATTTGGATGGACCATAGTACAAGATCCGGTTGCAGAAAATTTGCTATTTGCGGGTACCGAATACGGACTTCATTTTAGCATTGATGGAGGAAACCAATGGGTACCACTTAAATCTGGTATTCCTACCATCGCGATCCGCGATTTAGAAATACAAGAAAGAGAAAACGATTTGGTAGCGGCTTCTTTTGGTCGAGGATTTTATATACTAGATGACTTTAGTGTGTTACGAGAAATTTCAACGAACAAATTGGATAATGAGAGTGTATTGTTTCCAGTTAAAGACGCATTAAGTTATACTATTGTTAACCCAGACGGTTGGGCGTTAGGTGCTAATTTCTTTACCTCACCAAACCCAACTTATGGTGCTGTTTTTACCTATTACTTAAAAGAAAGCATCGCAACCTTAGAGCGGGAGCGACAAAAAGAAGAAGCCAAAAAAGTTGCGAATAATGAACCCGTATTTTACCCAGATTGGGAAGCCTTTACAAAAGAGAAAAGAGAAGATAATCCAGCGATTATGTTTACTGTCCAGGATGCACAAGGGCAATTGGTAGCACGAGTAGGTGGACCAGCTAGAAAAGGACTCAATAGAGTAGCTTGGAATCTTAGATTCGCCACATCGAGTGGCAACAATAGCGCAACCGTGCCACCTGGAACCTACACCGTGAGTATGTCTAAGTTGGTGAATGGCAATTGGCAAGAGTTGGGGCAGACTCAAACATTTCGTGTAAACAGATTGGAGAATACCACTTTTCCAACGACAGATGTTGTTGCACAAGAAAACTTTAGAAAGAAAGTATTGGCCCTTAATGATGCCATCTTCAATGCCAATAGTTTATTGAGAAATAGTGTTGAAGACATGGAGAGTGTTAAAAGGCAAGCAAAAAATAAATTGAGTGATGCCAAGGTCATTGAGCAGGCAGAAGCAATAAGGCAGCAACTAATGGATTTACAAATTCAATTAAACGGCAATAGGTTAATAACCGATAAGATGGAATTAATTGCCCCTACTATTTCCTCAAGAATTTCACGTATTAGATATAGTTTTAATAGTTCGACATCACCAAGTACCATTACTCAAAAGCAGAGTTATAAGATTGCCTCATCAGAATTTAGTGAATGGGTAAAACAATTTAATGCATTAAATGGCTCCATAAATCAACTTGAAAACAGCTTAAAACAATCTGGAATAAGAATAAATTCTGGGAAGCAAGATATAAAGTGGGAATAGTGTATACTATTCGTTTAAAAAACCTCGACCATAGTTGGGGCTTTTTAAATTATTTAATGCTAATTTTCTGCATTCCTATAAGCCTCAACATAATTTTTGGCCTTTGAATTGGCATTGTTTAATTCTAGTGTTTTCTTAAAATTAGTATAGGCTTCTAAGCTGTCACCTTGAGCTAAATAACCATCGGCTAGGCTATCATAAACATTTGCACTCTCTGGAAAGAGTACCACGTTCATTTTAAAAACTTCAACCGCATCATCATATTTTTCTCTTCTTAATAGCCTGTAACCAAGGCTGTTTAATTCGCCTTCATCTAAGAAAACACTTGTAGAATCTTCAGCTTTGATAGTAAGATAACCCTCTAGTGCTTTTTGGTAATCACCACGCTCCAAATGCATATCAGGCGTTTGGTAATCATCTGCTACTTTTACATAGTCATAGGTGATGCGGTCTTCATTTTCATTATCAACAATAGATAAATACCAGTTGTTGGTCTGGGGGTGTTGAACAAATCTAAGTTTTTGATAGATATCGGCAATAAAAAATGAAGAATCTGCCAATACCAAAGGTTCAATCACCTTAGATTCTCCCCAATTTAAATATAGTTTTTGATCTTCATA
>CAZAPO010000065.1:0-15737 GCA_964487005.1 uncultured Flavobacteriaceae bacterium
ACTAGAACTCATTACCATACTCGAATAATTAACACAGTCTGCCCATCTCGGAGTTCCTGTCCAAACTTCTGAGTTCAAATATAGTCTTGAAAGTAATGCCTGAGCGGCTACTTGATCTACGCGACCATATTCATTAGAAGCTGGTAATAATGGTTCAATTTCTAATAATTCTGCTTCAACAAAGGCAAATATTTCTGCTCTGGTACTTTGCATTGGCAATTCTGTACTAATAGCCGTTGTTAATGGAACATTTCCAAACATGTCCATTAAGTTGTAGTATGCGTATGCACGCAGAAAACGTGCTTCTGCAATAAAGCCAGCTATCTCAGCATCCGACAGGTTTGCGGCCTTGTCAATAAATGAATTTGCAAAAGAAACTTCTTGAGCAAGTCTTACGTACATTGCCTCAGTAAAGTCATTACTTGATGACCAGTACATACCATGCAAGTCTTGTAACCCTGGGTCTCCCCAACCTACCACTGCGTGATCTGTAGTAAGCTCATTTAAGTTATAAAGCATTCTTGAAAACTGCGAGAATCCTTCATCAATATCAGCCAAGTCTGGTTGTCCAGCAGGACCTTGCTGTCCTGTTAAAGCCAAACTTGCGTACAGCTTTGCCAAAGCTCCTTTTGCTTGGGTAGCATTAGCAAATACATCTTCTTCTGTAAAACTATCTGGATCAATTGGTGCTTGATCTAACTCATCATGGCAAGACATAATGAAAGTACTTACAGCTAGAATTAAAATCAGATTTTTAAATATATTTTTCATACCTCAATTTTTTTAAAAGTCTACGTTAATACCAAACACAGCTGTACGCGGTCTTGGGTAAAAGTTATTGTCAATTCCTCCTGTAATTTCAGGATCTAAACCAGTATAGTCGGTTATGGTCGCTATATTTTGGAAGGAGCTATAAAATCTAATATTTGTTCCTTCAAAAGCATCATTCCATGTATATCCAACGGTAATGTTGTCGATTTTGAAGAATGAAGCCTCTTGGATATAATGATCACTTAAAAGGTTCGTGTCTGTAATGGCAGTAAATCCAGTTTGTAGATAATCAGCATGTAAATTCGTTAGAATATTGTTGTCTGTTGCTCTACTAAAATATCCTGTACTTGAAGCCACATTATCGTAAGCATAATTTCCAATACTTGCACGTGTAACAACTGCAAGATCCCAGTTCTTATAAGATATATTGGTATTTAATCCCATTAATATATCTGCATACGGATCTTCTTTATAGTATCGGTCCTGCTCATTAATAACGTTATCACCATTAAGATCAGCAAAAGCTCCCTCAATTGGGTTACCGCTCACATCATATAACTGGTGGTATACAAAGAAACTATATGGTTCTTGACCAACTACGTGTCTTTGAATTGTGTTACCTACACCACCGCTAATTCCTCCAACGTCCTGGTCAAAAGGTAGGTTAGTAACTTCGTTCTCGTTATAAGAGATGTTATAGTTAATGCTCCACTCAAAATCATCAGTTCTTATTGGAACTAGGTTTAATACAAATTCAACTCCCTTATTTTCCATATCACCAATGTTTGTGTCTACTCTACTTCCAAAGTTAGTAAATGGATCAACAGTAGCCGAAGCGATTAGGTCTTGCGTTTCTTTTTGGTATAAGTTAACAGATCCGCCAACTCTTCCCTCTAACAAGCTATAGTCTAAACCAATGTTTATAGTTCTACCAATTTCCCAACGCAGATTTTCATTAAATGGCTCTGGTCTGAATGATTGGTAATACGATGGTCCAAATAAGTAATTAGCTGTTGAAGTACTACCCGTATATCTGGTTAAGAATAGATAATCTCCTAATCCATTTACGTTACCAACTTCACCGTATCCAACACGTAATTTTAATTCATCAAATGTTGAATCTTCCATGAACGATTCGTTATGTAAATTCCAAGCAAAAGCTGCAGAAGGGAATAATCCCCAACGGTCGTCTGGATTTAATTTAGAAGAGGCATCTGCTCTTAGTGTAGCAGTTAATAAATACCTGCCATCATAATCGTAGTTTAATCTACCAAAGTATGATAGTAATACGTTCTTTGATTTATCAATAAATTCAAAGTCACTACCTTGCTCTTGTAATTCACTGTCTTTACTATAATTATCGTACTCAAAATCTTGATAAGAATAACCAGCTACAAGGCTTAAGTTATGCTTTTCATTGAATTCTTTTTGATAGGTTAAATAGGCATCAAATAATCTATTTGTAGATTCTTGACTATAGGTACTTCGTGAACCATCCCACTCATCCCAAGATTCTGCTAGTAACGATTGTGGCATTCTAACATCCACTACATTTCTTCCGTTTGAATTAGATTTGTCAACACCAACATTCACCGTTGCAGTCAAATCTTCAAATCCATGAATTTTATAATCTAGCTTGGCATTAGCAATTATTCTTCTAACCTCTGCTGTATCATCTTGGTACTTTAATAATGCCAATGGGTTTACTGGCGACAAGTTTAAGCGACTATACACCGGTAATCCGGTTGCTGGATTGATAATTGTTCCACCTGATAATGGCTCATACCATCCTGTATATCCTCCAAATTGAGCTACAATAGAAGGGTCTGTGTCGAAAATACCTTTTGTAGGATCAAAAGCAACAGCTCCACCAATAGCACCTCTATTAGCAAACTTGTTTTCTGTGTACATTCCTCTTGCATTCAATTCTACTTTTAAGTGATCATCCAAAAGGCTTGGTGATAGACTTAACGATGCTGTAGTTCTTGTGAATTTGTCTCCTTGTAAAATACCTCCTTGATCTGAATAACCAATAGAAGCTCGCATTGGCACTCCCCATGCATTACCTAAAGCACTAAATGCGTGATCTGTGCTTATTACATCATTATATATAAGTGATTGCCAATCAGTATTAGCTGAGCCTAATCTTGATATTGCAGCCAAATCTCCTGATGAGGCTACCACACTTCTAAAAGTGTCTCCAGTAAGTACATCAACCTGATCTGTTGGATTAGAGAACATTACCGAAGAGCTTAAGTTAAATTGAAACTCTCTGTCTTTACCTTTTTTGGTAGTTATCATGATAACCCCGTTGGCAGCTCTCGATCCGTAGATGGCTGTTGCCGACGCATCTTTTAATACTACCATGCTTTCAATATCGTTAGGGTTAATTAAGTTAAGTGGGTTACGTGATCCACCAACACCACCATTATCTAACGGAATTCCGTCTACTACAATTAATGGTGAACTTGTTAAGGACAGTGAACCAAGTCCTCTAATTATAATATTTTGTCCTTCACCTGGAGCTCCACCTCCAGACGTTACAGAAACCCCAGCAATTTTACCTTGAATAAGTTGTTGTGCTGAAACCATAGGACCTTGATTAAAATCATCTGAAGTGATTAAATCTGCAGACCCTGTTAAGTCTTCTTTCTTAACACTACCATATCCAATAACGACGATCTCGTCTAAAAGCGCTGCGTCTTCTTCTAATTGGACATCAATAGTAGCTTGTCCATTATAAGTAATTTCCTGAGTTCGAAAACCTACATAGGAAAATACTAAAACATCACCATTGCTGACAGAAATGGTATAATTACCATCAAAGTCGGTTGAAGCACCTGTGGATGTGCCCTTAATGATCACATTCACGCCAGGTAAGGGTGACGATGTTGATTGTTCTGTTACAGTACCACTAACAGTTGACTGGGCAAATATCATTGCCGGAACTAGTAGCAGTATAAACAGCACACTATTAAAAGTTGTCTTCATACAATGTTTTTAATTAGTTTCTAATAAAATGTTTATATATTTTCACTTCTCGAGGTTAAATTTATGTAAATTGAGGGTGGTTAAAGAATGACAATTGTTACTACAACGTTTTCGTGTTAACAAGTTTTTGTTAAATCTTTAATTTTGCCGCAGTTAGACCCACATTTTCATAAAAAAGGGACTATTAATTTACTAAAATCACAATGAAAAGAAAAATCACTTTAAAACAGATTGCAAAAGAGTTAGATGTTTCTATATCTACTGTTTCAAAATCCTTGCGTAACAGTAAGGAGATAAGTGAAGATACTAGAGAGAAGGTACAGGCATTTGCCAAACTATATAATTATCGCCCAAATAATATTGCCCTTAGCTTAAAGAATAGAAAAACAAAAACCATTGGAGTTATTATTCCAGAGATTGTTCATCACTTTTTTTCTAATGTGATTAAAGGCATAGAAAATGTTGCTTTAGATAGAGGTTATAACGTCATTGTTGGGCTCTCTAATGAGTCATTTGCAAAAGAGGTGATTAACATGGAAATGCTTGCCAATGGCAGTATAGACGGGTTTATCTTATCACTTTCAAAAGAGACTTTATTACAGCAAGATTACCACCATTTATTAGAAACCATAAACCAAGGAATGCCCATCGTTATGTTTGATCGAATTACCAGCGATATCAAATGTGATAAGGTAATTGTGAACGATCAAAGTGGTGCTCAAATGGCTGTGAAAAAGTTGCTTAATTCTGGAGCCAAAAAAGTAGGTATTATTACAACAAAGGACTATGTAAGCGTTGGACGTTTAAGAACTCAAGGATATTTAAATGCACTGGAAGAAGCGGGCATACAACCACAAGCTAGTTTAATTGTTAAGGTTGATGACGAGCTTAACTCTGAAGAACAAATGCAGGAAATTGAAAAAGAGATCAAGCTTTTATTTTTAAACAACAGTGATCTAGATGGAATTTTTGCTGTTAACGAATTATATGCCATAACGGCCATGAAAGTTGCTAGGCAAATGGGTATGCGCATTCCAGACGATATTCAGGTAATTGGCTTTACCGATGGAGTGCTGTCAAAGCACGCCGTACCTAGCTTAACCACAGTTAGCCAACATAGCCAGCAAATGGGTGAAAAGTGTGCTATGTTGCTCATTGATAGACTCGAAAATGAAGAGGAAGATGAGCTTTACGAAACTGTAGTAATTCAAACCGACTTAATTGAAAGAGAATCTACTAAGTAGGCTTTTTTGTGTCGCTGAAACAAAATTTATTATATATTTGTACCATATCAGAACTTATATTTTCACTTCTCACGTAAGTTTTGATAAGTCTTTCCACTTGTCAAAATAGTATTAACAAAAACATACTATTTCATGGAAAAGCGTAGATTAGGTTTCTGGGAAATCTGGAACATGAGTTTTGGTTTTCTAGGAATCCAGTTCGGATTTGCCCTTCAAAATGCAAACACCTCAAGAATATTTGAAACCCTTGGAGCAGAAGTAGACGAGTTAGCTGTTTATTGGTTAGCCGCTCCTGTTACAGGACTAATTGTTCAACCCATAATTGGTTATTTTAGTGATAGGACTTGGCATCCTAAACTCGGACGAAGACGTCCCTACTTTCTAGTTGGGGCAATTTTGGCATCAATAGCCTTATGTATAATGCCAAATTCACCAGTACTTTGGATGGCCATTGGAACGCTATGGATCATGGATGCATCTATAAATGTATCGATGGAACCTTTTAGAGCATTTGTTGGAGACAACTTACCAGATAGCCAAAGAACACTAGGATTTGCAACACAAAGTTTCTTTATTGGAATTGGAGGATTTGTAGGCTCGGCTATGCCCTGGATTTTTTCTAATTGGTTAAATATATCGAGTGAAGCACCAGAAGGCATCATACCAGATACGGTGAAATATTCGTTTTATTTTGGCGCTGCCGCATTCTTAATTGCGGTATTATGGACCGTTATTAAATCTAAAGAATATACGCCAGAAGAGTTTGAGGCATTTGAAAAAGAAGCCGAGAAAAACACGGCAGAAGAGTCTCAGACAGAAGTGAGTGTTGGAAAACAAAACGGGACAGGTCTTGGAATGTTATTAACAGGATTAATTGCAACCATGGCATTGGTGTATTTCGATTTGAAAAAGGACCTGTTTATTTTAAGTGTGGG
The DNA here is from genome assembly GCA_964487005.1 of uncultured Flavobacteriaceae bacterium. Lineage (GTDB taxonomy): Bacteria > Bacteroidota > Bacteroidia > Flavobacteriales > Flavobacteriaceae > CAZAPO01. Next base: position 5,942 of record CAZAPO010000065.1, read on the forward strand.
AATTGCATTGGTAGGAGCACTATTCATGTTTGCAGCGCAATTGCGTAAATCGAATAAAGATAATGGGTTTGTACATATCATGACCGATTTACTTAGAATGCCAACAACAATGAAACAATTGGCATCGGTACAATTCTTCTCATGGTTTGCTATGTTTTCTATGTGGATTTATGCTACTTCGGGAGTAACTAGCCATATTTATGGTACCTCAGACACGACATCGGTACTTTATAACGAAGGGGCAGACTGGGTTGGATTTCTCATGGGAATCAAATTCTTGGTAGCTGCACTCGTGGCATTTTTAATACCCGTGCTTGCTAAGGCTACCAATAGAAGAGTAGCACACTTAGTATGTTTAACCTTAGGTGGTATTGGATTAATTTCCTTCTATTTTGTGTCAAATCCAGACTATTTGCTTGTTTCAATGGCATTGGTCGGTATTGCATGGGCAAGCATACTATCTATACCGTATGCAATGTTAACCGGCTCATTACCTGCTAATAAGATGGGCTACTATATGGGCGTTTTTAACTTTTTTATAGTAATCCCACAAATTGTTGCGGCTTCAATTCTAGGATTTATGCTAGTAACTTTCTTTGACAGCGAACCAATTTATGCCCTACTAGTGGGAGGAATATCAATGATCATCTCAGGGGTTTTAACCTTACGAGTAAACGACTCAAATGAGTAGAATGAATAAAAAAGGATTCATATTTGATCTAGATGGTGTGATTGTAGACACCGCTAAATACCATTATCTGGCTTGGAAAAAACTAGCCAACGATATTGGTATTGATTTCACAGAAGTCCAAAATGAACAACTTAAAGGTGTGTCTCGAGTTAGATCCCTTGAAAAGATCTTGGCTTGGGGAAATTTGAACTTGGAAGAAGACAAGTTTAATGCATTAATGGGTAAAAAAAATGATGATTATCTCACCTATATCGCCACGATGGACGAAGGTGAAATATTACCAGATGTGGTAAGAGTTATTGATTTTTTATCACAAAAAGAACAAAAAATGTCATTAGGATCTGCCAGTAAAAATGCAAGAGAGATACTCACTCGGGTTAATCTTCTGCATCGATTGGATGCCATTGTAGATGGCAATGACGTTTCTAAAGCAAAACCAGATCCTGAAGTGTTTTTAATAGCCGCAAAAAAAATGAATGTTGCACCAGAGCAATGCATTGTTTTTGAGGATGCCGTTGCAGGGATCCAAGCTGCTAATGCCGCAAATATGTTAAGTATAGGAATAGGAGATAAATCAATTTTACACGAAGCAGATTTTGTGTTTAATGATTTTACAGAAATGGATGAAGAGTTTTTAATTAAACTCATTAATGAAGAAAAATAAAAATGAATAAAGATTATATAAAACCAAATAGTTGGTCAATTATTGAAGAAGGATTCAATCGCGAAAATGTTGAAGCTTCAGAAAGTATTTTCAGTTTAGGAAACGGAGCCATGGGGCAACGTGCTAATTTTGAAGAGCACTATACAGGAGCCACATTTCAAGGAAGTTATATTGCTGGAGTTTATTATCCAGACAAAACTAGAGTTGGATGGTGGAAAAATGGTTATCCAGAATACTTCGCTAAGGTTTTAAATGCGCCAAATTGGATTGGAATTAATGTCAAAGTTAATGGCCTACAATTAGACCTTAATACCTGCAAGCAGGTTTTAGAGTTTAGAAGGGAATTGAATATGCAAGAAGGTTGGCTTTCAAGAAGTTTTAAGGCCACCTTACAAAATGATATCACAATACAGGTTAATGTACTTAGGTTTTTAAGTTTAGATATTGATGAATTAGGGGCCATAAAGTATACCGTGGTGCCTTTGAATGATGAAGTAGAAATTTCGTTCGAACCATACATTGACGCTGGGATTACAAATGAAGATAGCAATTGGGACGATAAATTTTGGAACATCACAGGCGTTGAAGCCGTGAATGATAGGGCATTTATTAAAGCGCATACCATGAAAACAGAGTTTCATACCTGTACGTTCATGAAATCTACATGCTATCTGGGAGGACAGCCATTAAAGAATGGTTTTGATTCTAGAAAAGAAGAACAAAAGATTGTGTTTTCTTATACATCTAAGGTTGCTAAAAATCAGTCGTTCACCATTCATAAATTTGGTGGATATACCGTAGACAGAAACCATGAAGAATCGGCATTGATTAAAGCGGCTAACTCGGTCATCGATGAAGGAGTTAGAATAGGATTTGATGCTTTACTAGAGCAACAAAAAAAGGCGTGGGCAAATATTTGGGAAATGGCAGATATCACCATCGATGGTGATGTTAAAGCACAGCAAGGGATACGATTTAATATCTATCATTTAAACCAAACTTATTTAGGCACAGATGCACGCATGAATATTGGACCAAAAGGATTTACCGGCGAAAAATATGGAGGTAGTACCTATTGGGATACAGAGGCCTATTGCATTCCATTTTATACCGCAACAAAAGATCATAGTGTAGCCAGAAATTTATTAGCCTATCGTTATAACCATTTAGAAAAAGCCATAGAAAATGCACAGAAATTAGGATTTACTAACGGTGCCGCGTTATATCCTATGGTTACCATGAATGGTGAAGAGTGCCATAACGAATGGGAAATTACTTTTGAAGAAGTACATAGAAACGGAGCCATAGCATTTGCAATTTATAACTATCATAGATTTACAAATGACTACAGCTACATTCCTGAAAAGGGATTGGAAGTTTTAATAGCTATTGCACGTTTTTGGCATCAAAGAGCTACATACTCAACGCATAAAAATAAATATGTGATTCTGGGCGTAACAGGACCAAACGAGTATGAAAATAATGTGAACAACAACTGGTATACAAATTACATTGCTAAGTGGTGTATCAAGTATACTATTGAAAATATAAATAAAGTAAAATCTGAATATGATTCTGACTATACACGAATCATGAATAAAGCTAAGCTATCACAGGTAGAAATTGACAAGTGGTTAGAAGTTGCTGAGAATATGTATTTTCCATATTCAGATGAACATGAAGTATACTTACAACAAGATGGTTTCTTAGATAAAGAACAAACTACTGTGGTTGATCTTCCCAAATCTCAAAGACCAATAAATCAGCACTGGTCATGGGATCGAATATTGAGATCACCATTTATTAAGCAAGCAGATGTGCTACAAGGATTCTATTTCTTTGAAGAGGATTTTAGCAACGAAGATTTAAAAAGGCATTTCGATTTTTATGAACCATTTACGGTTCATGAAAGTTCGTTATCACCTTGCGTTCATAGTATACTGGCTGCAAAATTGGGACGCATGGATCAAGCATATGAATTCTATTTGAGAACCTCAAGATTAGATATAGACGATTACAATCATGAAGTTCATGAAGGTTTACATATAACTTCTATGGCAGGAACATGGATGAGCATTGTAGAAGGGTTTGGTGGTATGCGTATCGTGAACGACAAACTTTCATTTATACCGCAAATACCAAAACAGTGGGAAGCCTTTTCATTTAAGGTGAATTTTAGAGGGCAGGTATTAAAGATCAATGTTTGTAAAAACGAAACCAATTTTGAATTAGATGGTAAAGAAGAACTAGAGATTCTGGTGAATAACAAATTAGTGAAGATAACACCTAACACATTAGTAACAGTTTAAAATCATGAAACGGTTTTTTATACTCCTTATTATTACAATACTATGGTCATGTAATAACGAAAGCTCCCCAAGTCAAGAGGTTGAAGTAAGCAATAGCTCCTTGAGCATTGTAGAACCGCCAAATTGGTGGGTTGGTATGAACGAAAGTTCACTGCAATTATTAGTGCATCATGATAAAATAGGGAGTTATACACCAACAATTAGCTATCCTGGAGTTACCATAGATAAGGTTCATAAAGCAAAAAGTCCTAACTATTTGTTTATAGACTTAACAGTGGCTACAGATGCAGCGGCAGGTAAGTTTGATATTGTTTTTAACAATGATGATGGACAATTAAATCATACGTATGAACTTAAGGCACGAGTTCAATCGGGTGAAGAGTTTTCGGGATTTGATAGTTCAGATGTCGTATTCTTAATTACACCAGATAGATTTGCGAACGGAGATACTTCAAACGATGTGGTTGAAACATTAAATGAAAAACACATAGATAGAAGTGATCACTATGGACGTCACGGAGGTGATATTCAAGGAATCATTAATCATCTTGATTATATTTCTGATCTAGGGTATACAGCCATTTGGTCTTGTCCGTTATTAACCAATGATATGTTTCAATCTTCCTATCATGGTTATGCAATTACCGATTTGTATGAGATTGACCCACGATTTGGAACCAATGAAACCTATGTTGAACTTTCTGCAAAAATGAAAGAAAAGGGAATGAAATTGGTAATGGATCAGGTTGCTAATCATTGTGGATTAGAACACTGGTGGATGAAAGACTTACCATTTGATGATTGGGTAAATGATCAGGCTAACTTCGAGGCCAATAAAGAAAATTGGGGGAATGATGTTGTAAATCGTTCAAATCACAGAAGAACAACAAATCAAGACATCTACGCTTCACAGTCAGATAGCAAAGGCATGAGTGATGGATGGTTTGTTCCGGCTATGCCCGATTTAAACCAACGCAATCCGTTTATGGCAAAATACATTATTCAAAATAGTATTTGGTGGATTGAAACTGCTGATCTTGGAGGTATACGTCAAGATACTTATCCCTATCCAGACAAACAATTTATGAGTGATTGGGCTGGAGCTATTATGAATGAGTATCCAAATTTTTCGATAGTTGGAGAAGAGTGGAGCTATAATCCCCTGTTAATTGCATATTGGCAGGAAGGTGCAGATAACCATGACGGCTATGATTCTAATTTGAGGTCGTCTATGGATTTCGCGATGCAACAAAGAATTACTGATGCGCTTAATGAATCCGAATCTTGGGATAAGGGGTTAGTAATGATATATGAAGGCCTGGCAAACGATTTTGCCTATCCAAGCCCAAAAGACATTATGATTTTTCCAGACAACCATGATATGAGTCGCATCTTCACGCAGTTGGCTGGTGACATTCCAAATACAAAAATGGCCTTAGCAACACATGCAAGCCTGCCAAGAATTCCACAAATTTATTATGGTACTGAAATATTAATGCATGACTTTGAGAAACCAGGTGACCATGGTTTGATTCGTAGCGATTTCCCAGGAGGTTGGGATGGCGACCAAATTAATGCGTTCACGGGTGAAGGTTTAACAGATGAGCAAAAAGACATGCAGTCTTTTGTGAAGGCTTTACTTAATTATAGAAAGTCTAGTAAGGCTATTCACGAAGGTGAAACAGTGCACTTCTCTCCATTTTTAGGAACTTATTTCTTGTTTAGGATGTTAGATGATGAAGTAGTGGTTTTGATGCTGAATAAAAATGAGGAGCCTATTTCTATTGACCTAAAACGTTATGCAGAGATAGGCCTGGAAGGAAAAACCTTAAGAAATGTAATTACAGGAGATACCTTTACTTGGGGTGATGTTATAACTTTTGAAAGTCGCGGTGTGACATTATTAACCACTAAACAGTAATAATGAAACGATTATTGGTCATTGCTGGAATTTTGTTATTGGTTTCGTGTAAGAAATCAAATAATAAAACTGAGGATGTAATAATAGCAACACCAGCATTGCAATTTCAAAAACTCGATGGAGTTCAATTGGCATCCGGGCAATTAAATCGTTTAGCAAGCTTTCCATCAAAATATGTAAAAGCTCGTAATGTTGATGTCTGGCTACCAGATCATTATTCAAATGATAAAAAGTTTGCAGTGTTGTATATGCACGACGGACAGATGTTATTTGATGCAAACACAACGTGGAATAAGCAAGAATGGAAAGTAGATGAATGGGCTGGTAAGCTTATGAAAGAAAAGAAAACGAAGGATTTTATTGTAGTTGCAATTCATAACATTTCAGAAATAAGACATAGCGACTATTTTCCTAACAAACCATTTCAAAGTATAAAGGCAAAAGATTCCATTTTTGAGGCCTCAAATAGAGGGGAGTATAAGTTGTTTAATACTCCAATCAATTCAGATAATTATTTGAAATTTATTGTCGAGGAGGTAAAACCAGTTATTGATGCAAACTTTTCAGTTTTAACAGACCGCAAAAATACATTTGTGGCAGGATCAAGTATGGGTGGATTAATTTCTATGTATGCTTTGAGTGAATACCCAGAGGTTTTTGTTGGTGCAGCATGTCTATCTACACATTGGCCTGGCGTCATGCATAATGACAACAACCCCATACCTCAGTCATTTTTCACTTATTTAGCGCAACACGCGCCCAAAGCAGGAACACATAAATTTTATTTTGATTTTGGAACCGAAACTTTAGACGCACTCTATGTAGAATTTGAAGATGATGTCAATACTGTTTTTAATGATTTGGGGTATGATGAATCAAATTTTAAAAACTTAAAATTTGAAGGAACCGATCATTCAGAAAATGCATGGAACCAGCGTTTAGATATTCCATTGACATTTTTATTAGGAATAGAAAATTAATAGTAAAAAAATGAAGCTTAGATTATTAATTCTATTTTCATTAGTTGCAAGTATAGGTTATTCACAGGTAACGTTTATAGTGAACCAACTTCCAGATGGTCACGACTTTAATGAATCTTTGTATATCTCTGGGAGTTTTGAGAACTGGACTGGTGGGAACGAAGAATATAAGCTTACCAAAAACGGTGAACAATATGAAATCACCTTAAGTGAAATACCTTGTAATATCTTGTATAAGTTTACGCTGGGATCTTGGGCAACTGTAGAAATGGATGCTGATGGCGCGAGTATTGAAAACAGGTCTTTTACTTGCGAAGATAGTCCAGACACTGTTTATATCACCATTGGTAGTTGGACTGGTGAGGAAGAGAATATTGTAAAATCAACAGCACATAAAAACGTTCAGGTACTCTCTGAGGAGTTTGAAATTCCCCAACTTGACAGAAAGCGCCGCGTTTGGATTTATTTACCTCCCGATTACCATTCATCAAATAAGAACTATCCGGTGCTTTATATGCATGATGGTCAAAATATTTTTGATGTAAAAACCTCGTATGCAGGTGAATGGGAAGTTGATGAAACCCTTAATACCCTATTTTATGAGATGGGGTTGGGAGTGATTGTTGTGGCAATAGATAATGGTGGAAATACTAGGGCAAATGAATATTTACCTTATACTTTTCCGAGAATTGGAGAACATCAAGGTGAGCAATATGCTAAATTTTTGGTTGAAACCTTAAAACCATATATAGATGCAAACTTTAGATCACTTAGCGATGTTGAAAATACGGCAATTATGGGGAGCTCATTTGGCGGAATTATTAGTCATTTTACAGCACTGAAATACCCCAATATTTTTGGAAAAGCAGGAGTTTTTTCACCTTCATTTTGGGTGTCGGAAGAAGTTTTTGAATTCGCAAAGCAGCAAAGCAACCAGGAGTATATGCGAATGTACTTTTTAATGGGTGAAAAAGAAGGGGGAACTATGGTGTCTGATATGGACAAGATGATTGCCCTAATGAAAGATTCAGGCTTTAAAACCACGAATATTCAAAGTAAGGTAGTACAAGATGGGCAACATAACGAAAAACTCTGGCGTGAGAATTTTGAAGAAGCACTCCTTTGGTTATTTGAATTAAAAAAACCAATTAGAAAACTTGAGCGTGTTGATCATAACAATAACGAAATAATAGTTAAGGTTACAGACGGGAAGTATGTAGTTAGATTTTATTCAAATACTGTGGTTGAAACTAATTTTATTCCTCTAGGGCAATCGTTTATTGACTCTTCGAGCGCGGTAATTCAACAACCAAAAAAAGTCAAAGTAGAAGCGATATTGACCAATAAAATGTCTGAGTTTACAACAGATGGTATAGCAGTACATATTAAAAACGAACCATTTAAAATCTCCTATACGTATAAGGGTCAACCAATTACTTCAGAAAAAAAAGGGTATCATAAAACCGAATATGGAGAGGCTATTTCTTTAAATCTTACAGAAGATGAGGTGCTTTATGGAGGTGGGGCAAGAGCACTTGGTATGAACCGACGCGGTTACCGATTGCAACTATATAACAAAGCGCATTATGGTTATGAAGATAGGTCCCTCTTGATGAACTATACATTACCTATTGTAGTGTCATCAAATAAATATATGATTCATTTTGACAATGCACCAATTGGGTATTTAGACCTCGATAGTAAAGAAGATAATACACTCACCTACGAAACCATATCAGGGCGCAAATCTTATCAGGTAATTGTTGGAGACAGTTGGGAAGACCTTATAGATAATTATACAGATCTTACGGGGAAACAACCTTTACCACCGCGTTGGGCATTAGGTAATTTTGCCAGTAGATTTGGATATCATTCACAAGATGAAGTAGCAAAAACAATACAAGCTTTCAAGGATTCAAAGATTCCTTTAGATGCTGTAATTCTAGATATTTACTGGTTTGGTAAAGATATCCAGGGCCATATGGGAAATTTAGAGTTCTTCAAAGATTCATTCCCAACACCTCTTAAAATGATTAAAAATTTAAAAGATCAAGGCATTAAAACAACTTTGGTTAGCGAACCATTTGTACTTACTACCTCGAACCGCTGGGATGAAGCAGTAGCCAATGATGTTATTGCGAAAGGAGCAGATGGGAATCCTTTTACCTACGACTTCTATTTTGGAAATACAGGGTTAATTGATATTTATAGCAAAAAAGGTAGTTCATGGTTTTGGAACATCTATAAAGAATTTGATCAATGGGGAGTCGATGGAGTTTGGGGAGATTTAGGTGAACCAGAGGTACATCCAGAGGGGCTACTGCATGCTACAGGGACGGCCAATGAAGTTCATAATATTTACGGACATGATTGGGCAAGATTGGTGTATGAAGGATATGCAAATGACATTCCTAATAAACGCCCGTTTATATTAATGCGATCAGGCTATTCTGGATCGCAACGCTATGGTCTCATCCCGTGGTCTGGAGATGTGAATCGTACATGGGGTGGGCTGCATCCACAAATAGAAATAGCCTTGCAGATGGGAATGCAAGGACTAGGTTATATGCATTCAGATCTTGGGGGATTTGCAGGCCCTAATTTAGATGATGAACTATATACACGCTGGTTGCAATGCGGAGTCTTTCAGCCAATATTTAGGCCACATGCCCAAGAAGAGGTAGCGAGTGAACCCGTTTTTAGATCGGAACGTGCAAAAGAACTTGCAAAGCAAAGCATAGCGCTTAGATATAGGATGCTTCCATATAATTACAACTTGGCATTTGAAAATAATCAAACCGGTTTACCGTTAATGCGACCACTGTTCTATGAGGAGGAAGGTGAACATTTATTAGAAAATTCGAGCACTTATTTATGGGGTAATGATTTCCTTGTAACGCCAATTATGGATGCCAATGTGAAAGAGCAGGAGGTTTACTTTCCAAAGAGGTCTAAATGGTATGACTTTTATACAGGGAAGGCGATTGAAGGAGGGCAAAGTTTAAGGGTGGTAACTAACAAAGCATCTATACCAACTTATGTTAGAGGAGGTGCCTTTATTCCCTTGGCTAAATTGGTTCAAACTACAGACCATTATGCATTTGATGATTTTGAGCTGCATTATTACCATGATGCATCAATTAGTAAAAGTAAGCGCGAATTTTATAATGATGATGGCTTAACAAAAAACGCCTTTGAAAAAGGAATGTATGAGATTTTAGATTTTGAGTT
>CAZAPO010000066.1:0-3889 GCA_964487005.1 uncultured Flavobacteriaceae bacterium
AAGCCCCTTAGCTGTTGAAACTCCTATTCTAAGTCCAGTATAAGAACCAGGGCCCATACTAACTGCTATAGCATCTAATTGTGTCTTAGACACACCTGCTTCTTGCAGTACCTCATCAATATAAACATGTAAACGTTCTGCATGAGAATAATTACTATTGTAATCTTCTTTTAAAACAACAGTCTCTCCTTTTTTGGAAAGAGAGACTGAACAGTTTGTTGTTGCGGTTTCAATATTAAGTATGTAACTCAAGTCTAAAAAGTAATTTGCTTTCCTAGATAAAAATCCAAAATTTTTGTTTTAAAAACAAAATCATACTTAGCATTTATTAAAGATGACTGTGCATTTATTAACCTAAATCTTGCCTGCTCTAAATCAAATGAATTCATAGAACCTAAGCTAAAACGGTCTTGAGCATTACTAAATGCCAATTCTTGTGATTCTAGTGATTTTTGTGCTGCTACATATGTTTTCAATGCTGCTTGTGCATCTGTAAATGCTCGCTGTACAATAGACTCTAAATCGAGTTTAGCCTGTTCTAATTGAAGTTTTGAGTTTTCAACTTGAATCTTGTTTTTAGCTACCGAAGTTTTATTCTGAAATCTAGAGAATATTGGAATGCTAACGTTTAAGCCTAGACTATGACCCTTGTTATCATTTAACTGATTGAAAAAACTCGCTTCGGTATCGATTAAGTTTGTGTAAAATGCATTGGTACCAAATCCGTAACTGGCACTCACGCTAGGATAGAAGCCCGCTTTCGAGATCTCAGTATTAATTTGTGCGCTTTCAATATTTTTTTCAGCAACCTTAATTTCATTTCTGTTTTCCAATACATAATTTAATATTGGTTTGAAGTCAGAATACATTAATTCGGCCGATGGCGTATCTATTTCTATCACTTGAACATCAAAACCTTCAAATGGAACCTGAAGTAATTGTGACATTGATAATAATGCCAAATTGTAATTATTTTGAGCCACTGTTACTGCCTGAGCATCATTACTCAATGTAGCTTCTGCATCATAAACATTTGCTCTAGGCTGAACTCCAGATTCAACAAGATCTTTAACCTGGTCAAGCTGTTTTAATGAAAACTCATATTGTGCTTGGGCTACTTCTAAGCGTTCTTTATTAAATAAAATATTTAAATATGAATTGGCTACGTTTAAAGAAATATCGTCTCTTATTCTGTTTAATTCTAACTCGTTTGTTTCCTTTGTCAATCTAGCCTGTTTGGCGAAATAGGTATTTCTAAATCCGTTAAAAACGGTCTGTGATAGCCCTAAACTTAATCCTGTTGAATAACTTGTTCTGTTTACAAACTCCCCCGGAAATAACTCGGTTTGACCGAAACTTAAGTTTTGAGACACATTGGCACCTAATGATGGTAGAAAATTTCCTTTCGCCGCTTTAATATCCTCATCATTCATGAGCAGGGTATTCTCCCCTTGCTTTACGGTGATATTGTTTTCAATGGCATGTGTTACACACTCCATAAGTGTCCATTTCTTTGTCTGCGAGAAAGAAATAAACCCAAGTAAAAGTGCTAATACTGTTAATTTAATTTTCATTGATTTTTGTTTTAATCCTAGTTATCATCTTCTTCCTCTTCCTCTTCTTTAGCTTCGTTCCAAACCTTGATTTTATCACCTTCTTCTAGTCCATCAAGAATTTCTACATTGACACCGTCTGACAAGCCTAATTCAACATTTACTTTTTTAAACTTTCCGTCTTCTTGTAATGTCTCAACAAATGGTCTTTCAGTAATTCTATTAAATTGAAGTAGTGATTCTTTGATACAGAACACACTATCTTTTGCTTCTAATTCAATCTCAGCATTTGCACTATAACCCGCTCGAATATTTGCATTAACTTCTACTTCTACATCTGCTTTTATTGTGAACTGAACTGCTCCATTCTCTTCAATTCCTTTAGGAGCAACAAATGTTAATTTAGCTGGAAACTCTTTTTCATTAAGGGCACCTAACACTACTTTAATGTCTTCTCCTTCCTTAATCTTACCTACCTCAGATTCATCTACTTTCCCTTCGAAAATCATCTTACTCATATCTGCTACCGTAGCAATGGTTGTTCCTGCATTAAAAGTGTTACTTTCAATTACTTGGTCTCCCTCTCTAACTGGTATTTCTAATATGGTTCCAGAAATCTGTGCAAGGATATTTGTATTTGCAGAGCTTCCGCCTGATAATGAACCTTGCCTAATAATTTGATAATCATTCTCTGCTTGGTTAAGTGATTCTTTTGCTTGATTAAAGCTTAATTCACTATTCTCAAAATCTTGTTTTGAAATAACGCCTCTATCAAATAAGCCTTTATTTCTATCGTATAAAACTTTTGCATTATCGAATGATAATTTCGCAGAATTAATTCTGCTTCTCGCACTCACTAAACTTTGCTCGTTAGGTACAACTCTAATTTTTGCGATTAAATCTCCTTTTTCAACCAAATCACCTTCTTCTAACATAATTTGATCGACAATTCCTGAAATTTGAGGTTTTAATTCAATTTCTTCTTCAGGATTAAGTTTTCCTGTTGCGACAGCCTTCGTCATAATTGAAGTATAATAAGGCGCTTCTGTTTGATAATCGACTACCTCTGCTGAATTGGCATCTTTAAAATATTTTAAGACAACTAACAATAATATTAGTAATACAATTCCAATAATAATCTTAACTGTTTTTTTCATTTCTGTTTATGATCGGTTTATTTTTATTCTTCTCTTAATGCTTCTATTGGTCTTACACTCGTTGCTTTAAAGGCTGGAATCAATCCAATAATGGTGCCTAAAGTGACGAGTATTAAAAGTGCTACCATTACAATGGCTATAGACACCGATGCATTTACAAAGGTGGCATCGTCACCCTGTCCGGCTGCACTATCTATTAATATTAATATCCATCCTCCACTTATTATCCCCATAAGTCCAGCAATAAGTGTAAGGAAAACTGCCTCTACAACAATTTGTCTTTTTATTTCAAATGGTGTTGCGCCCAAGGCACGTCTCACTCCAATTTCTTTGGTTCGCTCTTTTACCGTAATTAATAGGATATTTCCAATGGCGAATACTCCAGCAATTAATGTGGCAATCCCCACGAACCAGGTTAAAAATTGCATTCCTTTTAAGAAGCCCACAATATCATTAAAGGCATCTCCAAGGTTGAAACTTCCAAAAGCTCTTTGGTCAGTTGGGTGAATGCGATGTGTATTGCGCAATAAAAGTTTGATGTCTGATTCTATTTGCTTGATACTATATTCTGGCTTTCCAGTAATCATCATCCAACCAATATTATCTCCTCTATTGTATATTTGCTGGAAGGTTGAGAACGGTATATGTATGTCTGTTTGCGGACCACCAAAAGGTGTAACTTCAAAAACCCCAATTACAGCGAAGTTGATGTTGTTAATTCTAATTAATTTACCAAATGGATCTTCATCCTTTTCAAACAACTGTTTATAAATATCTTCTGAAATAACGGCCACTTTTCGTTTCTCATCCATATCTGTTTGGTTGATAAAACGACCTTGCCCTTTTATAAGTCTTTTCTTTTGTACAACATCTAAAAGCGGAAAATCTCCAGCCACGCTATAATTACCAGACAATAAATTTCTAATGACAAAACTGTTATTTTGGCTTCGAGGAACTACAAATTCTATTCCTTCTACATTTTCTTCAATTCTATAGGCATCTGAAAGTTTTAACTGAACGCGCCTACCTTCTTGATATCCTTTAAACGGTTTACTTGTGCTTTGTCCCCAAATGAAGACCGAGTTTGTTGCAAAATCATTAAACTGACGGTTAAAGCTATTTTCAATTCCTCGCGCAGCTCCTAATAATCCAACAAGCAATAATATTCCCCACCAAACA
>CAZAPO010000067.1:0-6376 GCA_964487005.1 uncultured Flavobacteriaceae bacterium
TGGTATTCTTTTATTCGTTTTAATGCTTGCTTTTTCTTGTAAAAATGATAATTCTTCTCAGGTAATTCAAGAAACAGAGGATATTGCCTATGCTTCGTTTGGAGATGAGATTAAAGCAGAAGGCGCTTTGAGTGCTGCAGACATGTCTGAAAAATATTTGGGGCTTAAGGAGGGTGATACTATAAATACAAAAGTGACTGCAAGTATCAATGAAGTATGCTCAAAAAAGGGTTGTTGGATGAAATTAGATCTTGGAAACGGAGAGGAAATGATGGTGAGATTCAAAGATTATGGATTTTTCATGCCACTTAATGCAGAAGGAGATGTAATAATTGATGGAAAGGCATTCGTAACAGAAACCTCAGTTGACGAATTGCGTCATTATGCTGAAGATGCTGGAAAAAGTAAAGAAGAAATAGAAGCAATTACAGAACCTAAACGTACCTTTGGTTTTGAAGCAAATGGCGTATTATTGAAACAGTAATATGCGATATTTCCTTATTGTTATTTTTGGTGCCCTTTTAGTTTTAAGTTGTAAAGAACAAGAAGATAAAGTAGCTGAAAAACCCGAATTGATTATGGCCGAAACTTCAGAAATGGCCCAATTAATGCGTGAAATGTATGCTTTTAATGAAAGCATTAGGCAACAAATTATTGATGGTGAACTAGCAAATGCTTATCCACTTAGCTTTGATAAAATTCATTCGGCGGTACTTACAGATCCCAGTGATAGAGATGCAAGTTTTGAGCAATTTTCAAATCACTTTATTAAAGCCGAAAGAGCTGTGTTTATTGACGATAGTGATGATTTGATCTATAAGTATAATAATGCAATAAATGCTTGTATATCTTGTCACAACGTGACTTGTACGGGACCAATACCAAGAATCAAGAAACTGCTCATTAATTGAGGTGAAACGAAAAATTATAACTACCGGTGATGGGTCTAAAACCATTCACATTCCTGAATGGAATGAACAATATCATTCTAAACACGGTGCGTTAAATGAGGCCTTACATGTTTTTATAACCAGTGGGCTACGTTATATATTTGAATCTAATAAGTACAAAGCTATTAATGTTTTAGAAATTGGTTTTGGTACTGGATTAAACGCCTTCTTAACAGCAATTGAAGCTCAAAAATTTGACGTAAAAGTAAATTATGTTGGTGTTGAGGCCTACCCCGTATTAGATGATGAAGTTTCTCTGCTTAATTACGTAGAACAAGTAGACAACACTAAATATTCATTATTTAACAAACTTCATGAAGTTCCTTGGGAAACAGAACATCAAATCTCATCTAATTTTAACCTAACCAAGAGAAAACAGTTTTTTGCAGACATAAAAGAGAAAAATAGGTTTCATCTTATTTATTATGACGCTTTTGGTGCTCGTGTACAGCCGGAATTATGGACTAAAGAAATGTTTCAAATTATGTATGATGCGCTACTACCAAATGGTGTATTAGTAACTTACGCTGCCATTGGACAAGTTAAGCGAGACATGAAGGAAATAGGATTTACCGTTGAACGCTTGGCAGGACCACCAGGAAAGCGCCATATGTTGAGAGCATTGAAATAAACTAAGTCTTTGAACTACCTATTTTTTTGTTCTGTTAAACCTACCTTAATTGCTAAAGGATTTCAAGGCATATTGATTAAATTTAAGGCATGCAAAGGATATTGATAACAGGAGCAACGGGTTTAGTAGGACAAGAAATTGTAAAGCAATGTCATGCACAAAATATAGCAGTAAACTATTTAACTACAAACAAACAAAGTATTGTTAGTTTATATAATTACCAAGGATTTTATTGGAATCCTGACACACAAGAAATTGATGACAATTGTTTTAAGGAAGTTGATGCTATTATTAATCTAGCGGGAGCTACGGTTGCTAAACGCTGGACAAAATTATATAAAGAACAGATACTTAATAGTCGTATAAATTCATTACGCCTATTATTTAAAACTATTAAGAATAAGAATATTCATATAAAGCAGTTTATAGCTGCAAGTGCTATTGGAATTTACCCCAATTCGAGAACAAATTTCTATGATGAAAATGTAACCCAGACAGGTGATAGTTTTTTAGCCAAAGTGGTTGTGCAATGGGAAAGAGAAGCAATTCAATTTAGAGAGATAGTCTCAACAGTGTCATTAGTAAGAATTGGGATTGTTCTATCTAACAAGGGAGGCGCTTTCCCGAAGTTAATTAAACCCATTAGAGCCTTTGTTGGATCTCCCTTAGGTGGCGGAGGACAATGGCAATCGTGGATTCATATCCAAGATTTAGCAGGTATATTCATGTTTGTTTTGAAGAACAAATTAGATGGAATCTATAATGGTGTTGCTCCAAACCCAATTAAACAGCGTGAAATGGTTAAAACTATTGCAAATCAGGTTAAAAGGCCAGTCATACTGCCTAGTGTGCCTCGATTTGCATTGAGGTTATTGCTGGGTGAAATGAGTGCTCTAGTTTTAGAAAGTCAACGCGTGAGTTCTAAAAAGTTAGAAAATCTAGGGTTTAATTTTAACTACAATTACCTGCAGCCGGCTATTGCAGATTTAACTGCTAATAAATCTTAATGCCAAGTAGAATCAACACTTTGTAAAATAAGTTTTTTTAAAATGTCGAGATCAATATCGGCTAACTTATTAATGTACAGGCATCCTTTGCCCCATTTGCATTTTCCTAATTTTTTGAGAAGTGATTCATGTTGAGATATATCAAAAGTAAGATAGACTGTAAGCTTGGTTTTTCTAGGAGCAAACCCTACATGAAACCACTCAAATTCTTCTTTACCTCCTTTGCGTTTGTACGTGTATTTACCAAATCCAATAATAAAATTATCACCCCAAACCTTAGGTTCATATCCAGTTAGCTCTTGTATCAATCTTACAAGCACCTTGCAATCTTCTTGTTTTGATACACTGGCAATACTTTCAATAAAAGCAGGTACACTTTTATTGGTTTCCTGAGTTGCTAAACCTGCCATACGAATAAATTTCTAATGACAAATTACTACTTTCTTTAATTATTAGGCATTTCCTTTACGTTTACATTTTCAGTAGGATCGCTCTTTTGCCAATCAATTAATGGAGAAGGGTAATATTTAACATTCATACGTTCTAGATAAGGCGTTTGATTTGCTAGACGAACTTTGTAATTATCCCAGTTTCTTTTTTCTTCGGTGGTCCACCCCAGCTCAGCATAGCCAATGGCACGAGGAAAAGCCAAATATTCCAGTTCTTCTATATTGCTAATGGTTTCAGACCAAAGTGGCGCCTCAATACCTAATACGTTTTTCATAGGTAAAAGCTTTTCAGGGGTCCAGACATATGCACTGTCTACTGGAATCATAGCAGCCCAACTTAAACCATGCTTCGAGTTGGCGTCATATTTCATGTCCAAATATGCTTTGTTTGCAGGTGATAAGATTATCTTCATATTTTTTTCAATGGCTTTTTCAGCATTTTCTTTACTTGCCCACCACTGCGAAATAGACGTAGAATCAATATCGGCAGTAGCCACTTCATCCCAGCCTATCATTAATTTTCCATGTTTTTGTACAATCTTTTCTACCTTATTTACAAAGTAAATGTAATCGTCTTTCTTGGTTACATGACTTTCATCACCACCAATGTGAAAATAAGGTCCAGGTGTAAGTGCCGCTATTTCTTTAACTACATCGTCAATAAAAGCATATACAGAATCTTTTCTAGTATCAAAGGTGCTAAAACCAACTTCCATGCCTTCATAAAGCTCTGGAGTTTTACCATTACCATTTAAAAATGGATATGAAACCGAAGCCGCATTGGTGTGCCCTGGCATATCAATTTCTGGAATTATGGTGATATGATGTTTAGCAGCATAATTTACAATATCAGTATATTCTTCTTGAGTATAGAATCCACCAGATTCACCACCAACTTCTGTACTTCCGCCTACCTCTGTAAGCTTTGGCCAAGATTTTATTTCTATACGCCACCCTTGATCGTCACTTAAGTGTAAGTGAAGTACGTTAAACTTATAGTAACTTAAGATATCAATATATTTTTTCACATCTTCTACACTAAAAAAATGTCTTGATACATCTAACATTGATCCACGATAACTAAACTGAGGCGCATCTTTAATTGCCCCAGTTGGCACTACCCAGATATCGTTTTCTGCTAGGGTATCGTTATGCCTTTCTGGGATGATCTGTCTTATGGTTTGAGCGCCTCTAAAGGCACCGGCAACAGTGGATGACTTCAATACAATCGAATCTTGAGAGACAGAAATTTCGTAAGCTTCGTCATTCATTGTTTTACCTTTAGTTACTTCAATACTTATAACGGTTTCAGCATTGAAACTGTCATCATTTACCATAACATCTAAACCAGTTTTAAAATGTATTTTTTCAGCTAGAAAAATTCCAACAGCATCTAAACCTTCTTCATCACCACTGGTTTGAATAGTCGTGAATTTGTCGAGCGCAAATCCATCGTGGGTTGCAACAACCTCTAAAGGCATTGGAATTAAATTACTTTCACTAAGGTCTGTTTTTGGAAAATTTAAAATGCGTTCTTGTTTTTGATTACAAGCTAAAAAAGTGGTAAAAATTGTGAATACAAAAGCAAGTGTATAGTATTTTGTTCTTGAGTTAAAGTCTGGTTTTTTTTCTAACATCGTTTTAAGGTTAACTAAAGTTAATAGTGTTTACAGTACCAAATTAAAAGTTATAGTATTGAAAATGATATTTAATAGACAGAAGCAACTATTTAACACATAAACGTCTGATTATTGGAGACAAAGCGTTGAAATTTGATACAGGTTTCATCGCAGGTTCAAACGAATTAAATTAATAGCGTATTTTTGCAAACGATGGAATCATTGAAACTTTCAAGTTGGTTGCCAACTACACGAAAAGAAGTGAAAATTAGGGGATGGGAAGAATTGGATGTAATTCTTTTCAGTGGTGATGCATATATTGATCACCCTTCGTTTGGTCCGGCAGTAATTGGAAGAATTTTAGAGAGTTGTGGTTTAAAGGTTGCGATTGTACCACAGCCTTCGGTTACCGATAATCTTCAAGATTTCACAAAGTTGGGTACTCCTAGACTATTTTTTGGGGTAACTGGCGGATGCATGGATCCAATGGTAAGTAATTATACAGCCAGTAAAAAGCGACGTGACCGTGATGCCTACACACCAAACGGCGACATTGGTTTTAGACCAGATTATGCCACCACCGTATATACAAATATCTTAAAAGAAAAATTTCCAGAGACTCCAGTATTAATAGGTGGAATTGAAGCATCACTAAGACGTGTAACTCACTACGATTATTGGTCAGATAAATTAATGCCAACCATTCTAGAGACTTCTAAAGCAGATATGTTAGTATACGGAATGGGTGAACAACCCTTAAGAGAGATTGTGAGGTTGTTAGATAGGGGTGTTCCATTTTCTAGTTTAAAAACTATTAAACAAACAGCGGTTTTTGTTCATGATGATGAAAAGATACCTAAAAACAGTAATTGGGAGGATGTGACTATCGAGTCTCATGAAGTTTGCTTAAGTGATAAGAAGAAGTTTGCTTCAAATTTTAAGATTATTGAACAGGAATCAAATAAACTTCAAGCAAGGCGAATTTTTCAGAAGGTAGGAAATAAGACTTTAATGATCAATCCGCCATTTCCAACAATGACGGAAGACGAGATTGATGCCTCTTTTGATCTACCGTATACACGATTGCCGCACCCGAAGTATAATAAACGCGGACCAATTCCTGCTTTCGAAATGATTAAATTTTCAATTAATATTCATAGAGGATGCTTTGGAGGATGCAGTTTTTGTACCATTTCGGCACATCAGGGAAAATTCATTGCCAGTCGTAGTCAAGAATCAATTCTAAAAGAAGTTGACAGAGTAGCGAATATGCCAGATTTTAAAGGATATTTGTCTGATATAGGTGGACCTTCAGCCAACATGTATAAAATGAAGGGAAAAATACAATCTATTTGCGACCGTTGTGTTGCACCTTCATGTATATCGCCTGTTATTTGTAGCAATTTAGATACCTCGCACAAACCTTTAACGGAATTGTACCAAGCGGTAGACAATCATCCAAAAGTTAAGAAATCGTTCATTGGCAGCGGAATTAGGCATGATATGTTGGTTCCAGAGTTCAATAAAAATGCGGATGCTAAAGAACTCGATGATTATACCGAGGAGGTGATGACCAAGCATGTTTCGGGAAGGTTGAAAGTAGCACCAGAGCATACTTCAGATCCGGTATTAAAATTAATGAGAAAACCTTCGTTCAAATACTTTCACAAGTTCAAAGAGCGTTTTGACAAGATTAACCTTAAAAGAGGACTGAAGCTAC
>CAZAPO010000068.1:0-3181 GCA_964487005.1 uncultured Flavobacteriaceae bacterium
GCTTCGGTTTCATTGTAGGTCACAATTTCTTTTGTATTGAAACTAAATAAGAATACGGCTATAAGCGGCAGCACAAATAAAAATTTAAATTGGTTTTGTTTGCTTGATTTTTGTTTCTGTAACATAACTATTCGTTTTTTGATAAGTGAATTATAAAAATTATTAGCTAGTACTAGCTGATAGTTTGGTATACTCGTTTTTAATAATAAATGTTGATAGCTTTTTGAGCACTCAATAATTTCTTGGGTTACGCTATCAGCAATAAATTCAAGGTTTTGTTGCATGTCTTTTTTGTACAACCAGATAAACGGATTAAACCAAAAAATGATGCTTGCTACTTGAATTAATATGATGTCTATGGAGTGCAGTTGACTTGCATGAACTTTCTCGTGTGTCAATACTTGATCCAGTTCGTCTTTACTAAATTGTTGTGGGTTGTAGACAATCCAATTAAAGAATGAGAATGGTGCTACATCTTTATTGGTTTCGATATATTTTATGGAGCGCTTCCTGTCTTTTTTGGTGCCAATCATTAATTTGGCTAAAGACCCAAATTCAAAAATAAATTTTATGCTTAGTATTAATACACCTAGTATATATATGTATGGTATGAGTTCATAAATGTCAATGAGCGGTGCGTCTGATACTGGAATGGCGTCTCCAGCATAAAAGCTGGCATTTAATAAAACTGGTGCATCTTTGGTGACATAAATTGGGATAATCACAAAGGGGATAGTAATTGCCGCAATTATACCCGATAATAAAAACCATCTATTCGATTGAAAAAATGTTTCTCGTTGTAAAAACAGCTTGTAGCAAAAGTAGAATATGGCTACAACAGCACTTGCTTTTAATAGATATTCCATGGCTATTTATTGTTTTCAATTAGTTTAATTATTTCTTTAAGATCATCAATACTAATCTTTTCTTCTTTAGCAAAAAATGAAACCACATTCTTGTATGAGTTATTAAAATAGCTCTCTATGGCATTGCTAAAAAATTTGTTTCTATAAGCTTCTTTACTTACAACAGGGAAGTACTGATGGGTTTTTCCATAGGCAGTATAGCCAACATATCCTTTGTCTTCTAAATTTCTAATTATTGTAGAAAGCGTATTGTAATGAGGCTTTTCTGTTTCAATTTCGGCCAATACATCTTTTACAAAAGCTTTTTCAAGCTTCCACAAAATATGCATTATTTCCTCTTCTTTATTAGTGAGTTTTTGCATTATACATCAATATCTTTAAAATGACATTTCAAACATATAACTAATTTTATAGTTATACAACTAATCTTGTAGTTATTTAACTAAATTTTAAGTTTTTTAAAATTCTTTTTGATTATGCACTTCCCAGTTTTTACTTTCTTATATCTTCGCAAAAAAAATTATTTATGAGCCTGGTTTGGGTTATTCTTGGTTTTATTTTATTGGTCGTAGGAGGTGAGTTTTTGGTTAGGTCCTCGGTGGCCCTATCATTTAAACTGAATATCTCTAAAATGGTCATTGGAATGACCGTGGTCTCTTTTGCCACTTCGGCACCAGAACTGCTAGTGAGTTTAAATGCCGCCTTATCTGGTTCGCCAGCAATAGCCATAAACAATGTGGTTGGTTCTAATATTGCCAATATTGGTTTAGTATTGGGTATCACTGCTTTAATAGGGACCATAAGGGTAGGTAAATCTTTTTACAAGCTCAATTGGCCAGTCATGATGATTTTTTCATTATTAATGTTTCAGTTTTTACGAAACGATAATAAGTTATCTACAGGGGAAGGAAGTATTTTATTTCTAGGTCTATTGGTGTTTATCTATATTTTGTTACGAAGAGCAAAAGAAGAAAATGTAGACGATGAAGTTGATGAAACGCTTGCGCAGGTTTCCTATTTTAAAATGACCCTTTGGTTGCTTATTGGTGGAAGCGCTTTGTATTTTGGATCTAATTGGTTGGTAGATGGTGCAGTTGCTATAGCACAAAACATAGGCGTAAGTGAAGCGGTAATTTCGGTGTCTATGATTGCTATTGGTACCAGTGTGCCAGAATTGGCGGCTTCAGTAATTGCAGTGGCAAAACAAGAAAAGGCTATATCAATTGGAAATTTAATAGGATCAAATATTTTTAATATAGGATCTGTACTTGGATTAACATCTATTATTAAAGAAATACCTGTTACAGATCCACTTATTTTGTCAAGGGATATTTACTGGATGCTATTGTTTGCGGCAATTTTGTTGCCAATGATTTTTATTCCTAAACGCATGCAATTTAATAAACTTGAAGGTGTTCTTCTAGTTGCTGCCTATAGTATTTTTATTGCTATTATTTTCTTAGCTGAATAACAGCCAAAAAAAAGACCCCAATCTCTTGAGGTCTAATAGCACTAAACTAAACTAACTTATTGCGTTAATTTATACGTTTGCAGATTTCACTGTTTGAATAATTCTACCTGCAATTTTATACGGATCACCATTTGAAGCTGGACGACGATCTTCTAACCATCCTTTCCATCCTTTTTCAACAGTGATAATTGGAATTCTAATTGAAGCTCCTCTATCAGAAATACCATAAGAGAAATCTTTAATAGATGCAGTTTCATGTAATCCTGTTAAACGCTCATCGTTAAACGCTCCATAAACATCAATATGCTCTTTGGCAACTGGTCTAAATGCTTCGCATATTTTTTCGTAAACCTCTTGAGAACCACACGTTCTTAAAGTTGTATTAGAGAAGTTGGCGTGCATACCAGAACCGTTCCAATCACCTTTAACTGGTTTAGGGTGATACTCAATGTAGTATCCATATTTCTCAGTTAATCTATCTAGCATATAACGTGCAACCCAAATTTCGTCTCCTGCTTTCTTAGCTCCTTTAGCAAAAATTTGGAATTCCCATTGTCCAGGTGCTACCTCTTGATTAATACCTTCAAAGTTTAACCCTGCAGCGATACATAGATCTGCATGTTCTTCAACAAAATCACGACCATGTGTGTTTCTTCCACCAACTGAGCAGTAATAAAGTCCCTGAGGCCCTGGATAACCACCAATAGGGAAACCTAAAGGCAATTGCGTATCCTTATCCATAATGAAGTATTCCTGCTCAAAACCAAACCAGAAATCATTGTCATCATCATCAATAGTAGCTCTTGCATTAGACTCATGTGGTGTGCCATCTGCGTTTAATACT
>CAZAPO010000069.1:0-7024 GCA_964487005.1 uncultured Flavobacteriaceae bacterium
AAACTTAATCAAATTTGTTGCCAAATCGGGAGCGAGTGAGGTTAAATTAGAAATGGATGATGTGAAAATCACCATTAAAACAGGATCAGATTCTGAAACCACAATTGTACAGCAAGTTCCGGTTGCAGCACAGGTTCCTCAACCAGTTGCTCCTGCACCTGCAGCCCCGGCGGCACCAGCTGAACCAGTGGCCCCAGCGGCCCCAGCCGAGGACGACTCAAAATACATAACAATAAAATCACCAATAATAGGAACGTTCTATAGAAAACCAGCGCCAGACAAACCAATGTTTGTGGAAGTTGGACAAACGATTGCTGAAGGTGATGTTTTATGTGTTATTGAAGCGATGAAATTATTTAACGAAATTGAGTCTGAAGTATCAGGTAAAGTCGTTAAAATTCTAGTAGATGACGCTTCACCTGTAGAGTTTGATCAACCACTATTTTTAGTAGACCCATCATAACCCATTAAAAATTCCAATCTACAAATCCCAAACCAATCTATTGGAATTTGGTGCTTGGAAATTGAATTTTTAAAACAATAGTTATGTTTAAAAAGATATTAGTAGCTAATAGAGGAGAGATAGCACTTCGTGTTATTAGAACCTGTAAAGAAATGGGAATCAAATCGGTTGCGGTATATTCTAAGGCCGACGAAGAAAGTCTTCATGTTAAATTCGCAGATGAGGCTGTGTGTATTGGTCCAGCGCCTAGTCATGAGTCATACCTTAAAATGGCAAATATTATCGCAGCAGCAGAAATTACCAATGCAGATGCTATTCATCCAGGGTATGGTTTCTTATCAGAAAATGCAAAGTTCTCAAAGATATGCGAAGAAAATGGCATTAAATTCATAGGGGCATCAGCAGAGATGATCGATAAAATGGGAGACAAGGCAAATGCAAAGGCAACCATGAAAGCAGCTGGCGTACCATGTGTTCCTGGAAGTGATGGGATTATAGAATCTTATGAAGACTGTGAGAAATTGGCAGAAGAAGTTGGTTACCCAGTTATGCTTAAAGCCTCAGCAGGTGGAGGAGGAAAAGGGATGCGAGGCGTTTTCAAAAAAGAAGATTTGAGAGCAGCATGGGATTCGGCTAGACAAGAATCTAAAGCGGCATTTGGGAATGATGACATGTATATGGAAAAACTTATTGAAGAACCTCGTCATATCGAGATCCAAGTAGTTGGAGATTCTTCAGGGAAAGCATGTCACCTATCTGAAAGGGATTGTTCTGTTCAACGCCGTCATCAAAAACTTACTGAAGAAGTTCCATCTCCATTCATGACAGATGAGCTGCGTGAAAAAATGGGGCAAGCAGCCGTTAGAGCAGCCGAATTTATTAAATATGAAGGTGCTGGAACAGTTGAGTTTCTTGTGGATAAACACAGGAATTTCTACTTCATGGAAATGAATACTCGTATTCAGGTTGAACACCCAATTACCGAACAAGTAATAGATTTTGATCTCATTAGAGAACAGATTTTGGTTGCAGCAGGAGTGCCAATATCAGGTAAACATTATACACCTAACTTACACTCTATAGAATGTAGAATTAATGCTGAGGATCCATATAATGATTTTAGGCCATCACCAGGAAGAATTACAACCTTACATGCACCAGGTGGGCATGGAGTTAGATTAGATACTCATGTGTATGCGGGGTATTCAATACCTCCCAACTACGACTCGATGATTGCTAAGTTAATAACAACAGCACAAACACGTGAAGAAGCCATTAACAAGATGAAGCGTGCACTTGATGAGTTCGTAATTGAAGGCATAAAAACAACCATTCCATTTCATCGACAATTAATGGATCACCCAGATTATTTATCTGGAAATTATACCACGAAGTTCATGGAAGATTTCGAAATGGATAAACAATATGATTATTAATAAAAAAACACTCCGAAGAAATTCGGAGTTTTTTTATGGCTTTTTTTTGATACATTTATAACATGATTTCAAGAAGAATTATTAAGACAAATGAGATGCCCTGGGTGTTTATTCCTGGATTATAACGCACTCGTTTAGTTAGCAAACCTTCAATAATAATTCTAATCACAAAAAATAAATTATGAGTAATGTAATTGTACTAGGCGCCGGAATGGTAGGAAGCGCAATGGCTATTGATATGGCTAAGAAACATAATGTAACTGTAACCGATGTAAACTCAAATACCTTAGATAAACTAAAACTTAATTGTGGAGAGCTGAATACACTTAAACTTGATGTAACAAATAAAAGAGAACTACAGGAAACCATCGCAAATTTTGACCTTGTCATTTGTGCGGT
This sequence comes from uncultured Flavobacteriaceae bacterium, assembly GCA_964487005.1. Classification (GTDB taxonomy): domain Bacteria; phylum Bacteroidota; class Bacteroidia; order Flavobacteriales; family Flavobacteriaceae; genus CAZAPO01. Next base: position 2,299 of record CAZAPO010000069.1, read on the forward strand.
ACCTGGATTTTTGGGGTTTGAGACATTGAAATCAATTATCGAAGCTGGAAAAAACGTTGTCGATATTTCATTTTTCCCGGAAAACTCTTTGGAATTAGATGCTCTAGCAAAAGAAGAAGAGGTTACAGCAATAGTAGATTGTGGTGTTGCACCTGGAATGGACAATGTAATTTTAGGATATTACAATGAAATTCTAAACCTTACAGATTTTGAATGCCTGGTGGGTGGATTACCAAAAGTGAAAAAGTGGCCGTTTTGTTATAAGGCACCTTTTTCTCCAGTAGATGTTATAGAAGAGTATACAAGACCCGCCAGATATGTTGAAAACGGTGAAGTGATAACGCGCGAAGCTCTTACCGATTGTGAATACGTAGAATTTGAAAATACGGGAACACTAGAATCTTTTAATTCAGATGGACTTCGTTCAATAATTTATACGATGCCACATATTCCAAACATGAAGGAGAAAACACTACGATATCCAGGACATGTTGAATATATTAAAGTACTAAAGGAAAGTGGGTTTTTTGAAACTTCTGAAATTAAGGTGAATGGCGTACAGATTAGCCCATTAGAAGTTACAAGTAAAATTCTTTTTACTGAGTGGAAACTAGGAGAAAATGAAGAAGAATTAACGGTGATGAGGGTTACCGTAAAGGGTAAAAATCAAGAGGGGGAAATAGAAGAAGTGGTGTACAATCTCTACGATGAATATTGTCATGATACTCAAACTTCATCAATGTCTAGAACCACGGGTTATACTGCTACTGCTGCGGCAAACCTATTTTTAGAAGGCCTTTTTAATGAAAAAGGGGTTTTCCCGCCAGAGCTTGTAGGTAAACATGAATCATGTTTTAAATATTTTATGAATTACCTAAAAGAGCGAGGAGTTGTTTACAAGAAAACATCAAGAAAACTTTAGTCTTTCTTAATTGAAAGAAAAACTGTGGTGTTTTTTGTATAAGCAATACGAGATTCAAATAAGATTATTTGCTCGTTAAGTGAAGCCTCAATTAAATAGTACTTTCCTTGAAAGTATGAGTGAAGTACTTTTGCTTTCATTTTAGAACTATTAACAACAACAATCTGGCTAGCATAGACAATTCCATGGTTTGCTATATGATTGTATTCACCAAAAAATGATGCTACCAAAGGAGTTTTTGGAGATTTATATAAATCTTTAGGAGTTCCTTTTGCCACTATTTTTCCCTGACTTAAGACCATAATTTTATCTGAGAAAGCAATGACATCATCTTTATCATGTGTAGCAACGATACATGTAATGTTGTGTTTTTTTAGAAATTTAAATAGGTTACGTCGCAGTGATTGTTTTTTAAAATTATCAATATGACTAAAGGGTTCGTCCAGTAAAATTATCTCTGGGTGTAATGCAATTGCTCTTGCTAAGGCAACACGTTGTTTTTGACCACCACTTAGAAATTGTACTTTTACTTGAGCAAATTCAGATAGTTCAACAACAGCCAACAATTCATCGATACGCTCTTGTTTCTCCTTTAATTTAAAATTTGATAGAAATGCCCCAATGTTTTCGGAGACGGTAATGTAGGGCATCAAATCAAACTCTTGAGCAACATATTTCATGAATGAATAACCGATAACCAAATTATGACTCGGCCCCAAGATTTGTGTGTCCTTCCAAAAAATACTTCCTTTAAAAAGATCAAATTCGCCATAAAGCAATTTAAGAAAGGTACTCTTCCCAGAACCGCTTTCACCTATTATTGCAATGTGTTCTCCTGCTTTGGCAGTTAGACTAATACGGTCTAGAATTATAGACTTATCATATTTAAAAGTAAGGTCTTTTACTATAAGCATCGAGCAAAATTATTTTGGCAAATGTAAAGTAAAAAAGGCCGTCCCAATAATTTAGACGACCTTCTTGCAATTAAATTTATTTGTTGAATATTTATTCTTTAATGAATTTTTCTATTCTTGCACCATCATCATTCATAATTCGCAGAAAGTAAGTTCCTGTACTTAGTGATGATACATTAATAGTTTTATTTGCAGGGAATTTACTATTTAAAACGCTTTTACCAGAAATATCAAATACCGTATAAATAGCCTCGCTTAAATCATACTTTGTGCGCACATACAGTTCTTTCTTTACAGGTACTGGATATAAAACTAAGTCTTCAATAAAATCTTGCTTCTGGTTACCAAGGGTCTCACCTTCAGTAACTGTAATAGTTTGATTAACCCCGATATTTGTAAATACATCAACCGTCTTAGAAGGCCAGTATATTTTTAGTGAAGTGATAGTAGTATCATCTCCAAGACCAAAATGGGTTGTTAGGCTACTCATATATCTAAACCCTTCACCACTACGCACATCTCTAACTTGTGTCCCCATTGCACTGGTAATCTCTACTCTAGCTCCAATTCCATTTTCTCCATTCGAGGTTAAATTGATCTTGAAGTAATTACCTGAATCATCATCGTTGTAATAAATTACACCACTAGTAACAATATCAAGAAAACCATCATTATCTAAGTCTCCAATACCACCATGTGGAGGCATTCCACTGGTATAGGCAGTAAATGTCATATTAGTAGTGTCACCATCATTCAACAAGATATTCCCATTTGAGAAAATATCAATAAACCCATCATTGTTAAAATCGCCAGTGGCATTATCAATTCCAGTATAAGTAAATAATCCTAAACCTGTCTGAGCAGTGATATCGGTAAATGTACCGTCACCATTATTTCTCATCATTTTATGTGAAGCACCATTATAACCACCTACAAACACATCCATATCACCATCATTGTCATAATCACCCCATGCACCAGACCAAGTTTGAATTGGATCGGCTAGACCTGCTGCAGCAGCAACCTCAGTAAAAGAACCATTACCATTATTTCTAAATAATTGGTTTGTTCTTCTTTCAGATGATCCACCACATTTGGCTAAAAACATATCAATATCTCTATCATTGTCATAATCTATCCAAATAGAACCATAATTTCCACCTGAAGGGTAAATTCCAAGTCCTTCAGGAACCCCATTGTTATCTGCTCCTTGATAATAGTCAAGCTGATTACTACCATCATTTATATAGTAAACATTTGGAGCAATATCATGACAAATGAAAACGTCTAAATGACCATCTTCGTTAATGTCTACAAAGTTTGTTCGCTGCGTAAAAACATTCGATTGTTGCTTCTCTATTGCGTAAGAAGAACCACCACCAACAGCTTTAACAATATTTACTCCAGATCCATTACCCCAAACAAGATCATTATAGCCATCACTATTAAAATCACCAGCGGCCAAACTCCATGAAGCACTATATGGTGCTCCAACAACAAAATCTTTGTCTATAAAAGATCCTCCACCAGTTTGCTCTTGTATGTTAATATCGTAAACGTTAACGTTGTTTTGATTACGCGTAACAATTGATACAATATCGTCTAGATTGTCGTTGTTCATATCTACAACACCTCTAAAAGTACCTCCCGTTGAAATGTTTTGCGCTGTAAAACTAATTGGGAGTAAAGCTTGCTCAACAACTTCAAAGTCAAAGCCACTTGAGTCGTATTTGTCATCCCATGCAATATAATAGGTTTGACCAGCCGAGGCATTAAATTCTGCTACAGATAACCTGCTGTAAACACTGGTACCGTCATCATCACTTCCGGCAATACAGCTTAGCGAACCACACGTACCAGTATAAATATGAAGTCGTGTATCGATTCCGTTATTTCCATTAATATCTGAACTGACAATAACTTTGTAATCTGAAGAAGGTGTATAAGCAAACCATTCTCCATTGTTTGCTACACTACTCCCAGCACAAGAAGGGTTTGGATAATCTCCATTGAATGAAGCCACATTAAATGTTCCGGCTGCGGTTATATGCGTTGCCGCATCGGCTGCCGCACAAGTATTAGAACTCGTTTGAGCTCCAATGACCCCTGTAAGGAGACTTATAGTTAGTAAAAGTAATTTCTGTTTCATTACGATTTGGTTATTATGATTAATAGCTATTTATTTTTATCTAATGATTTAATCCAATCCTCAAGTAGCTCCACACCTTCTTTGTGTTGCAGAGACCTTCCTATGATTGGCATTTTAAATTCGTCTAGTGTTGAACTTATTCTAAAGAACAATGCAGACGCCTCTGGATCACCAGGCGAAACAATATGACTTAGTGTTTCATCGATTCCAAAAGTGTGTACTACATCAACTCCCATATTTGATATTTCTTCGGTTTTATTAAACTCAAATCTAATTGGTGCATACTCACAATATCCTTTATCAGAATGACAATGTGCACAATTAATATCTAAGTAAGAACGCACACGCATTGATAAATCTTGACTTTCATCTTCCCAATTAACTACAGAGGTAATTTGACCTGGATAATCATTTTTAAGATATCCGATTTCCGCCCATTTCTTTAATTGATTTTTAATTCCATCTCTAAATGCGAAGTCACTATTAATATTTTGAGGTTTTGGACCGATTGGTAAAATTTCATCATATTTATTATGACAGGTATAACATTCATCATAAGACGGAATTTTATAGTTTACGGTTCTAGTTTGTTCATTATCTTCAAAAGTTACCCCTACAAAATGACTATCTGTCGTAAATTTTGCTTCAGTTTGGTCCTCATTCCACTTATAATTTGCAAGCACCCAACCTTCTGACTTCTTAATTAATAAACGCGTTTCGAGCATTTGAGAATTTCTGCTT
>CAZAPO010000070.1:0-18510 GCA_964487005.1 uncultured Flavobacteriaceae bacterium
CATTAGATCTAGTAATACGGGGTGTGCATCTTTTCGTTTCTCAGGATAACGATATCTTAAAATGTATTCACGCATCATTCCTGATTTTGCTACGCCAGGACGAATAACAGAACTTGCTGCAACCAAGCCTAGGTAATTATCTACACGAAGTTTTTTTAAAAGCATTCGCATGGCAGGAGATTCTACATAAAAACAACCAATAGCTTTAGCATTTCTAAGAATATGTTTAATACGTTCATCTTGTTTAAAACGCTTAATGTCATGAATGTCTATAGGTGCTTTACCAGGATGGTTGTATTTTACTATTTCTACAGCATCTTTAATTTTTCCTAAACCACGTTGACTTAAAATATCAAATTTGTACAGCCCAATATCTTCGGCTACTACCATGTCAAATTGTGTAGTTGCAAACCCTTTTGGAGGTAAAAAAGTAGCAGTATAATAATGAATAGGTTTTTCGGAAATAATAATACCACTAGCATGAATACCTAGGTAATTAGGAAAACCTTGTATTTGTTTACTATAAATTAAAACGAGTTGTGATAGTTTGTCTAATTCATTGAAATTATACCTCCCTTTAGTGAGCAAATCCATTTCGGCTTTAGGGAGGCCAAATACTTTTCCCAATTCTCTGACGGAAGCTCTAAACTTAAAAGTGTTATAAACGGTAAGTAAAGCAACGTTTTTAAAATTATTGAAAATAAAATGAGTGATATCATCACGATCGGTCCACGAAAAATCGATATCAAAATCAGGAGGATTCTTTCGATAGAGGTTAATAAAACGTTCAAAATACAGATCTAATTCAATAGGATCTACATCGGTAATACGAAGCAAATAAGCTACAATACTATTGGCACCGCTACCGCGTCCTACATAGAAGTATCCTTTACTACGAGCATATTCTAAAATGCGCCAATTAATCAAGAAATAAGAGACAAACCCTTTCTCTTTTATAATATATAATTCTTTTTTAATGCGATTAAGGATGGTGTTGTCTGGGGTTTCATAACGATATTTTAAACCTTCGTAAGTAAGTTTTTTAAGTAGTTTGTAATCTGAAGTTTCACTTTTGGTATATGATTTTTGATTGTTGGGTGTTTCTTGTGAAAAATCAAAAGAGATGGTACAATTATTTAGTAACTGTTTAGTGTTTTGAATAAGCTCAGGAAAATCTTCATAGGTTTCGCATAATTCTTCGTAGGGTAACATGATATCAGTCTCTTCTCCTTGTTCAGATTTTGGAAGTTTACTGAGTAATGTATTATTATCTATAGCACGTAATAAGCGATGTGTATTAAAACCTCTTTTATTTTCGAAAGAGACAGTCTTTAAGATGACGAGCTTGCTTCTAAGACGATTCCATCTAGAAAATCTCAATTTGTTAAGATCTTTGGGTTTTATACCAAGAAACTCGTTGTCTTTGAGAATGTGATTAGCCTCTTTTTTATATGGATATATAACAAAAGTTTCGGCTAATTGAGGAGCTTGATCAGGGATTTTGAGTGTTGCATCATGTAAAAAGGAAGAAAGATAACGGTTAATGTTTTGAAAACCATGATTACTTTTGGCAAGCATGATAAACTGCTGTTGAGCACCATTTCTAAAATCGACACCCAGTACAGGTTTTATTTCATATTTTTTGGATAGGCGTACAATGTCAAGACAAGCAGAAGTACTGTTAATGTCAGTCAATGCCAGAGTTTGCAGGCCATTCTTTGAAGTAATGGCCAGCAAGCGTTCTGGTTTAATTGTACCATAGCGTAAACTGTAATATGTATGACAATTGAGATTAATAGCTTTTACAAAAATAACTACAATTTTAAGTAATGATTGCTTATATTTGTAGCAAATGAAATTTATACAAGCAAATATTCGTCACCTTAGAACATCAAAAGGGTACTCTCAAGAGCAAATTGCAGAGGAGTTAGGATGGACACGATCTATGATTGGTTCTTATGAAGAGGGTAGGTCTGAGCCGTCAATTGATAGACTTATTGCATTGTCAAATTATTTTGATATCCCGATAGATATCCTTGTAAAAAATGACTTGCGTATTGCTAAAGACACTTCCTTTATAGAAGTGGGTAATAAGCGCGTTTTATTTCCAATTACTGTTAATGAAATAAACGAAGATTTAATTGATATTGTTCCTGCTAAGGCATCAGCAGGTTATATGGAAGGCTATGCAGACCCAGAGTATATAGAGCAATTAGAGAAGATTAAACTTCCTTTTTTGCCTACGGGAACACACAGGGCATTTCCTATAAAAGGAGATTCTATGCTACCAGTAAAAGACGGGGCATTTGTTGTCGCTAGGTTTATTGAGAATATCAATGATATAAAAGATGGAAGAACCTATATAGTACTTACCAAAGAAGATGGATTAGTTTATAAAAGGGTATATAAAAAGGACGATAAGTCATTAATGATGCACTCAGATAACAAGTCTTATAACCCTTATTCTGTTAAGAATGAAGAAGTATTAGAACTTTGGGAATTTACGTGTTGTATTAACACTCAAGAGTATGATGAGGAAGAATTAAAGTTAAGTAGCATTGTGAGAATGTTTCAAGATTTGAATGTTGAATTAAGAGCAATCAAAGATTTAAAAGGAAGAATTTGAATGGAACAAATTCAATATAAGCGAGCTCAAACAACCAATGAGTTATATCAGATTCTCGAACTCCAGCGAACCAATATTCCATCTGCCATTTCTTTAGAAGAGCGCAATAATGAAGGATTTGTAACCGTACACCACACCTATGATATTTTGAAAGCAATGAATGATAAATGTCCTCATGTTATTGCAACACATAATGAGAAGGTTATTGCGTATGCACTATGTATGATTAGGGCTTTTAAAAATGATATTGCTATTTTACGACCTATGTTTAAGCAAATTGAAAACTCGTTAACAGCTGACAAATCGTATATTATTATGGGACAAATTTGCGTGGCTAAAGCTTATAGAAAACAAGGAGTATTTAGAGGACTTTACAGTTTTATGGAAAAAGAAATGCGGTCGCATTTTGATTTGATCATTACAGAGGTTGATAAAAAAAATAAAAGATCAATGAATGCCCATTACGCAATTGGATTTAAGCTACTTCACTCGTATACGGCCGACAAGCATGATTGGAATTTAATTTATCTTGATTTATAATTAGGGTTTGATTTTAATATATTTTTCTAAAATCTCTCGATAAATTCCGGCAGCATCTATTTTTTCAATTCCTGATTGAATAAGTGTATCTCCTTTTATTTCTATAGTGAATGGGAATTCATGACCCTTAAAATCCAGTGCAGAGGTATAGGTTAATTTTTCAATATAATTAGTGCCATCAAAAGTGTAGGTTCCAGCACCACCATAAAATTGACTCGCATCATTTTCTGCTTGATTAAAAAAGGCGAAATGCGACGTATTAATAATTTTGATGAAACTCGTATTAGAAAGGTCTTTTACTATTAAAGTATCTTTTTCTTTAATTGACCCATATACTAACTGCCAAGTCCCTTCAATACTACCATTAGATGAGTTGCTGTTGGGATGTTCAACTTTACAGGAAATTAAACAACCTACAACAAATAATGTTGTAAATATGCGCTTCACTATGAAAATAAACGTTTAGAAGTGATAACGTACAAAGGCTTCCATAGCAGCATAATCTGCGAGACCCAGATTTCTATATTTGGTTGCTGTTTCATGGTTTCGTTCTTCTGCACGCATCCAGAATTCTCTTGTATCATCTCCTTGAAACATTACCCCATCTTTTTGCGACTGATGGAAGAAAATAGCATGTCTCTTTTTGAGTACCTGGTCTGGACTCATTGGTACGGCCATTTCTATTTCATATGATTCCCATTCATGCCATGCTCCGCGATACATCCAAACCCAGCAATCTTTCATATATGACTCAGGCTTTAAAATTTCTAATGCTGCAAATAAAGCATCTAAACAAACTTTGTGCGTTCCATGGGGATCGGCTAGATCTCCAGCTGCATAAATTTGATGTGGTTTAATATTTTCTATAAGGCTGCACATAATATCAATATCATCCTGAGATAGCTTATTTTTCTTGATAGTGCCAGTTTCATAGAATGGTAAATCTAAGAAATGTACGTTTTCATCTGGAAGGCTTAAATATCTAGTAGCTGCAAGAGATTCACTTCTTCTAATTAGACCCTTTAGTTTTCGAGTTTCAGGAGAATCAACACTATACTCTCCTTTTTCAGATAAATCGTCAATAATTTTTTGGGCTTCAATGGCATTATTGTTAAGTGCTTTAGCAATTTCAGCAAATTTTAGTGCTTCCTGATCAGACACCGCTATATTACCCGAAGTTTGATAGGCAATATGTACCTCATGACCTTGTTCTACCAACCTGTCAAAAGTACCACCCATTGAAATTACATCATCATCTGGATGTGGACTAAAAATAATAACACGCTTTTTTGCCGGTAAAGCTCGTTCTGGTCTTTTAGATTCATCGGCATTTGGTTTGCCACCTGGCCACCCTGTAATAGTATGCTGCAGCTTGTTAAACATTTTTATGTTGAGGTCGTAAGCAGTTCCTTCTTCGGTCAATAAACCAGACATACCATTGTCGTTATAGTCTTTGTCTGTAAGTTTTAAGATAGCTTTGTTGGTTAATTCACTTAACCATACTACAGCCTTAAGTTTTAATGCATCTGTCCATATACAAGATGAAACCAACCATGGTGTTTTAACCCTTGTTAAATCAGATGAGGCTCCTTTGTCAAGTATAAAGGTAGTGTTGTTATGTTCCTGTAAATAAGTTGCTGGTACGTTTGAAGTAATTTCACCTTCAATGGTTTTTTTGATAATTCCCGCTTTATTGACACCCCAAGCAAGCAATACAATTCTTTTTGCTTTTCTAACGGTACCAATACCCATGGTTATAGCTTTTCTAGGAACATTATCTATACCCAAAAAGGCAGGAGCAGCATCAACTCTAGTTAGGTGATCTAAGGTAATATTTCTAGTGCCTGAGTTGAAGTGAGAACCAGGTTCATTGAACCCAATATGACCAGTTCTACCAATACCCAACAACTGAAAGTCTAGACCTCCAGCAGCTTCAATTTTCATTTCGTAATCAATACAATACTGATAGAGATCTTCTGCACTTACTTTACCGTCTGGAATATTAATATTTTCTGGTAAAATATCAACATGATCAAAGAGATGCTCATGCATAAAATACCAATAACTTTGAATATTGGCCTTGTCCATTGGATAATATTCGTCCAAATTAAAAGTAATAACATTAGAAAAGCTTAATCCTTCTTCATTGTACATTCTAACAAGCTCTTCATATACTTTTATTGGAGAAGACCCGGTTGCTAAGCCAAGTACACAAGGCTCATTTTTTTCTTGTTTATCTCTAATTAAAGAAGCAATCTCCTGTGCAACTAAAATTGACGCCTCTAATGAAGAATCAAAGATGATATTATGAATCTTTTCAAATCTGGTTTCTTCAAATTTTCCAGCTTCTTTGTAGGCGATGTCTTTATAATTTGCTATGGCTACACTCATTGTAAAAATTAACTATTGTTATAAGTAAAAACAAGCGGAAAAATATTTTTCCGCTTGTTAGAAAACTAATCAAAAAAGGGTATTTATAAAAAAACTATTCATTAACTATTTGTTAATTAGTATTTATAGTACTTTAATATGTGGCTAAAGTATTTATAATGAGGAGCTCAAAAAAAAAAAATATATAAACAACTCCCTTTAACAGATAGACGACAACTTATTATCGATAAGCGATTTCGGGTTATAAACTCTTGCATAATTTATTGTTATTTAAGTATTATATCCTTAAAATTGTCCAATTATTAGTAATGTCTAATCAAATAAAAAATTTGCTATTTCACTGTTTGACAGTAATATAAACCGAACGATTCCATTTAGGTATCATGCCATTTTCTGGGTGAGCTATTTTATTTTTAATGTTATAAGATGGGGGAGTTATTTTGATGATTACTGGTATTCAATAAAATCTAATTTGGTTGAATTCCCCATTCATATTGCGGTTGTTTATATTAATGTTTACTATTTAATTCCGAAGCTAATTTTAAGAAAGAAATATCTAAAATATGTGCTAAGCATAATTTTAATGTTAGCATTAGTTTATTTGGTTAGAACAGGATTAAATTATTGGCTGGTTACCAAAGAAATTTGGCCTGAAGCTGAAGAAGCTGGGCGTTTTCTTGAATTAAATCATGTGATTGCAGTGGTTCTAGGAGAACTTTATGTGCTGGGATTTGTTACAGCAATAAAACTAGTAATTGATTGGGCAATAGAGAAAAGAAGAAATGAGGATTTGGCGCAATTACAATTAAGTACAGAACTCAAATATTTACGCACACAAATTCAACCTCATTTTTTCTTTAACACCTTAAATAATTTATATGCACTTGCCTTAAAGAAATCAGATAAAGCGCCTAGGTTGGTGATCAAACTCTCTGAAATGATGCAATATGTATTATATGAAGTAAACAGCTCTAGAGCCAGTTTGTTGCAAGAAATAAATCATATTAATAATTTTATAGATATAGAACGTTTGAGATATAACGATAAGGTGGAGTGTGAGTTGGACATTACTGGAAATATTGAAGATGTTGAAGTACCACCTTTATTATTTTTATCGTTCGTAGAAAATTGCTTTAAACATGGACTGCGAGATAATGACCACATAAAAATTAATATGAGTTTTGAAATAATTGGGAAAGATTATTTAATCTTCAAACTTTCAAATAATTTTAATCCAGATGTTAAGAGTAATGAGAAACACGGAATTGGATTGGCTAACTCTAAAAGAAGGCTAAGCTTATTATTCTATAACAATTATGAGTTAAAAACTAAGGTAGTAGATAATATATATAAACTGTATTTAAAGATTCCTGTTAGATGACAATAAAGTGCATTATAATTGATGATGAGCCTTTAGCAATAAATGTTATTGAAGACCATTTAAAGAACTTCGATAACATTGAAATTGTTGACACCTTCAACAATCCTCTAAAAGCCTATAGTATCCTTGAACAGGAAAAAATTGATGTAGTTTTCCTAGATATCAATATGCCGCAAATGACAGGTTTTACTTTTATTGAAAGTTTAAATAATAAACCCCTAGTGGTTATCACCACCGCATATAGAGAATACGCCGTTAAGAGTTTTGAGTTAGATGTGCTAGATTATTTAGTAAAACCAATTCCATTTAATCGCTTTTTAAAGACGGTGAATAAAATTTATCAGCAAGTTTTTATTTCTAATTCTTCAATAGATGGTGGGCTTCAACAAGAACCACATATATTTTTAAAAGTGAACAAAAAACTTATAAAGGTGAACCTGAATGATATTTTGTATATAGAAAGTTTGAAGGATTATATAAAAGTAATTACCAATTTGGGAGATTATGTAGTGCATAAATCTTTATCTGCTATCACCGAGGAATTACCGCAGTCAAATTTTATTAGGGTACATCGTTCATATACTATATCGATAAATAAAATTGCCGCGATAGATGGCAACTTGATAGAACTGTCTGATAGAAAAATACCTATAGGGAGAAACTATTTGAAAACAGCCAAAGAGCGTATTTTTAATGTGAGAGAAGACAATAAAGATTAATCAACTTTCCTATTCCTATCCATTAAAGCCAATTGTTTAGCGACTGAAACAGGTTGCTGGTAGAATTTATTTATGCTATCGTATATTTATTTGTTAATTTACTAGACAAATTAACTAACTAAACTATGGTTGACTTATCCACATTTGACATTGTCCTGATCGTCTTATTTTTTGCAACAACTTTATTTATTGGTATTTACGTTTCTAAGAAGTCTGGTAAAAACTCCACAGAATTCTTCTTATCAGGGAGAAGCATGCCTTGGTGGTTATTGGGCTTATCAATGGTGGCGACCACTTTTTCAACAGATACGCCTAATTTAGTAACAGACATTGTAAGAACCAATGGCGTCTCTGGTAATTGGATTTGGTGGGCGTTTTTAATCACAGGGATGTTAACCGTGTTTGTATATGCCAAACTTTGGCGTAAATCAAATGTTAATACCGACTTAGAATTTTACGAACTGCGATATGGCGGTAAACCCGCAAGTTTCTTAAGAAAGTTTAGAGCCGTTTATCTAGGTGTAATTTTTAATGTAATTACCATGTCGGCAGTAACATTAGCAGCCATAAAAATAGGAGGAATAATGTTGGGCTTAGAGCCATGGCAGACTGTTGTAAGTGCAGGATTAATTACTATGGTTTTTAGCGCTATGGGTGGATTTAAAGGGGTAGTATACACAGATTTTATATTATTTTTTACAGCAATGGCAGGAGCCATTGGTGCCGCATATTATTTAGTGAATCTTCCGGAAGTAGGAGGAATAGAAGCCCTAATTACAAATGAAAACGTAACCGACAAACTATCCATATTACCAGACTTTAGTAATACCGAAATGGTCATTGCATTATTAGTTATTCCATTGGCAGTTCAATGGTGGAGTTCTTGGTATCCAGGAGCAGAACCAGGGGGTGGAGGTTATATCGCCCAACGTATGTTGGCAGCGAAAGATGAAAACCATGCTATTGGCGCAACCTTTTTCTTTAATATAATGCATTATGCTTTAAGACCTTGGCCATGGATTTTAGTGGCACTTGCTTCGTTGGTTGTATTTCCTGATATAGCAAGTATACAAGAGGCCTTTCCAAATATTAGTGACGACAAATTAGGGCATGATTTGGCGTATTCGGCGATGCTTACTAAATTACCAAGCGGATTACTCGGACTCGTCTTGGCTTCTCTCATTGCTGCTTATATGTCAACTATATCAACACAATTAAATTGGGGATCATCATACATAGTTTTCGATTTTTATAAACAGCAAATAAACCCTGAAGCTTCAGAAAAAAGGTTAGTAGTCGTAGGAAGAATTTCGACCATAGTATTAATGGTATTAAGTGCAGGATTGGCTTTATTAATGCAAAATGCTATGGAAGTATTTGGTATGCTATTGTTGTTTGGAGCTGGTACTGGACTCATCTTTATTTTAAGATGGTTTTGGTGGCGTATTAATGCTTGGACGGAAATATCGGCGATGTTTGCCTCAGGTATATTATCTATTACCATTAAAGCTACATCATTTGGTGCATTCCTTTTTGCCGCAGAAACAGGAATATTCCCTACTTGGTTTGAAATACCATTTGTTGTTATCGTGACCACCTTGATATGGGTTATTGCAACTTTTGTTACAGCACCAGAATCTAAAGAGGTGTTGAACTCATTCTATAAAAAGATTCAACCAGGAGGACCAGGTTGGCAAAAAGTGGTGAATGATGCCAATACTGATGGTATAGACCTACATATTAAAGATGAAAAATGGAGTGTTCCTTCAGGGATTCTTGCCATGCTACTAGGATGTGTGTTAATCTATAGTTGCTTATTTGCAACTGGTTATTGGATTTACGGTGAAACCACCTGGGCCCTTATATTAACATTTGCTGCGCTGTTAAGTGCATTCTTGTTAAAACAAACCTGGGCAAAGATTAAAACAAACGTATTATAGACATGAAACAAAGAATCGAATCGGTAGATTTATTAAGAGGATTTACTATTGCAGCAATGATCATGGTTAATACTCCAGGAACGTGGAGCCATGTTTATGCACCCTTGCTACATGCAGATTGGCATGGATTAACTCCTACAGATTTAATTTTCCCTTTCTTTTTATTTATAGTAGGGATATCCATTTATTTTGCTTACAAGAACAAACCTAATGCAAAAGCTACCTATAAAAAGATATTTATTAGGACACTCAAATTATTAGGACTTGGTTTCTTCTTGAACTGGTTTCTTCCATATATGCCTTTTTTCAATGATTTGTCAACAGTAAGGATTCCAGGAGTGCTTCAGCGTATTGGTGTAGTTTTCTGTATTTCGGCTATATTGTATCTAAACTGTAACTGGAAAACACTTATTGGTATTGGAGTTACTATTTTATTAGGATATTGGGCATTTATGGGATTTGTTCCACTACCTGATGGTGCGGCGCCAACATTTGACCGTGCTGCTAACAATTGGGCTAATTTTATTGATTTAAATATTTTGGGAGAACATATGTGGAAAGATGATTATGACCCTGAAGGAATATTAAGTTCCTTTCCTGCAATAGTTACATGTCTATCAGGTATTTTAATTGGAAAGTTGTTAGACGGACTTACAAAAATACGTTTGTTATTTATTGCAGCAGCCGGTTTCTTAGTTACAGGATATGCCTTTAGTTATTTGTTTCCTATCAATAAGGCAATTTGGAGCAGCAGCTTTGTCTTAGTTACTAGTGGTTGGGCCACTTTAATATTGGCCATTATTTATTTCTTCACCGATGTTAAAAAGGTAAAAATGGGTAGCATTTTTAAATATGCAGGAATGAATGCCATTACCATTTTCTTTCTATCAAGCTTTATTTCAAAAACCTTTGGCCTCACAAAAATTGGTGATGACAGTGTTCATTCTTGGTTATATAATAACATATACGTCCAAGACTTTATATCAGACAAAATGTCGTCATTATTATATGCATTAACAGTAATAGCATTTTATTTGGCACTGGCTTATTGGATGTATAAAAAGAAAATCTTCATTAAGGTATAAAAACAAAAAAGGCGATGCATTGCATCGCCTTTTTTGTTTTATTTATAAAAATTTAGTCTGCTAAAACTATTATTTTATTGTCATTCATTTCAATGGTTCCCGAATTAATGGGTAACCAAAAACCTCTGTCGGTTTTTGTAAACTTATCTTCAACTTCTTCTTCAAGTTCAATTTCTCCATGAACCTTAACATGTCCTTCTTTTAGTAAAGATACAATAGGAGCGTGATCTTTAAGCATTTCAAATTCACCATTCACGCCTGGAACGGCTACCGAATCAACTTCACCACTAAATAAAGTGGCTTCTGGAGTTACAATTTCTAAATGCATAGTCTAATTGTCTTTATTAAGCTTCAGCAAGCATTTTTTCACCTGCCTCTATTGCTTCTTCAATAGATCCTTTAAGGTTAAATGCTGCTTCTGGTAGGTGATCTAATTCACCGTCCATAATCATGTTAAACCCTTTAATTGTCTCTTTAATATCTACCAATACTCCTGGGATACCAGTAAACTGTTCTGCAACGTGGAATGGTTGCGATAAGAAACGTTGTACACGACGAGCACGTCCTACAGCCATTTTATCATCTTCCGATAATTCTTCCATACCAAGAATTGCAATAATATCTTGAAGTTCTTTATAACGTTGTAATAACTCTTTTACTCTTTGAGCACAGTCATAATGGTCATTTCCTAAGATGTCTGCAGTTAAGATTCTTGAAGTTGAATCTAGTGGATCTACCGCTGGGTAAATACCAAGCTCAGCAATCTTTCTTGAAAGTACAGTAGTCGCATCTAAGTGTGCGAAGGTTGTCGCAGGCGCAGGGTCTGTTAAGTCATCCGCAGGTACGTATACCGCCTGTACCGATGTAATAGATCCTTTCTTGGTAGAAGTAATACGCTCCTGCATGGCACCCATCTCAGTTGCTAATGTAGGTTGGTAACCTACTGCTGAAGGCATACGACCAAGAAGTGCAGATACCTCCGAACCAGCTTGTGTGAAACGGAAAATGTTATCTACGAAGAATAATACGTCTTTACCTTGACCATCACCAGCACC
Source organism: uncultured Flavobacteriaceae bacterium (assembly GCA_964487005.1). GTDB lineage: Bacteria > Bacteroidota > Bacteroidia > Flavobacteriales > Flavobacteriaceae > CAZAPO01. The sequence continues at coordinate 11,738 of CAZAPO010000070.1, forward strand.
ATCTCTAAAATATTCAGCAATAGTTAATCCAGATAATGCTACACGCGCACGTGCTCCAGGAGGTTCGTTCATCTGTCCGAATACAAACGTACATTTTGACTCTCGCATCACCTTCTTATCAACTTTGGTTAAATCCCATCCACCTTCTTCCATTGAGTGTAAGAAGTCATCACCATACTTAATAATTCCAGATTCTAACATCTCACGAAGTAAGTCGTTACCCTCACGCGTTCTTTCTCCTACACCAGCAAATACAGATAAACCACCGTGACCTTTTGCAATATTGTTAATTAATTCCTGAATCAATACTGTCTTACCTACACCAGCACCTCCAAATAAACCAATTTTACCACCTTTTGCATAAGGTTCAATTAGGTCAATTACTTTAATACCTGTAAATAATACTTCAGAAGAAGTAGATAATTCTTCAAATTTTGGTGCTTGACGGTGAATTGGCAGACCATCCTTACCTTGCTTAGGTAAATCTCCTATTCCGTCAATTGCATCTCCAACAACATTAAATAAACGTCCATATACATCATCACCAATAGGCATCTGAATTGCGTTACCAGTTGAAATAACTTCTGTACCTCTACTTAAACCATCTGAAGAGTCCATTGCAATTGTTCTAACAGTATCTTCACCAATGTGAGATTGTACCTCTAATACTAAGGTAGAACCATCAGGCCTGTTAATTTCTAATGAATCGTAAATCTTTGGAAGTTCTGTTCCAGCAGCGAATTCAACATCAATAACTGCTCCTACAATTTGTGCAACTTTACCTGTAACTTTTGACATTACTTTTATATTTATTGTTTGTCTTAAATTTTAAAGCAAAAATCAGCCGATTTTTTGCGCTGCAAAGATATATTAATTAATTAAAAATACCGCACAAACTTCATCAAAATAAATAGGTTTTTTTAGCTCGTCTTTTTTAGGATATATGAATCTCCAAAAAACAAAAAAACCCAGAACAAATTTCTGGGTTTTAATGATTTAAATTTTATAAACTTAGTACATCTTATAGGTTGTTTATTACCCAAGATACATAGTATTGTGATCCAATAAATCCAGTACCAAATGCCGTAAAATAGTCATCACCTAACAAGTTTGTGGCACCAGCCTTAAAGGTTGACTTCATACTTGGTACACGTAAGTTAATCTGTGCATCTAAGACATTAAAAGAAGGCACATCTCCATTACCAAATGAAGCTTCCCATAAATAAGTATCACTCCATCTCCAAGCTACATTAAATCCAAAGTTTCTAAAAAGATCAGTGTTACCAAAACTTGCCTTGAATTTATGTTCAGGCGTGTTAAAGTTGGTAATAAAATCTGGATCACTTGCTTTATCAAAGTCTTCTTTTGCATAGGTGTAGTTTGCAGATAGATCGTAGTCACCAAATATCTTAGTAGATACTTGAATTGAACCACCATAAGACTTTACATCTGCATCTGAGTTTGTATACGTAGAATACACCTCATAATCACCGCTTGCAATTGCTAAAATAGAAAGAGAGCCATCACCTACAGCACCATAGTACGGTGCAATTACATTTTCTGTAGAAATAAAGTCTTCATACTTGTTATAATATGTACTTAAATCAATAGTAACGTTTTCAAATTTTGCTCTATAACCAACTTCAAAAGAAGTCACTTTTTCTGGTTTCACTACGTCTGGATTTCCTATTTCTAGCAATGCAGGATTTCCAGTGGCCGCAAATGCCAATACTGAGGCAGCCGAGTATGAATTTTCATAGGCTGCACGCCCAGTTTGTGTAATACTTGCAGGTACACCTACACCTTGACCAGCAACACTTACATCAAAAGTGTTTTCGTAACGGTCTAGGTTATCAGGCGCAGATCCAACGAGTAACGCTCTACCTGCATCAAGACCTATATACAAATCTTGTGTTGTAGGGTTTCTAAATCCTGTTTGAACAGAGAAACGTAAGTTTCTATTTCTATTTTCTCCAAACGTATATCCAATAGAGAAACGTGGAGAAAAGAATCCGTCAAATAATTCAGACTTGTCATAACGTACAGATCCTGTAAGTTTTAATCTGTCATCGGCAAGTTTCTTTTGAATTTGTGTGTAAACACCAACCTCTGAATAATCAATTGGTCCATCAAAATCGGTATAAATGGTTCCAAAAGAGTTTAATTCATATCTTCTATAAGAACCACCAATTTGTATTTCAGCAACATCAGTTAGGTGTGAGAAATTATAGTTTCCATCTACATGATAGATTTTTGAGTTGTCTTGAAATTTAGAACCAGTTGTTAAATCTGGATCATTGGTAATTTGGTTGAAGGCATTTTGATACTCTGGTGTTCCTGGAAGAAATCTTCCCGTATCAGCAACTTGACGACCTACAGCATGTGCCGCAGTCACATTACCCGCAGGAACTCCAGGGATTAATCCTGCAAAGGCTTGGAAATACCCACCAACATACTGTCCAAACCAAGAGGTGTCATCTTTCCATGCTCTATTAATGTTGATACCTGTAAATACCATATCATAAGAATCACCAGCTTGATCTTCTGTCATATATCCACGTAAAAAGAAATTATCATTTCTAATTTCTAACTTATGTTGTTGCATATTAAAATCGTCAATCGCGTAACGATTTATCCCTTGGTATATCGTTGATCCTGTACCATATTTTCCAACGTAAGAAACCTCAAAGTCATTTTCCCATGGGCGATAATATAATCCCCAGTCTGCTTTTACACTTTCGGCATTGTAATCGGTTAAATCACTTTCAGCATAACCCGTTCTACTAACATTTACGGAAGGTACTAATGCATCTGCACCTGGAGGTAATAATCCAAGACCTACTAAGGCCTGTGCAACACCATTAATGTTAGTGCTTACCTCATCTCCATAGATATTAATTCCATCATAATCTACATCTGCTCTGGTGGCACCAGTTCCAGGCTTACCTGTTAAATTATTAGCCACCCAGTCTGTACCTTTTAAGTAACCAAAGTTAACTTTGGCTGCAAATTTTTCACTGAACTTGTAAGCAGCTCTAATTCCAAAATCTGTGTAGGTATTATCTCCAGCCTGATCTTGAGATGTGATCCCTTGTTTATAGTAACCACTTATACCAGCATGATCGAACGGATTTTTACTACGCATAAATAGGATTCCGTTAAATGCGTTTGCACCATATAATGCAGATGCCGCACCTGGAAGTAATTCAACGCTTTGAATATCTGTTTCTATCATCCCTAATAGGTTTCCTAATGGGAAATTCAAGGCAGGTGCAGAGTTATCCATTCCATCAACTAACTGCATAAATCGCGAGTTGGCAAAAGTAGCAAAACCTCTTGTGTTAATTGCCTTAAACGTTAAACTGTTTGTATTAATATCAACACCTTTGAGGTTTTCTAGACCATCGTAAAAATCTGCCGAGGCAGTATTTCTAATTTCTTTAAGTCCAAAACGCTCCACCGTTACGGGTGATTCAAAAATTCTTTCTGGTGTTCTAGATGCAGAAATTACAATCTCATCTAATTCATTACCTTCCTGTAATGTAAAATTTACAGTCTGGTTATTTGAAGTAACTTCTTGAGTCTGTGATTCAAAACCTACACTACTGGCACGAAGTGTGAAAGGAGGGTTTTGACTTGTTGTTAGTGTAAAGTTTCCATCAAAGTCGGTTACGGCACCACTAGAAGTACCAACAACTATAATATTGGCTCCTGGGAGAGGTTGCCCATTTTGATCAGAAACATTACCTCTTATTGTCGTTTGTGCATGTAGAGTTACGCAAAAAAAGACAAGAAAAATTTGGATAATAGTTTTCATATTGGGATTGATTTAATTTTCTATAAACAATATAGGTGTATATTTTTTGAACAGGAAGTCATTTGACAAAAAAATAACTATGCACGCATAATATAACTGCCGCTAATATAGCATTTTTTTGATTCGATTTTAAAAAAAATGCAGTAAACACCCAGTTACATTAAGGAATTCTTATTCTACAGTAACAGATTTTGCTAAATTCCTAGGCTGATCTACATTTTTTCCTAGCATCACAGCAATGTGGTAGGATAATAGTTGTAAGGGTATGGTAGTAAGTAATGGTGATAATGATTCTAACGATTCTGGAACCTCAATAACGTGATCTGCCAACTCTTTTACAGATTGGTCTCCTTCTGTTACTACGGCTATAATCTTTCCTTTACGAGACTTTATTTCCTGTATGTTACTTACAACTTTCTCATAATGCCCTTTTTTGGTTGCAATAACAATCACAGGCATGTTTTCATCAATTAACGCAATTGGGCCGTGCTTCATCTCAGCAGCAGGATAGCCCTCAGCGTGTATGTACGAAATCTCCTTTAATTTTAGGGCTCCTTCTAAAGCCACTGGGAAATTGTATCCTCTTCCAAGATATAAGCAATTGGTTGCATCTTTATAGGTGTCTGCAATCATTTGTATATGCTTATCGGCTTGTAAGGCTTTTTCAACTTTTGCTGGAATCATTTCCAACTCTAACATATGTAAACGAAAATCTGAACTCGAAATCGTTCCTTTTGCTCTTGCCAAGCGTAATGCTAATAATGTAAGTACAGTAATTTGAGTTGTAAATGCTTTGGTAGAGGCAACCCCAATTTCTGGTCCAGCATGTGTGTAAGCACCTGCGTTGGTTTCTCTGGCAATTGATGATCCAACCACATTACAAACACCAAATACAAATGCTCCTCGTTCTTTTGCAAGTTTGATTGCTGCAAGAGTATCTGCTGTTTCTCCTGATTGAGAAATAGCAATTACCAAATCATTTTCTGTTATTACTGGGTTTCTATATCTAAATTCAGATGCGTATTCAACTTCAACTGGGATTCGTGCTAAGTCCTCAAAAATATATTCGGCAACTAAACCTGCATGCCACGAGGTCCCGCATGCCACAATAATGATTCTGTCGGCATTCAAAAACTTTTTCATGTTGTCTTCAACACCTGCTAACTTAATGATTGCTTTTTCAAGAGATAAACGTCCTCTATAGGTATCTTTAATAGCATGCGGTTGTTCATAAATCTCTTTTAGCATAAAATGGTCGTAACCACCTTTTTCTATCTGTTCAAGATTTAACTGCAGTTCTTGTATATAAGGGTCGACCATGGAGTCGTCTGTGATCTTTCTAACCTTAACTTCTTTCCCTCTTCTCACGACGGCCATTTCTTCATCCTCCAAATAAATGGCATTGTTTGTATATTCAATGAAAGGTGAAGCGTCACTAGCAATAAAGAACTCGTCTTCACCAATTCCAATAGCCAATGGGCTTCCAAGGCGAGCTACAACTATTTCATTTGGCTTTGTTTTATCAAAAACTGCAATGGCATAGGCTCCAACAACTTGGTTTAGCGCAATGTGAACTGCTTTACCAAGCTTAACATCTTCATTAATAATTATATCTTCTATTAGGTTAACTAAAACCTCAGTATCTGTATCAGATTTGAAGGTATAACCTCTATTGATTAATTCTTTTTTGAGGGCTTCATAGTTTTCAATGATACCATTGTGAATAATAACCAGATTCCCCGAATTTGAATAATGTGGATGAGAGTTCACGTCATTAGGCACCCCATGAGTAGCCCATCGTGTATGACCAATACCAAGTGTACCGTTTATAGAAATTTCTTCTTCGACCCTTTTTTCAAGATCGACAACCTTTCCTTTTGTTTTAGACAGTTTTATTTCATTACCATCATAGAGCGCAATTCCTGCACTATCATATCCACGGTATTCTAACCTTTTAAGACCTTTTAAAATAATAGGATAGGCATCACGATGCCCTATATACCCAACAATACCACACATAAAATTTGATTAGTTTTCTGGTTCTGTGTAATAAATGGTCAATTTAGCTTTTTTTAACGGATCTAAAGAATTATTTCCATGAAGTACAGTTCCTTGGGGTGAAAGTAATGCTCCCGAAGGAATGAGCGTTACAGTTTCTTCATCAGTATCTAGAAATGGGTGCATATCAATTGAGTTAACACCTGGCATTACCACTAACCCTAATTTCACATTTGTAGAATCTCTTAAAAAGATATTTGTTAAATGTTCTGTGATTCTAATTTTATACTTTTTGCCTTCACTTTCTGGATCCTCATCATCCTCTCTAATTAGAGGAACTAGGTGGTCTATTTTGGCGCTTAAAGACTGCGCGCTTACAGATTGATCAATTATATAATCAATTAAAGGCGTATTATTATTTAAATCGTAAATGTATACTCTTTCTGGTTCATCAAGAATCCTTCCACCGGGACTTGCGGTATGATCTACATAAAACTCAATAAAAGCTTCATTAATTAATCTCTTGGCCGTGATATCATTATCACCAACAGTTCTAAAATTATTTAAGAAGTTCTCAAATGCGTCCTCATTCACTCCACTCTCGTTTTCAACTTCACCATTAAATAGGTCAATCACCGCCATGTTTCCTTGCCCTCCTTTTAGGTAAAGCTGTGCATCACCATCATCTTCATCACCTGTTGGGAACGGTGTAAAGTTATCTTCTATAATATTTACAAGATTTCCACTAAAGGTCATTATGTATTCTTCTCTATTAGAATCTAATAAATCGTCTATCCCATTGCCATTTTCGTCTTCACCTTCAGTAACATCAACATCATACTCGTCGTTAATTTGATCTCCATCAGAATCGGTACCGTTATCGTTAACCCCATCACCGTCACTATCAACATCTGCATAATCTGGTACATTATCACCATCTTCGTCTGTTGGGTCTTTT
>CAZAPO010000071.1:0-10145 GCA_964487005.1 uncultured Flavobacteriaceae bacterium
TATTCCAGAGTTCAGGATTTTCCCAATGGGAATTATGATTACCTCTTTACTAGGACTACTAATAGGTTTTAAAGGCAATTACAAATGGTTTTTAGCCTGGTTTATTTTGATGTGTTCATTAAGTGTTGCTGGACTTTATGATTTCTATTTATGGGAACATGATTACGGACATAACCTTGATCCAAAAGCGATCATGAAATTTACAAATCCAGATGGCTCCCAAATGGGCTTTCAGCCGCCACTATTTGGATCTAAAGACATTTTAAACTTTAAAGCGCATTCTTATCCACAACTAGGAGCATACTTCTTAGGTATAGGGATGGCACTATCATTTGTAGCATTTAAAATTGGCAAAAAGAATCGGGTCGTCTCATCCGAGTAAAATAACGAGACATTAAAACACTAAAGACATGAATAAAACACTAAAACAACTCTTAATTATTACCGGGCTACTTTTATTAGGCTGCCAGGTTGGTCCTCAACCCATTGAGTATGGTGTTGATGGATGTCACTTCTGTAAAATGACCATCGTTGATAAAGTTCACGCCGCCGAAGTTGTAACCCAAAAAGGGAAAATATACAAGTTTGACGCAACAGAATGCATGGTGAATTTTAGAAAAGAATTTGATACTTCGCAGATCAAACTTTACCTAAGTAATGACTATCTGGAAGCCGAGTCTTTGATTGATGCCACAAAAGCAACATTTTTAATAAGCGAAAACGTTCCAAGCCCTATGGGTGCTTTCTTATCGGCTTTCTCCAGCAAAGAAAAAGCTGCTGAAATTCAGCTAACCAAAGGAGGGCAACTCTATTCCTGGGATGAGCTTATTGTTCATCTTAAATAGCACTTCTAATTATTGCTAATTTGATATGAGATCTTTATTAAAAAATATAGTTTTTTATACTGCTTTATTTTGTGCCAACATTTGTCTTGCAGAAACAATAACCGTATGCAATTCTTGCAACAATTCCTCTGTAAAAAGTGCGATAGAATTAGCGCGTCCAGGTGACACTATTAAAGTACAAAAAGGCACCTATAAAGAACACTCAATTATTATTGATAAACCATTGACTATTATTGGCGAAAATTATCCGATAATAGATGGTGAAAAAAAGGGAGAGATTATTACGGTAATTTCAGATGATGTTATTATTGATGGGTTGTTTATCATAAATGTTGGTATAAGTTATACCGAAGATTATGCTGCCATTAGGGTAAGAAAAAGTGAAAATTTTGAAATACGAAATATCGTTTTAGAAAAACTCTTTTTTGGGATATATATAGAAAAGTCAAAACATGGAAGAATCTATCATAATAAAATTATTGGCGAAGCAAAAGAAGAGCACAATTCTGGCAACGGTATTCAACTGTGGTATAGTCACTTTATTGAAATTGAACACAACTATATACAAGGTGTTAGAGACGGTATTTACTTAGAGTTTTCAGACGATTGTATAATTAAAAATAACTCAAGCTCAAAGAACCTACGCTATGGATTGCATTTCATGTTTTCAAATAATGATATTTATGAAGACAACTTATTTGAAGACAATGGTGCTGGTGTTGCTGTTATGTTTTCAAAGAACATTAAAATGATACACAATACCTTTAGAGAAAATTGGGGAAGTGCGTCTTATGGTATGCTTCTTAAAGAAATTAATGATGCCCTAATTGAACGCAATACCTTTGAAGAAAATACCATTGGAATTAATGTAGAAGGATCAAATAGAATTGTCTATAAGAATAATGATTTTACAAATAATGGCTGGGCAGTAAAAGTACGTGGAGCCTGCTATACCAATTCATTCACCGAAAACAACTTTTTATATAATTCATTCGACATTTCATACAATAGTAAGGTAAATGACAATACCTTTAATAATAATTATTGGAGTAATTATACTGGGTACGATCTGAACAAAGATGGAATTGGTGATGTGCCCTATCGCCCAGTAAAACTCTTTTCATACATTGTTAACCGAACCCCAGAAACAATCATCTTATTAAGGAGTTTATTTATTGATATAATTGATTTTTCAGAAAAAGTATCCCCAGTTTTTACACCAGATAACCTTATGGATGAAACCCCTAAAATGAAAAAAATATCATGGTAACAATTGAAAATTTACATAAACGCTTTGGCAAAAATATAGTTTTAAGTGGCCTTAACCTTGATATTAAAGATGGTGGAATCTTTGCCGTTCTTGGTCCAAACGGATCGGGAAAAACAACACTCATCAAGGCTATATTAGGTATGGTTATTCCAAACAAAGGAACCATAAAAGTCTTAGGAGATAATATCAAGAACAAAGCTTCGTATAGAAATCAAATTGATTATTTGCCTCAAATAGCAAATTTTCCGAGTAATTTAAAAGTTAAAGAGCTCATTAAAATGATTAAAGATCTTCGTGGAGACACTAAGGAAGATATTGAACTCATTAAATTATTCCAATTAGAACCATTTTTAAACAAAAAGCTTGGAACCCTATCTGGTGGAACCAAACAAAAAGTAAATATTGTTTTAACCTTTATGTTTGAAAGCCCACTAATTATTTTAGACGAACCTACCACAGGGCTTGATCCCATATCTTTAATTCATTTAAAAGATCTTATTCAAAAAGAAAAAGAAAAAGGTAAAACTATCTTGATCACATCGCACATTATGAGTTTCGTTGAAGAAGTTTCTGATGAGATTGTCTTTTTGCTAGAAGGGGAAATATACTTTAAAGGAACCATTTCTGCCTTGAAGAATAAAACAAAGGAACGTGATTTTGAACATGCTATTGCATCAATTTTAAACAATAACAACCATGCTTAAGATTCTAAAATATAGTTTTTATGATTTAATGAGAAGTCGCTGGAGCTATGTATACTTGGCTTTCTATTTCCTTCTTGGTATTGTCTTATTGTTTCTCAATAATGATCTCTCAAAGGCAGTCATCACATTGATGAACGTAATTATTGTTTTAGTCCCACTAATTGGAACCATTTTTGGCGTAATGTACTACTATAACTCTAAAGAATTTACAGAGTTACTTTTGGCACAACCACTTAAGCGATCTTCTATATTTTTAGGTCAATATCTGGGTGTGGCAGTATCGCTGTCAATGAGTTTAATAATAGGGCTAGGTATTCCATTTATTGCCTATGGTCTGTTTCAATCTAACGTCATATGGGATTTTTCATTGCTTCTGGTCACAGGGACATTCTTAACCTTTATTTTTACCGCGCTTGCCTACAACATAGCGCTATCAAACGAAAACAAGATAAAAGGGTTTGGTTATGCCATTTTATTATGGTTATTCCTTGCAGTTATATATGATGGTTTGTTCTTAATGTCTTTGGTGATTTTTGAAAATTATCCATTAGATAAGGCCTCATTAATTGGTTCTTTATTAAACCCCATTGACCTCTCAAGAACCTTAATTCTATTGAAATTAGATATATCTGCATTATTGGGTTATACTGGTGCGGTGTTTAAGAAGTTTTTTGGGACAGATTTTGGATTATTCGTCTCGATGACTGTTCTTATAATTTGGGTTTTATTACCAGTATGGAGAATTGCAAGAAAATCAAAAAAGAAAGATTTCTAGTAGTTGTTTCTATACCACACTTTCTGCCACTCTCTACGTAATATTAAAAAAGTTACTTGCTCTGAAAGAAGCATCATATCACTCCCATCTAGTTGTTTCACACTTTTTTCTGGAACATCAATGATGTACAACAAATTTAAATACTCGGCAAACTTCTCCTGTATTAGATTGTATATGGTTTCATGTAAAATTAGCTTTAAACTTGAAGGTAAAATATCTTCATTAAAACCCAGATCAATATTGGCGAGTAGAAAATCTTTGTTGAGCTGGGCAATCAATTTTTTATATAACCCTATTTTATTAGCTTCTTCAATAAGAACGTCAAAAGTTGCTGGTTGCTTCATTAAACCTTTCTATTCATTAAATTCTCACCAAATTCTTTGAGTATTTGTTTTTTTGAAGTAGCAACATTTAATCCATCAAGAATAGAGAATGCTTTTAGCGTATAAGTTTCAATTGCTTTTTTAATTTCAACATCAGCGCGAGTAGCCACAAAAAGTGCCTTAACTTTTGAGACCTTGTCGTCAGTACTATCATCTAAACTAAACAATTTGAGCAGTTCCTCTTTTTGTGATTCTGTTGCTTTTTCTATGGCTTTTAAATACAAATAGGTTTTTTTATTTTCGAGAATATCTCCGCCCACCTGTTTACCAAAAGTTTCAGGATTTCCAAAAGCGTCTAGATAATCATCCTGTAATTGAAAAGCAATACCCAGATGTCTACCAAATTGATAAATACTTTCTTGGTCGGCAATTGAAGCATTGGCAATAATTGCCCCCATTTTCATTGCCGCTGCAACCAAAACCGCAGTTTTAAATTCAATCATTTTCAAATATTCCTCAATAGTTACATCACTACGAGTTTCAAAATCAATATCATATTGTTGTCCTTCACAAACCTCCAATGCTGTTTGACTAAACAATTGCACTAAGTCTTTAAACTCCGTTTTTGAATACCCCTCAAAAAACTGATATGCCATTATCAACATGGCATCTCCAGATAATATTCCCGTATTCAAATCCCATTTCTCATGTACAGTTTGCTCTCCCCTTCGCAGCGGTGCGTCATCCATAATATCGTCATGAATTAATGTGAAATTGTGAAATACTTCTATTGCCAAAGCTGCATCTAATGCGCTTTCAGGGTTTCCTCCAAAAATATCTGTAGTTAATAGGGTCAAAACCGGTCTGAGTCTTTTCCCTCCTAACTGTAAAATATAATGTATGGGCGCATACAAATTATCTGGTTCACTTGTTTGAACCTTGTTAGATAAAAAATTAAGAAATGTTTCTTGGTAGGTCTTTATGGTTTGCATGACACAAAAATAATCGAATTGCACACATTAAAAATACCAATTGAAACATTTAATGTTAATTAATTGTAAAACTTTGGAAACTTTTTTTGTTTATTTAGTTTCCATGCCTATTTTTGCAGTCCAAAATCAAAATACCTATGCGCGAAAAAATTATTGATAAAGCAGGAGATATGTTCTTAAAATTTGGTTTTAAGAGTGTCACAATGGATGATATTTCTAGAGAAATGGGAATTTCAAAAAAAACCATTTATAAGTATTTTGATAACAAAGATCATCTGGTGGATGAAACTGTGACCTATGTTCATATGGCAATAGACAAGCTTATTGAAGACATCATCTCAAAAAAATACAATGCCATAGAAGAAAATTTTGTGATTAAGAATGTCTTTAAAAATATGTTCAAAAACGCAAAGTCTTCACCAATGTTTCAGTTAAAAAAATACTACCCCGAAACATTCGCTAAACTCATGGAGCACGAAATGTGCACCTTTAGTGATTGCATTACACAGAATCTAGATAAGGGAATTGCAGAGAAACTTTATAGAGAAGATATTGATCGAGAAATGGTAATGAAATTCTATTTCATTTTGGTATTTGGTATACATGAAAGCCCATTTTTTCAAGATCAGCCATTAGCAGAAATCTTACATACAGAAATAAAAGCACTTGAATATCACACTCGTGCAATCGCCACTTTATATGGTCACTCAGTACTAGAACAACAACTAATTAAATATCAATCAAACTAATCACAAAAAAGAAATGAAAAAGAAACTGGTATTATCATTACTAATACTAACAATAAACATAAGCTTTGCTCAAAATCAAACGCAGAGCTTTAGTTTACAGGAAGCCATTGATTACGCTTTAGAAAATAATAGAATGGCCAAAAACGCTGCACGAGATATAGAAGGTGCCAAACAACAGAAGTGGGAAACCACCTCAACAGGTTTACCTCAAATAAGTGCATCAATAGATTATAACAACTGGTTAAAGCAGCAGGTTTCGCTTATCCCAGCCGAATTTTTTGGAGGTAACCCCGGAGAATTTGCAGAAGTTGTATTTGGAACTCAACAAACAATGAATGCTACTGTACGATTAAATCAAAAAATATTTGATGGCTCCTATCTCGTAGGGTTACAATCGGCAAAGGTATTCTTGGAAATCTCTGAAAATGCAAAAGAAAAGACAGACCTAGAGGTTAGACAAGCAGTAGTAAATGCTTATGGAAATGTATTATTAGCAGAGCAGAGTGTTGCAATATTAGAGCGAAATAAATCTGTTTTAGAAAAAAACTTAGATGAAACTTCAAAAATTTACGAAAACGGGTTAACCGAAGAAGAGAGTGTAGAACAATTACAGATTACCTTATCTGGCATTCAAAGTAACTTAAACAACACCAACAGATTAAAAACGTTGGCCTATCAAATGCTAAATATCACTCTAGGGCTTGACGTGAATGCAAGCATTGGCCTTACTGATTCCTTAGAAAGTTTAACATCACAAAACATAGTTCTTAGTTTACTTGAGGCAAATGAAAATGTTGAAAACACGATTGACTATAGAATTGCAGCAAACGACACACGTTCAAAAGAATTACTCTTAAAACTTGAAAAAAGTAAGGCGTTACCAACACTAGATGCTTTTGTAAATGCAGGGTATGCTGGAAATAGTAACAATTTTGACTTTTTAAAAAGTGAGCAAAAATGGTTTGGATCCTCACTTCTGGGTGTAAGTATGAACATTCCCATTTTTAGTTCATTAGGACGAAGTGCTGCCACACAAAAAGCGAAGATTAATCTTGAAAAATCAAAAGATGATTTACTAGAAACAGAACAAAAGTTGAAACTTCAAATCTCGCAAGCCAAGAGCAACTATCGTTTCGCCATTGAAGACTATGAGAACAAAAAACAAAACTTAAATCTTGCAGAGCGCATAGAGCAAAAGAATCAAACAAAATTCTTTGAAGGAATTGCTTCAAGCTTCGAATTACGACAAGCACAAACACAATTGTATGCTTCACAACAAGAATACTTACAGTCAATGCTTGATGTAATAAATCAAAAAGCAGCTTTAGAAACGGTTTTAAACGAACTACCAAAAAACTAAAAATCAATCATTAAAAAAATAGAAACCACAGACATGAAAAAGATATTTTCAATAGTAATAATCGCAGCAGTACTTGCCTCTTGTGGAGGAGGAACAAAAGGGCAAACAGTAGAAACTGTAATTGCTTCTGGCGATCTCGAACAAATAAAGAATAAGAAAAAAGAGGTTGAAAAAGCACAACTAGAACTATCTAATCAATTAGATCTATTAAGTGCTGAAATCGCAAAATTAGATACCAATAAAAAACTGTCGCAGATTACCACTTTTAGTGCTAACGAAACAATTTTTAATCATTATTTAGAACTCCAAGGTAATGTTTCAACCAAACAAAACCTGGTTATTTATCCAGAATACAGTGGTGTGCTTTCACGAGTTTATGTAATGGAAGGGCAACGTGTTACAAAGGGGCAGTTACTCGCAAAAATTGATGATGGAGGTCTAGCGCAGCAATTAGCACAGTTAGAAATACAGGCTGATCTAGCAAAAACTACTTTCGAACGACAAGAGCGTCTTTGGAATCAAAAAATAGGTAGTGAAATTCAATACTTACAGGCTAAATCAACATACGAAGCACAAGCCAGAGCAGTAGATCAAATGAAAAGTCAGTTGGCTAAAACAGAAGTGAGAGCTCCATTTTCTGGAACTATTGATGATGTTATCACTGAACAAGGGAGTGTTGTGTCTCCGGGAATGTCACAGCTTATAAGGATTGTAAACCTCAATAATATGTACATAGAAACAGCAGTTCCAGAAGCCTATATAACAAGTGTAACCAATGGCAAAGCTGTTAAGGTTGAGTTTCCTGTATTGGGAGGAATGACACTAGACTCAAAAGTGCGTCAAGCAGGCAGTTTTATTAACCCTGCCAATAGAACCTTTAAAATTGAAGTTAGTGTACCCAATAAAGATGGCATGGTGAAACCAAATTTAACAGCCAAACTAAAAATTAACGATTACACGAATAACAATGCAATTATGATTCCGTTGAGTGTAATTTCAGAAAACGCACAGGGACAACAATATGTGTATATAGTTGAAGAAGTTAATGGTGAGAATGTTGGAAAGACCAAACGAGTAATTATAGAAACAGGGCGTTCTCAGGACGACAATATTGAAGTGCTATCAGGTATAGAAGTTGGAATGGCCATTGTAGAAGAAGGTGCACGTAGCGTAAAAGAAGATCAGGACGTAGAAATTATTAATGAATAACCTCATACCGATGACAAAAGAACAGAAAAAAGTTAACAAAGAGTTTCCGTTATCATCTTGGGCAATTAATAATTCAACAACTATTTATGTGTTAATTGCGGTAATCTTATTTCTTGGTATAGGCGCATTTTATGCGATGCCAAGAGAAAATTTTCCAGAAATTAATGAGACCAAAATTTATGTAAGTTCGGTGTATCCAGGAAACACTGCAGAAGATGTAGAAAAATTAATTACAGACCCATTAGAAGACAAATTAAAAACGGTAAGTAATGTTGTAGAAATTGTATCTACATCACAAGAAGACTACTCTATGGTTATTGTAGAGTTTGATGAAAATATTAGTGTTGATGAAGCAAAACAAAAAGTAAAAGACGAGGTCGACACAGAAACGGCATCAGAAGATTGGCCAACCTTCAATGGGGCTAAAGTAGAGCCTAATGTTTTTGAGTTAAGCATGTCTGAAGAAATGCCTATTCTCAACATTAATATTACGGGTGACTACCCGATACAACGTTTAAAAGAATTCGCAGAATATTTACAGGATGAAATCGAAGATCTTTCAGAAATTAAAGAAGCACCAATAAGAGGTGCTCAAGAAAAGGAAGTTGAAGTTGCCGTCGATATTTATAAAATGATGGCTTCAAAGGTGAGTTTTGATGATGTAATCAATGCCATTAATGGTGGTAACATGACCATGTCTGCAGGTAACCTAATTGCCAGTGGACAACGTAGAACCATACGTGTATTGGGCGAAATAGAAAACCCTTCAGACCTTGATAATTTTGTCGTTAAATCTGAAAATGATTTTCCTATTTATTTAAGAGACATTGCCACGGTTTCTTTTCGCGAAAAAGACAAAACTACCTACGCACGTCAAGATGGTAACCCTGTGGTAATGATTGATGTTAAGAAACGGGCTGGAAAAAATATGGTGAATGCAGCCGAACAAATTCATGAAATAGTGAATGATGCGGTAGCCAATGTATTTCCTCCAGACCTCTCAGTAAATATCTCTAACGACCAGTCTCCAAAAACCATTGGGCAGGTAGACGATTTAGTTAATAATATCATTTTTGGAGTAATTCTGGTAGTAACGGTGTTAATGTTCTTCTTAGGCTTTAAAAATGCAATTTTTGTAGGGTTTGCAATTCCAATGTCAATGTTTATGTCATTAATGTTGCTCAACCTATTTGGTTACACGCTTAACGTAATGATCTTGTTTGGACTGGTCATGGGACTCGGAATGTTAGTAGACAATGGTATTGTGGTTGTCGAAAACGTTTATCGTCTTATGGACGAAGAAGGAATGAGTAGAAAAGAAGCAGCCAAAAAAGGAATTGGAGAAATTGCTTTCCCAATTATCATTTCAACTTTAACAACAGTTGCCGCTTTCGTACCTCTTGGTCTCTGGCCTGGTGTTATGGGAGAGTTCATGAAGCTTCTTCCAATTACATTGTCCATGGTATTAGGTTCATCCTTATTCGTTGCTATTTTCTTTAATTCAGTACTAGTTTCTAAATTCATGCGAGTTGAGGACAAAGACATGCCTTTAAAACAAATCATTATCATGACCTCAGTAATGGTAGTTCTTGGACTCCTCGTTTTCTTTACTGGTGGAGCTTATAAAGGACTTGGAACTTTAATGGTTTTTACAGCTGTAATGCTTTGGGTGTATAGGTTATTCTTAAGAAAATGGGCTAACGCTTTCCAAAATGGGGCTTTAGTAAGACTAGAAAATTGGTACGAAAAAAGATTAAGAGGCGCTTTAACTGGTCGTCTTCCTTATATATTAGTTGGCGGAATTACCATTCTATTATTTATTTCGATGGGCGCTTTTGGGTCTTCTTTAGCAAGTGGAGACACTAAAACCGAATTTTTTCCAGATAACGTTCCAAACCAAATCATTGTTTATATAGAA